>JAEURA010000139.1 GCA_016789005.1 Anaerolineae bacterium
GACGCCAGAATGTCTGGATCCTCGCGCAGGCTGCGCAGCGCCGGGACAGAGCCGCCGAGCGCGCGGAACTTCATCAGCGCCGGGTCGGTGCCATACCACTGAATCACGTCAAAGGCAGCCGCCTTGGCGGCATCAGTCCCCAGCGCGCTGACGGCAGGACCCGTCCAGCTTCCAGATCGGGCGACCGCAGGTGAGCCTTCAAGGCGCGGAACGGGGAAGGCGCCCCATTCATACTCAGGATAGTCGCTGCGCCAGTAGTCCGCGAACCAGCCGAAGCCAAAACCCATCGCGGCGATCTCGGTTGGGAGCGCGTCTTCGGTCCAGGGCGCCAGGTCAATGTTGCCGACCGGGTTCTCGCCCAGTTCCCAGTCATAGAGCATCTGCGCGGCTGCACGCCCGCCCTCGGTCATGATGTTAGCGCGGCGGCCATCTTCGGTGAACATGAACTCACCCATCTGATACTTGAGCGCCAGCCATGTCCAGCGTCCGTCGCGCAGATTGGCATCAAAGCCTGCCCGCGTGATCGCCCCGCTGGCATCGCGGAGGGTCAGCCGATTTGCCAGGCTGATGAGTTCATCCCATGTTGTGGGAATATCGGCATCGGTCAAGCCAGCATCCGCCCAGGCTTTCTTCCCGTAATAGATCACGGTTGTGTCAAAGCCTTCATCAAAGGCATACAGGCTGGCATTGATCAGGTTCGTGTCAATGCCAGCCAGTTTTTCGCGAAGCTGGGCGACACGTTCTTCGGGCCAGGCGGCGACCAGACCACCATCGACAAACTGCTGCATCCAGTTGCCGTGGAAGAAATACATGTCGGGTCCCGTTCCGCCGGCAAGCGCCAGCGGCAGCCGTGTCCAGTAGTCGCCCCAGGGCGCACCTGAGAGTTCGAAGCTGACCTTGCTGTTCACTTCCTGACGGTAGCGTTCCAGCCATTCCGGCGTGTTACCCTGCTCACACTCCACATCGCAGTTTGGGCTCCAGAAGACGAGCTTGATCTCGTCACCCTGCGCGGTCACGGCGAGGGGCAGCCCAGCCAGAGATGCCGCTGCAATCGTACCGCCCGCCAGTCGAAAGAACTCACGTCTGCTTAAAGTCTTTTTGTCACGCATTTCAGCCTCCACAACAACCTGCATCACAGAATGAAAAGTGGGCAACAACCGGTTGCTGGGAATGCTTCCTCGCCTCACCATGGTCCAGTGGAGACACCGTCCACCTTCGGTCGCCAGTTGCCCCAGTCAGGTTTTGGCTCTATCATCTTGGGAAGCTTCCCAATTTGACTATAGCACATTTTCAATAGGGAACAAATTTCAGTCGATGACTATCGGCGCGGGAGGCTGGAGGCGCGAATGACCAGATCGGTGGGCAGGATGATCTGCTGCGGCGCGCGGCGCTCACCCTCGATCAGATCGATGAGGATCTCGGTCGCTGCCCCGCTCTTCTCCAGGACGTGATGATCGACGGACGTGAGCGGCACAACAGGAGGCTGTACATATTGGGCGAGGTTGTCGTAACCAACCAGACAGAGATCGTCCGGCACGCGCAAGCCGGCTTCCTGAATCGCCTGGAGTGCGCCGAGGGCGGTTCGGTCGGTGGCGGCGAAGATGGCATCGACGTGCTGGTCAAGAAGCGCCTGAACCCTGGCGTATCCCGAGGCATAGGTGAAATCGCCCTCGACCACCAGCGCCGGGTCAAAAGGCAGCCCGGCGTCTGTCAGAGCTTTTCTGTAACCTTCCAGGCGATCAATGCCATCGACATGGTCCAGTCGTCCGGTGATCGTCCCGATGCGCCGGCAGCCGGCATCGATCAGATGCCGAACCGCCAGTCGCGCCGAGGCGACGGCGTCCGACACCACATAGCTGACGCGATCGGAATACGCCGATGGGCGTTCGACCATGACGAACTTCATGTTGGCGTCGAGGAGCCGTTCGATCACCGGCGAATTCATGCGCGACGAGGCGATCACCAGCCCGTCCATCATCCGGTTGGCAAGGATTCGCCGGTAGAACTGCTCCTCGTCCTCGACTCCGGCGTCGATCCACAGCAGGGTCGCATAGTTGCGCTGGTGCGCGGCTTGGTTCACCCCCTGCAGGAAGAGCGGAAAATAGTAGGGGTCCTCAAAAATGTCCTGGATATTGTGCAGCAGTACGATGCCAATGATGAAGGTCTGCTGGAGGTGAAGGATACGCCCACCCGGGTTGGGCACAAATCCTTCCGCCTCGATCACCGCTCGAACTCGTGCAAGCGTCTTTTCGCTCACGTTGACGCCGCCATTGATCACACGCGAGACGGTCGATTTGGACACGCCGGACTTTCTGGCGATATCCTTGAGGTTGAGCGGGCGAGCGTCTTTGGTTCCACGCATCTTTGGCATTCGAAGGCTCGGGTCGTGAGTCAGCAGGCACAGAGGTTCCACCATAACGCCTCATACGCGACGGCGTCAAGTGCGCGAACGCTGCCGGGATTGCCCCGCTGGACCGGGGATGGCATAAGACAGGATGTCGGAATCGAGAGGATATTCGTTTGACCAGCAAGCCTGTGAAAGCCAGCGCCGTGACCGATGCCCGCACGCCGCGGCTGGTCTTTCAGCCGAGCATCTACCAGGGATTCCAGCAGGGCATCGATCTGCTGGTCGAGGCGATCAAGCCAACCCTGGGACCGCTTCCCCGGAGTGTGGCGGTGGAGAAGATCAGTCGAACGCAGCCGCCGGAGATCCTCGACAAAGGCGCGCTGATCGCCCGTCGGATCTTCGCCCTCCAGCATCGTGACGCCGACATGGGCGCAATGCTGCTTCGTCAGATGCTCTGGCAGCAGTACGACTCCGTCGGCGATGGCACTGCGACGGCTGGTGTCCTCTTTCAGAGCCTCTTCCGCGACGGGGTCCGCTACATCACTGCCGGAGGAAACGCCATGCGGGTGCGCAGCTACCTGCTCAACGCGCTCGCCGAGGCGAAGAGATGCCTCGGCGGCATGACCACCTCGATCACCGGGCAGGAGACCATTCGCCGATTAGCCCGTACACACGGCGCCGATGAGCCGGCCGCTGAACTCCTGGGCGAAGCCTTCGACGTCCTCGGCGAGTACGGGCGGATCGACATCCACCGGGGTTACAGCCGGGTTCTGGAACGGGAGTATGTGCACGGCATGATCTGGGAAGGCGGTGTGCACGCCCCCGAACTCATCCTCGATGCCGTCAGCCGCCGATCAGCGCTGGAAGACCCGGCGATCTTCCTGAGCGACCTCGACTTTGAGGATCCCCGTCAGGTGGTCCCGCTGATCGAATCCGCGTCCAGGCGCGCGCGCGCGCTCGTAGTCGTCGCCAGCAGGCTGTCGCCCCGGGCGCTCGGTCTGTTCACCCACGTTAACAAGACGCCTGAGCGGTTCGCGATGTTTGCGGTCAAGCTGCCTGCCGACCGCGCTGCCGGCGCGCAGATGCTCGAAGAGCTGGCGATCATCACCGGCGCGCGCCCGTTCGTGCAGGCGGCAGGTGAGCAGCCCCAGCAGGTTCGACCGGACGATCTGGGTCTGGCGAAGCAGGTCTGGGCGAATCAGGAGGTCTTTTGCATCGTCGAAGACGCCGATGGCGGACAGGCGCGGAGCCGCTTTCTGGACACCCTGCTGCGCCGTCACCAGCAGACGGCTGACCCGGAAGCGCGCCGTGCCCTTCGGGAACGAATCGGTCGGCTGATGGGGGCGTCGGCAGCCCTTCTGGTCGGCGGTGCGACAACCTCCGAGATCGACGCCCGGCGCGACAGCATCAAAGCAGTGGTCGCCACGGTGCGCAGCGGTCTGATGGATGGCGTCGTGCCCGGCGGAGGTATCGCCTTGCTGAACTGCCGGGGGGAACTCCTCCGGACGGCGTCCGCAGCGCAGGACCTCGACGAGCGCGCAGCATACCGGATGCTGGCGCAAGCCCTGGAGCTGCCCGCGCGCCAGATCATGGTGAATGCTGGGCTGGAAGCCGGCGAACTGCTCGGTCGCCTGAAGGCTGCGCCAATCGATCATGGCGTCGATGTGCGATCCGGTCAGGTCATCTCTATGACAGAAGCCGGCATCCTCGATCCGGCGGCGGTGGTCGCCTCGGCGCTCGAACAAGCCGTGCGTTCGGCGGCGCTTGCCCTGACCATCGATGTCCTGGTCCAGCACCGTCACCCAGAGCAATCGGCGCACCCGTGATGCATCTGGCGGGAAATCTCAGGCGCACCTCTTGCGCTGGAATATAATAGGCGTTACAGTTCTCTAGAGAATTGGATTTCTTCTGGAAGCGCACGGATGACTCTCGACGGCTTCTCGATACAGATCGATAAAGACAGCCCCGTTCCCATCTACTTCCAGATCTACCAGGGGATCGTGGCGCTGATCGCCGCCGGGTCGCTCAAGCCCGGCGATGCCCTGCCCTCTGAGACCGACTTATCGCGACACTTCAAAGTCAGCCCGATGACCGTGCGGCAGGCGATGGCAGAGATGGTCAAGCACGGTTTCGTCCGCCGCGAGCGCGGCAGAGGGACGTTCGTCACCGCCCGTCATCTGGATCACCCGCTGGACCGGCTGGTCAGCTTCACCGAGGATATGCAGGCGCGCCGTCTCGTACCCAGCGCTCGCATCCTCCTGATCGAGCAGGTCGCCGCGCCGGCTGACGTCATCATCGCCGCCGGTCTCCCCGCCGACGCCGAAGTGCTGCATCTCAAGCGTCTGCGTCTGGCGAACGACGAACCGGTCGGTCTGCACAATGCCTTTCTGAACGGCGTGGCGATCACCGCCGACGATCTGGCGAGGACTCCTTCGCTTTACTCCCTGCTGGCACAGCGCGGGATCGTGCTTGCCAGGGGCACGGATGTCATCGAAGCCGTGTCCGCCGACAAAGAGGTCGCCGAACTTCTGCGCATCAAGCCCAACGCGCCGCTCCTGCGGACCACGCGTCTCGCCTGGGATGATCGCGGCAGGTTCGTCGAGTATGTGGTGGCGCTCTATCGCGCCGACCTCTACCACTACCGCACCCATCTCAGCCGGTGACCGCGAAAGGAGCGTGCATGGACTCATCGGACGCAGATTGACACCATGACTGCCGAAGCGAATAGACTAGCAAAAGGTAACTTCACGATGTCCCAGCGAATTCGCATCCTCACGATGCTCACCCTTCTTCTGATTCTCGTCGTCGGCGCCGGCGCAACCCGCGCCCAGGACAGCGACCTCAGCGTCGCCCTCATCATCGCCCAGGGCGGACTGGGCGACCGCTCCTATAACGACTCGGCATTTGCCGGTCTGACCCTTGCGGCGCAGGAATTCGGCGTCGATGTCGTGCCGATCGAGTCGTCCGATCCGGTGGGCGAAGGCGAACAGCTCCTTCGCGCTGCCGCTGAAGCCGGTTTCGACCTGGTGATCACGCTGGAATTCAGCCACTTCGATCCGCTGGCGCGCGTCGCGCCGGACTACCCGGAAACCCTCTTCTCGATTGTCAACATCGTCGTCGAGGGACCCAACATCGTGTCGATTATGTTCGACGAGCATACCGGCTCCTACCTGGCTGGGGCGCTGTCGGCGATGGTGACGACTGACGCCGCCGTACCCAACACCAACGAAGATGTCGTCCTCGGCGCGATCGGCGGCGTGCAGTCCAGCGGCATCGACGTCTTCCTCGACGGCTACATCCAGGGCGCCTGCGCCATCAACCCCGATATCAGCGTGCTGGTCGCCTACTCCAACGGCTTTGGCGACCCGGCGACGGGGCGCGAGCTGGCGCTGGCGATGCATGAATCTGGCGCAGATGTCGTCTACCAAATCGCCGGCGGCACAGGTCAGGGCGTCATCGAAGCGGCGAAGGATACCGGCTTCTGGGCGGTGGGCGTGGACAGCGATCAGGACTACCTGGCGCCGGGATTCGTCCTCACCAGCATGCTCAAGCGCGTCGATATCGCCGTCTATGACCTGATCGGTCGTCTGGTGGCTGGCGAACTGGAGGGCGGCACGGTCGCTCAGTACGGTCTGGCGGAAAATGGCGTCGGCATCAGCGACATGACTTACAGCCGTCACGTCGTGCCGCGCGCTTACACCGACCGCGTCAACGAACTGCGCGAGGGCATCATCGCGGGCGACATCTCGGTGATCGACACGCGCGTCATCAGCGAAGAACAGCGCACCGCCTTCTACTCCAACCGCACCTGCGCCGGCATCCAGGACCTCATGAGTTCGATGGGGTCTTGAGTCCAGGCAAGTGAATGGGGGCATATAGAATGATATGCCCCCACCCTTCCAGACAGAGAGTACGTACGCCATGCCTTACCTCGAACTGCGCGGCATTCGCAAGACCTACCCCGGCGGGGTCCTCGCCAACGACGATATCACGCTGAGCGTCGAACAGGGTGAGATTCATGGATTGGTCGGCGAGAACGGCGCAGGCAAATCCACGCTGATGAAGATCCTCTACGGGATGGAGCAGCCAGATCACGGCGAAATCCTGCTGGCGGGACGTTCGTTGAAGATCGCCAACCCTCACGCTGCCATCCAACTCGGCATCGGCATGGTCCACCAGCATTTTCAGCTGGTGCCGAACCTGACGGTAGCCGAGAACATCGCCCTGGGCGCCGAGCCGCGCAAAGGATTGTTTGCCGATCAGGCGGCGATGCACAGCCGGGTGCGGGCGCTCTCCGAACGCTTCGGTCTGCAGGTTGATCCGGCGGCGCGGGTCAGCGACCTGTCCGTCGGGCTTCAGCAGCGCGTGGAGATCCTCAAGATGCTCTACCGCGACGCCCGCCTGCTGATCCTCGATGAGCCGTCAGCCGTGCTCACCCCCCAGGAGGTCGAGAGCCTGTTCAGCGTGCTGCGCCGCCTGGTCGCGGAAGGCTGCACAGCCATCTTCATCACCCACAAGCTGTATGAAATCATGTCGATCTGCGAGCGCGCCACCGTGCTGCGCCGCGGTCGGGTTGTCGGCAGCGTCAGGACGGCAGAAAGCTCGCCGGCGGAAATTTCGCGCCTGATGGTCGGGCACGATGTCGCAAGCCCGCAGCGCACTCCACCCAACGCCAACCCGCGCGACCGGTTGGTCGTGCGCGCCCTGACCACCGGCAGCGCGCACCGCAGCACGCCGCTGGACTTCACCATCCGGTCGGGAGAAATCCTCGGCGTCGCCGGCGTCGAAGGCAACGGGCAGAGTGAACTGATCGAGGCACTGCTCGGCGTGCGAACCGGCGTGACCGGCGACATCGTCCTGGACGGGACATCGCTCAGCCGTCTGAACGCCCGCCGGCGGCGGGAAAAGGGTCTGGCGCTCATCCCGGAAGACCGCAACCGCGAAGGGCTGAGCCGTCCCATGCAGGTCTGGGAGAACCTGGCGAGCGCCACCTACTATCGCTCGGCGCGTGCCAGCGTGCTCGATCTGGGCGGTCTGCAGGGCGCAGCCCGCGACCTGATCCGCCGCTTCGACATCCGCGTCAGCAGCGAAAAATCAGCCGTCAGCACCCTCTCCGGCGGCAACGCCCAGAAGGTGGTGATCGCCCGTGAACTGGCGGAGTCGCCGGCGGTGCTGATCGCCGCGCAGCCGACGCGGGGTCTCGATGTCGGCGCGGCGCAATTCGTCCACGAACAACTGCTGAATCTGCGCAGGGAAGGGGTCGGCATCTTGCTCATCTCTGCCGATCTGGATGAGCTGCTGGCGCTCAGCGACCGGCTCATCGTCATGTTTGAGGGGCGCATCCTCGCCACCTTCCAGCGCGACGCGGCGACCCGGCAGGCGCTCGGTCTGGCGATGGCGGGACGTCTGGAAAGCGAGGACGCGCCATGAGAGCGCTGTTCACGGGCGCGCTCCCGCGCACCGTCCTGACCGTCCTGCTGGCGCTCGTCATGGGCGGAGTCATCATGCAGGTTTCCGGCAAGGATGCGCTCAACGCCTATCAGGTCCTGTTCAACTCCGCCTTCGGAAACGAGCGCGCCCTCGCCAACACGCTGCTCGCCGCCACCCCGCTGATCTTCACCGGTCTGGCGACGCTGATCGCCTTTCGAGCAGGCATTTTCAACGTCGGCGTCGAAGGGTCACTCTACGTCGGGGCATTCACCGCCGCCTGGGTGGGCTTCACCTTCGTCGATCTGCCCGGCGTTGTGCTGATCGCCCTCGCCTTCGCCGCCGGCGGGCTGGTGGGCGGCTTGTGGGGATTGATACCCGGCTACCTCAAGGCGCGACTGCGCGTGGACGAGATCGTCACCACCATCATGCTCAACTATGTGGCGATCCGCTTCACCGACTATCTGGTGACCGGACCGTTCTTCGTGCCGGGCATGGCAAATGCCATGTCCGCCGAAGTCACCCCCCAGGCACAGCTTCCCCGGCTGGTCGAACGCTCGCAGCTCAACCTGAGCCTGGTCGTCGCGCTGGTCGTCTTCCTCGTGGTCGCCTTCATGCTGCGACGCACCACGCTGGGCTACGAGGTGAAGACCATCGGCAGCAATCCTGTGTTCGCCCGCTGGATTGGCATGCCCGTCAGCCGCACCATCATGCTGGTCATGTCCATCAGCGGGCTGATCGGCGGTCTGGCTGGCGCGGGACAGGCGCTCGGCGTCAATTATCGCTTCGTCAGCGGCTTCTCGCGCGGACTGGGCTTCGACGGCATCGTCATCGCCCTGCTCGGGCGCGGCTCACCGGTCGGGGTGCTGCTCTCGGCGCTCTTCCTCGGCGCGCTGCGCAACGGCGCATCGACCATGGAGATGTTCACCCGGATACCGCGCGACTTGATCGATATCGTGGTCGCCCTGGTCATCTTCTTCACCGCCGTCGAGATCGGTTTCAACTGGCTGCGCCGGCGCCGCCCGACCCCGGATGCTGTCCCCCCGCCGGGTTCTGCCGCCGAGCCGGAGAAAGAGGGCGTTCGTGGAAACGCTTGATCTCATCGTCAACATCGCCGCCTCGACGCTCCGTCTGGCAACGCCCCTGATCCTCGCCGCAATGGCGGGGCTGCTCAGCCTGCAGGTCGGGCAGGTCAACATCGGGCTGGAAGGCATGATGCTGGCGGGGTCGTTCGCCGTGGTCGCCTTCGGCTTCTGGCTCGGCTCAACCTGGATGGGCGTGCTCGCCGCCATCCTCGTCGGCGTCGCGCTGGCTGCCCTCTTCGCCTTCGTCGTCACCCGGCTGAAAGCCAACCTGATCGTCTCCGGCTTGGCGCTCAACCTGCTGGCTTCCGGGGGCACGGCTTACCTGCTGGAAATCCTGTTCAACACCAGCGGCACATTCTCGCCCACCGCGCTGCAAAGCCTGCCTAACCTGTCCCTTCCGGTGCTGAGCGATCTGCCGCTGGTCGGCAGGCTGCTCTTCAACCATTCGCCGCTGGTCTACGTCTCCTGGCTGGCTATCCCGCTGACGGCGCTCTTCCTGTACCGCACCATCCCCGGCATTCACATTCAAGCCATCGGACAGAATGAAGAAGCGGCGCGCTCGGTCGGCATACCGGTGCGGCGGCGGCAGTACCTCGCCCTGATGATCGGCGGCGCACTGTGCGGACTGGCGGGCGCGCACCTGGCAGTCGGCGATCTGGCGCTGTTCCGCGAAGACATGACCGCCGGGCGCGGCTTCATCGCCCTTGCCGCGGTATACTTCGCCGCCGGGCGTCCGCGTCTGTCGGCGCTGGCGTGTCTGCTGTTCGGGCTGTTCGAAGCGCTGCAATTTCGCCTGCAGCTGGCGAGCAGCATCCCGCCGCAGTTCTTCCAGATGCTGCCTTACGTGATGGTCGTCATCACGCTGGCGGTGATCTCCGCACGTAAAGAGTGGCGCAAAGGCTGGTCCTAGAGGATGGTACTATGAAGACGGCAGTGCTCGTCATCGATATGATCCGCGACTTCACGGACCTGGAGCGGGGACGGGTAGCCAACCCCATTTCGGCGGCGCTCGCGCCCGTCATCCAGACATTCATCGACGAGGTGCGCCGGCGCGACGTGCTGGTCATCTGGTTCTTCGACCAGCACCGCAGCGGCAAGCCCGACTGGGAGCTGGAACACGTGCGTCCGCATGGCGAGGAGGGGTCGGTCGGCGTCGAACTGGATCCGCGCCTGCACCCCCTGCCGCAGGATTACCAGGTCGTCAAGCGCCGCTACAGCGCCTTCATCGGCACCGATCTCGACCTGATCCTGCGCGACAACCACATCGAGCGGGTCATCCTGACCGGGACCAAGACCAACGTCTGCATCCGCGCCACCGCCACCGACGCCTTCGAGCGCAACTACTACGTCGTCGTTCCGCGCGAATGTGTGGCAACGGACAAGGCGCACCTCCACGAAGCCAACCTGGAGGACATCGGTAAGTATATGGGCAGGGTCCTGCCGGCAGCCGACGTGCTGGCGCTGCTCGATGGCGAACGGGAAATGCGAGACGTTCATGCTTGATCTGCTGGCGACCGGCTACCCGAGCATCGATCACATCGTACCGGTCTCGCGCATTCCTCCGGCGGGTCAGACGGCGCTGATCGATGCGCTGCCGGAAGCCGTGCCGGTGCATTACGGCGGCTGTGGCGCAAACGTCGCCGTCGGTCTGCGCCGCCTCGGCTTCCAGACCGGGCTGGCAATGGTCCTGGGCGACGACGATGCCGGCGGGCGCTACCGCGATTACCTGACGGACGAGGGTGTTGACTGCCGTGATCTGCTGATGCTGCCGCAGACCGGAACATCGTCCAGCTACCTGTTTCGCGCGCCAGATGGCGAGATGATCAACTTCTTCTACCCCGGCGCGGCTGACGCCTGGCGCGGCGCGCTGGCGCTGCAAACCGCCGACGAGTCCCGCTGGGGGCTGGTCACCGTCGGCTCTCTGCCCTACAACCGCGCCTTCGTCGCGGCGCTGGCGGCGGCGGACGTGCCGATCATCTGGCAGATGAAAGCCGATGTCGCCGCCTATCCGGCGGAAGTGCTGCACCAGTTCGTGACCGCCAGCAAAATCATCTTCTGCAACCGGCTGGAAGCGACCTATCTGGTGCAGGGGCTGGGTCTGGCGACGCTGCGCGCCCTCTTCGCTCACGGTGTCGAGCAGATCATCATGACGCTGGGCAGCGACGGGAGTCAGGTGCTCACGCCTGACGATGAGGTCCACGTGCCGTCGCTGCCGGCTGCCGTCGTCGACACCACCGGCGCGGGCGACGGCTATACCGCCGGTTTCCTGGCGGGCTGCTGGCGCGGCTGCGATCCGCTGACCTGTGGACGGTTGGGCGCGACAGCAGCGGCGTTCGTCATCGAGGCGGTAGGCTGCCAGACCGCCCTCCCCACCTGGGAGCGGCTCCAAAGTCGTTTTGAGGATAACTTCGGTGCATTATGACCAAATCGCTTTATCTTCGCTGCACCCCCGGCGACATCGCTGAACGTGTCCTGCTGACCGGCGACCCCGCCCGCATCGAGCGCATCGTGGGCATGATGGACGGAGGGCAGATCATCGCCCAGAACCGCGAATTCCTGGTGGCTTCCGGCAGTGTGAAGGGTCTCCCCTTCACCGCCATCTCGTCGGGGATCGGCGCGCCCTCGGCGGCAATCGCCATCGAGGAAGCGGCGCAGCTGGGCGCAAAAGCTGTCGTGCGGGTCGGAACCATGATGGGCATCGGTCTCCCGATGGGCTGCTTCGTCCTCTCGTCGGGGGCGGCGCGCTTCGAGGGGACTTCGAGCGCCTACCTGCCTGCCGCCTTCCCCGCTGTGCCGGATTGGCTGCTCGCTCAGACGCTCTTGGAGGCGGGGCGCGCCGCCGGCTGGGAAACCCGCGCCGGCATCACCGCCACTTACGATGCCTTCTATCCCAGCATGGCTCCGGCGCTGGTCGGGCGCGGGCTGCCCGACCTGGAACTGCTGCGCAGCGGACAGGTCATCGCCCTGGATATGGAAACGTCACTGCTCTACACGCTGGCGCTCCGCCTGGGCATCGCCGCCGCCTCGTTCTGCGTGGTGACCAATAATGCCGATCCCTTCGAGATCATCGACGCCGGGCTGCGCGAGAAGACCGAAGAAGGGCTGATCCACGCCGTATTCGACGGTCTGGCGCGCTGGAGCCGCACCCCATGAGCGAGACCAATCTGATCGCTAACCGCTGGCAGACCAGCCTGAGCGGGAAGACCCGGCACGTCATCAATCCGGCGTACAACCGCCCGATTCGCGAGATCGCCGACTCCGACGCCGCTGATGTCGATGCGGCGGTGCGGGCGGCGGCGCAAGCCTTCCCGCGCTGGTCCCATGCGAGCGGTCGCGAGCGCGCGCAGCTGCTGCACGACGCTATGAGCATCTTCCGTTCGCGCTATCTTGAGGAAAGCGCCCGCCTGCTCACCCAGGAGAACGGCAAACCGCTCAGCGACTCGCTCAAGGAGGTACGCTACACCGCCGATGTCATCGACTTCTACGCCGACGAGGCGCGGCGCATCACCGGTACGCATTTCGCCGGCGATATGGGCAGCACCCACAGCTTCGTCTTCAAACAGCCGCTGGGGGTAGCCGCCGCTATCCTCCCCTGGAATTTCCCGGTCGATCTGCTGGCATGGAAGCTGGGACCGGGGCTTGCCGCCGGCTGCACCTTCGTCGTCAAGCCGTCGGAAGAAGCGCCGCTCAGCACCATCCCCTTCGTGCAGGCATTTCTCGACGCCGGGCTGCCCGAAGGCGTGATCAACGTGGTCATGGGCGGCGGGGTGACGGGCGCGGCGCTGGTCGATCACCCCGGCGTGGCGAAGATCGCCTTCACCGGATCAGTGGATACCGGCGTCAGGATCGCCCAGGCGGCGGCGAAGAATATGAAGCGCACCACGCTCGAACTCGGCGGCAGCGCCCCCTGTCTGGTCTTCGCCGATGCCGACCTGGAAGCGGCTGTGAAAGGCGCGCTGCGACGCTGCTACTCGCACACCGGGCAAATCTGCATCAGCGTCAACCGCATCTTTGTGCAGGCGCAGATCTTCGAGGCGTTCGTGGAGCGCTATGCCGAGCTGGCGTCGAAGCTGACCATCGCTGCCGACGGGCTGCTCGAACCGGACGCCGACATGGGACCGATGATCAACGCGGCGGCGGTGGACAAGGTGCGCCAGCACGTCGAGGATGCGGCGGCGCGCGGCGGCAGGGTGATCGTCGGGGGAGACGCCCCGCGCGCCGAAAAGTACGCAGGCGGAGGCTTCTTTTTCGCCCCAACGGTGATCATCGACGTGACCGCCGAGATGCGCGTCATGCGCGAGGAGACGTTCGGTCCGGTCGCGCCAATCGCCTCCTTCGTCACGGCGCGCGAGGCGGTCGAAGCCGCCAACGCCACCCCTTACGGACTCGCCGCCTACGTCTACACGCGCGACCTGGATACCGCTTTTCACTGCGCCCGGTCGCTGCGCTGCGGCGGCGTGGGCATCAATGTCAACGACATCACTGACATTCGCGGTCCGTTCGGCGGAGCAGGGATGTCGGGCATCGGGCGCGAACTGGGCGAACCGGGCATCGACAGCTACCTGGAGACCAAGCACGTCCGCCTTGCCTATGGGAGCATGCCATGAGCTTCAATGGACTCTTCACGGTTGACCGCCCGATTGTCGGCATGGTGCATCTGCTGGCGCTGCCCGGCGCACCGGCATACGGCGGCGATCTCGACGCCCTCTACCAGCGGGCATATGACGACGCGCGGACGCTGGCGCAAGCCGGCGCTGACGCCCTCATCGTCGAGAACTTCAACGACGAACCCTTCATAATTGGCGAGCCGGCGGCGCACGATCTGGCGCTGATGTCCGCCGTGACCCGCGATATCGTCCGCATGGTCAGCATGCCGGTGGGCGTCAACGTGCAGTTCAACGCCTGGCAGGCAGAGATCGCCGTCGCCCACACCTGCGGCGCGGCATTTGTCCGCGTCGAGGTCTTCGTCGACCGGGTGATCAGCGCTATGGGCGTGGTGGAGCCGTGCGCCCCGCAGATCACACGATACCGCGCCGCCCTGGGCGCGCGCCGCGTGCAGCTCTGGGCGGACATTCAGACCAAATACACGACCAACATCACCCCGCAGCCGCTGACCACCTCGGCGAAAGAGGCTCAAGCCGCCGGCGCGGATGCCCTGATCGTCACCGGCGCGGCGACGGGCAGCGCCACCCCGCTCGATGCCGTTGTTGAAGTCAAGCAGGTGGCGAAGATCCCGGTACTGGTCGGCAGCGGCACGACTATCGACAACGCCGCTGAGGTCTTCCGCATCGCCGACGGAGCCATTGTCGGATCGTCGCTCAAAGCCGACGGCAGGGTGCAGAACCCCGTCTCGCTGGGACGAACGCGGGCGTTCATCGAGACCGTCCGGGCGAGCGCACATGGCTAAGAGGCTCCTGGAGGCGGTCGCCAGCGACTTTCAGGCGATGGACGGCGTGGAACTGGCAGAGTCGATCCGGCAGGCGGAAGGACGAACGCTCGCTGCCGAGGTGATCGCCGCCGCTGAGCCTCCGGTCAGCGGCGTCTCCGGCGGTGAGCTGGCGGCGGCGATGGGCGCGGACATCGTCGCCCTCGACCAGTACGACCCATTTGCGCCGCGCATCGCCGGCGTCGAGCCGGGGCTGCTGGGCGACCAGCCGCTCGCGCAGTACAGCCTGCTGCTCGGCAGACCGCTAGGCATCAACCTGATCGTCGCCGAACCTGATCCGGCGCTGGGAGGACGGCTGTTCAGCCGCGCAAGCCTGGACGCCGCCGTGACACAAGGCGTCAACCTGATCTTCCTCTACGCCCGTCCGCGCCAGGGTGGGACCGCCGCCATGCAGTCCGACGCTGCCCGCCTGATCGCTTCAGCGCACCCGCGCGCGGCGCTGGTCGTCGGCGTCCCTTCCTTCAGCAAGCCGCCCCCGCGCGATGCAGCCAGCTTCGAGAGCCACCGCCAGGAGATCCTCGCCCTGCTCGACGCCGGCTGTCACGGCATCGGCATGCCGATGCCCGGCAGCAAACAGGGCTGGCGGGCGGATCAGACGGCTGCGCTGATCGATGTGGTGCAGGGGCGCGGCGGGCTGGCGTGGCTGTTCGTCACCGGCTCGGTTGAGGGTGCGCCGCCGGCGGTGATGCACGACCTTGCCGTGCTGGGCAAGCAGCTCGGCGCCGACGCCTTCCGCCTGGACGAAGCCGGACTTTCCGGCATGCCCAATCCGGAAAACATCTTCGCCTTTTCGCTGGCGCTGCGCGGCGCCCGCCACACCTACCGCCGCATTGCCAGTTCCATCCGCCGCTGACGGCAGCGCGCACAGTGTCGGCTCCTCGGCGCTGCGCGGCTTCACGGCGCTGTCGCATCACCTTGCCCGCGACACGCACCCCCTCCATCCCGGATCAGCGCCGTGATCGCCTCCTCACGGCTGTCCCATGCAGCGCTCGGCACGTCCACAGCGGTCGGCAGAGTCGGGATCATCTCCCGCAGTCGTTCGATGAGCGCGCGCGCCTCAGGACCTGGTTGGTGATCCGCCTCTACCCAGCCGATCAGCGCCGCAGCGTCCGCCAGATTTCCGTCCAGCGCCGTCAGCCGCGCAAAACCGATCAGCGCCAGATCGACCAGCGCCGCCGTCTTCAGTTCAGCCGCCAACCGCAGTCCCTCTCGCAGCAGATCGCAGGCTTCAGCCCGATAGGCATCGCTCGGCGCACTGTCCGTCATCTCTTCATGGTCCCATGCCACTGCGATCCGCCAGCCCAGCAGGTCGCAACCGAGAAGGATGCCGGATTCCGCGCTGCCCCGGCGGTCGCCGATCTCCTGGCGGAGGGCGAGCGCAGCGCGAAACCACTCCGCCCCGCCCTCGACCCCGGCAAACAGGGTTACCAGTCCAAGGTTGTGCAAACTCTGCGACTCGCCGTAGCGGTCGCCGGTCTGCCGTTGAAGGGCAAGGGCTTCGTCGGTGGTTCGCCGCGCGCCCAGCAAATCTCCCTGATAGCGCTGCACATCGGCAAGATTGCCGAGACTCTGCGAGACGCCGTAGCGGTCGCCGATGGCGCGGCGAATCGCCAGGCTTTCCTCAAAGCGGGCGCGCGCTTCGGCATAATCGCCCTGCATCTCAGCCAGCCCGCCCAGGTTGTTCAGGCACGCCGCCTGACCGTAGCGGTCGCCGATCTCCTGGTCGATCTTCAGGCTTTCCTCATAGCGGGATCGCGCTGCGGTCCAGTCCCCCTGGCGAAAGGCGATCAGTCCCAGGTTGTTCAGCGCCGTGCTCATGCCGATCGGGCTGTCGATCTCGCGAAATACCGCCAGACTCTCCTGGTAGCTGGCGACGGCGTCGGCATACCGCCCCTGACGCGACGCCACCACGCCCAGAAGGTTCAGCGCGCGCGCTGCGCCCTCCCTATCCTGAAGCGCACGCCGCAGCGCCAGGCTCTCGTGCGCCTTCTGCTGCGCGGCGTCATACTCGCTGCGATGCCAGTGCACGCGCGCCATGCCGTTGAGCAGTTCAGCCCGCAGCGCAGGATCGCCCTCCGCCGCCGGGGCAGCTGCCTCATAGGCGGTCGCGGCGGCGGCAAAATCGCCCAGACCACGCAGCGCATCGCCTTGCAGCGCCGAGAGCCGAGCCGTCAGGGGATCGCCCGGTCCCAGCAGCGCCTGCGTCCCATCGATCATGCGCAGCACCTCGTGAAACTGGCTCAGGACCATGAGCTGGTGAACAGCGCGTTCGATCACCACCCGCACCTTATCCCGGTCGTGCGCGCCGATCCAGTGCCGTGCCAGCGCTGCCGTCCAATCCCCGTCATCGGGATAACACGCCTCGATGGCTTCGGCAGCACGGCGGTTGAGCGACCGGCTCACGTCCTCATCGAAGCCTTCAAGCAGCCGCTCGCGCAGTTTGTCATGCGAGAACTGCCACCGTCCGTCCGCCAGAGCGATCACCGCCGCGTTGGCGCAGTCGTCCAGCCAGGTCTCCAGTGTGACCGTCTCGTCCCTCAGCATCGCCGTCAGGATCGGCAGATCTAGCGCCCGTCCCACCACCGCCGCCGCCTTCATCAAGGCGCGAGATCGGACAGGAACCCGGTCCAGTCGGCGGTCGATGACCTGCTGGATGCCGCCCGCCAGGACCCGTTCCGGCAGCGTCTTGACCCCGATCTGATCCAGCGCGCCGGACTCTTCGGCAAGCGCCCGCACCACTTCGACCAGGAAGAACACGTTGCCTTCAGTCTCGCGCAGCAGCAGTTCGCTGATTCCCGCTTTGCGCCCCACTGCGCCGATCATGGACTCGCTCAGGCTTTCGACCTCCGCTGCCGACAGCCGATCCAGTCGCAGCGGCGTGAAGCCTGTCGGCTCATCGAGGATCGCCGCCGGCTCGTCTGATCGCACACTCCCCACCAGCAGCAGCGGTCGATCCGCCGCCATCAGGCTCAGCTTACGCAGCAGCCCCAGACTCTCGCGCGACCAGTGCAGGTCTTCCACCAGGATCACCGCCGGTCCGCTGATCTGATCGAGCGTCATCAGAATGGCGTCTTCAAGACGGCGCTGCGCTGATTCTCCGGTGAGCGGCGGGGGATCATCGACCGGTCTGTCCAGCAGCCCCGGCAGATCAGGGATCAGTGGTTTCAGGAAGGAGGCGATCTGTTCGGGAAGCGGCTTGTTGAGCGCGATCAGCAGACGGCGCAAAGGTTCGCGCCAGGCTTGGAATGGCGAACCGCTGGTTTCCGCTTCGTGCACGCGCGCTACCAGCGCGCCCTCGACCAGCGCATGAACGCGCAGCTCGTCCAGCAGGCGCGACTTGCCCACCCCGCTCTCGCCGATCACCAGCCAGGCGCTGCCGTGCCCTGCTGCGGCATGAGTCAGCGCCGACTTGAGAGTCGTCAGTTCGTGCACCCGCCCGACAAAGCGCGACGACATCAGGAAGCTCTCGCGCTGTGCCGTCGTCTCTAGCAGCGCGCGGTCTCCGATGTGCTGGGGCAGTTCGACCAACACCTGCGCCGCGTCGTCATAGCGAAAAGCCGGGTCGTGCGCCACCATGCGGCTCAGCGTCAGCGCCAGCGAGGGGTCCAGCCCCAGGTTTTCGAAAGCATCGACGGCGATGGGATAGCGTACGTCCGGCATGCCGGACAGCATCTCGTAGGCGATGATGCCGGCAGCGTAGATGTCGATTTCCGGACCGAATGGCGGCGCATCGACCCCGCGGGCGGCGGACAGCACTTCCGGAGCCATGTAACGCAGCGTGCCCATGATACCGTGCGCTTCGCGGGCGTCGACAGACAGACCGAAATCCAGCACCTTGACCTGTCCCTCGCACACCAGCACATTGGCAGGCTTCAGGTCACGGTGGAGGATGCCGCGCCGGTGGATATAGTGCAGCGCTTGCAGCATTTGCCCGAACAGGCGCAGGCGGTCCGCCACAGGCAGCCCCTGACAGGCGGCGACGATGGTCTGCGCCCGTTCGAAGAGTTCCATCGTGAAGAAAGGCTTGCGGGCGTGGTCGAACCCGTAGTCGATGACGCCGACGATATGCGGATGACGCAGGGTCGCCAGCAGGCGGAATTCCGAGGTCAGGGCGACGCGCATCTCGGTCGCGCTCTCCCGGTCGAACGACTCATCCCGAAACGACAGGCGCTTGAGCGCCACCTCGCCGCGCAGCAGGCGGTCTTCCACGCGAAAGACCGTCCCCATAGCGCCGCGCCCCACTTCTTCGCGAACGACGTAGCGGTTGGCGATGATTTCCATCGAGGGCAGGGCGTTCGAAGTGGGCAGCATGATTCGTCGTCTTCAATGCCGGGCAATTCCTCCTATTATAGGAGGAGTTCCACTTTGAGCCGCATCCCGCTTCCTGTCAGCCCTTCACCGCGCCGAGCGTCATCCCCTGAATGAAGTAGCGCTGGAAGAAGATGAAGATCACCAGTGTCGGGATGCTGGCGATGACCGCCATCGCCCCCTGCACGCCCCATGCCACGCTGTACTGCCCCTTGAGCGTGACCAGCCCGACCATCACCGTGCGCATGCTGTCCGACTGCGTGAAGATCAGGGGCCATAAAAAGTCGTTCCAGATCCAGGTGAACTGGAGCGTCCCCAGCACCGCCAGCGCCGGAAGGCTGATCGGCAGCATGACCCGCAGCAGCACCTGACCCTCGTTCGCCCCATCGACGACTGCCGCATCGCGCAGCGCCGCCGGAATAGCAGAGAAGAAGTTGCGCATCAGCAGCGTACAGATGGGCAGCCCGAATGCCGTATGCACGATGATCAGGGGCCAGAGCGTGTCGTACAAACCGACGCTGTTGAACAGACGGAACAGCGGTATCAGGACGATCTGCGGGGGGAAGAACATGCCGGCGACGACGAAGATGAACAGGGCGTTGCTGCCCCGGAACGGCAGCTTGCTGAACACGTAGCCGCTCAGGATGCCGACGAGGATCGACAGGAGGGTCGCCGGGATGGTCACCAGAAAAGAGTTGACCACATAGGTGCGAACGTTGCCGTTGTTCCAGGCTTCGTCGTAGTTGTCGAAGTTGATCTGCGCTGGTGCGGACCACAAGCCGCCCTGAGAGATCTCCTGGGTGGTCTTGAAGGAGCTGATGATCACGCCCAAGCCGGGCAGCGAATAGAGGATGACGATGATGGTCAGCGTGACATACAGCGCTGCCAGCGCAAGGCGATTGCTGCGCCGCTCCTGGGCTTCGTCCTGAACAGTCTTCAGCGCCGGCGTGGAGCTAGTCATACAGGTTTTCCAGTCTGCGCACCTGCCGGAAATAGAAGGCGATGAGCACCACGGCGATCAGGAAGAGGACGACGGAGATGGCGCTGCCATAGCCCATGAAGTACTTCTTGAAGGACTCGTTGTACATCATCATGGCAAGCGTATCCGACGAGTGGAAAGGTCCCCCGCCGGTCATGATGTAGACGATGTCGAAGCTCTTCAGCGAGTTGATCACCGCCAGCGCGATGACCACCACCGACGCCGGCTGAAGCAGGGGGATGACCACCCGCAGCAGCGACTGCCGCTGGTTCGCGCCATCGATCTGTGCCGCTTCCAGGAGTTCGGTCGGCACCGAGGTCAGCCCTGCCAGGAAGATGACCATTGCCAGCCCGGTCTGCTGCCATGCCCAGGCGACGATCACGGCGATCAGGGCAGTTTCCGGGCTGGCGAGCCAAGCCCGAGACACATCGACCAAACCGAGGCTGTCGAGCGTGATATTCAGCAGCCCCCAGCGCGGCTGGTAGATCCAGATCCAGATCTGACCGACCACCGCCAGCGACAGGCAGATCGGCAGGTAGAACAGCGACTTGTAGATGCGCGCCCCGCGCATGCGGCTGTTGAGCGCCAGGGCTAACGCCAGCCCTCCCAGCGTGGGCAGCGTCAGGGCGGCAGCCATCCAGATGATCGTGTTTTTTATCGCGTTGCCAAAGAGCGGATCAACAAAAATCTTGCTGAAATTCTCTAGACCGACGAAGTTGAAGTCAAAGCTGAAACCGTTCCAGTCCGTCAGGCTGAAGAAGAACGAATACAGCAGGGGACCGACGACGATGACCAGATACAACAACAGCGGTATCGCCAGGAAAGCGATCCGCCAGAACCAGCGCGAACGTGCCATGTGATGCACTCCTGAAGTGAGTCCTGCGGAGATGCCCGAAGATGACGTTCGCCATCGTCCCCGGACGCCGGGTCCTGTTCGACCAGGAGCCTGGTTGTGGCGAGGCACTGCACGTTGTGCCCCGACACAACCAGGCTGCCGAACAGCGCTTACTTGCCGAAGACTTCCACGGCGACCGCTTCCGTCTGCTCCAGATAGCTGACGTAGCCGCTGGGGTCGTTCATGAACTGGGCGAACATGTTCAGCCCGCCTTCAGCCATCGGCGGCGTCGTGGCGAGATCGTAGTTGAAGGCGAACGTCGGCGCAGCGGCGACCACATCGGCGGCTTTCTGCATCACCGGCGTGTAGATGCTGGGGTCAACGTTGACGTTCGGCGACAGCGCGCCCTGCCCCTGCGCCCAGGTCGTCTGAGCATCGGTGTCGGTCAGCAGATAGAGCAGCAGGTCCTGAGCGCCCTGCATGTGATCGGCTTCGGCGGAGACCACGAAGCCGTCAACCGGTCCAACCACCGCCTGCGAGACGCCTTCGTCGATGGACGGGAAGGGGAAGAAGTCGTAGTCTTCGACCGGAACCAAGCCGTTGCCGTTCCAGTAGCCAGTGATCCAGGTTCCCATCAGGGTCATGGCGGCTTCGCCATTGGCGACCTGATCGGCGGCGTCCGTCCAGTCATAGGCGTTGGCATCGGCGACGAAGTAGCCGGCGTCCACCAGTTCCTTCCACAGTTCCATCGCGCGCACGACCTCGGGATCGGTGTACGACGCTTCACCCGCCATCAGCTGCGCGCGATATTCCGGACCCGCCGTGCGCAGCAGCAGATAGTCGAACCAGAACTGGGCGGGCCAGCGGTTCATCGAGCCGAGGGCGAATGGCGCGACGCCTGCCGCTTTCAGGGTTTCGCACATCGCCAGGAAACCTGCCCAGTCGGTCGGGAACTCGGTGATACCGGCGTCCGCCATGACCGTCGGGTTGTAGAACAAGCCGGCGTAGTGATAGCCGAACGGAACCAGGTAGCGTGCGCCATTGTAGACGGTCGCGCCGGCTGCCAGCGATGCCGGCACGACATCGCTCAAGCCGTTGGCATCCCACCATTCGTCGATCGGGGCGAGGCGTCCGCTGTCGACGACGAACTGGGTGCGCGCACCCGCCCAGTAGGAGAACATGTCGGGGAGATCGCCGCCCGCAGCCATGACCAGGATGGTCGTCTTGAAATCTTCATGACCGATGGGGTTGTCGAAGACGGTGATGCCGCTTGCTTCCTGGAAGTTGCCAAAGATGGTGTTGAGACCTTCTCTGCCCAGTTCGCCCGTGAAGTAGTGCATCACGGTGACGAAGGTGTCGCCTTCCGGGGCATCCTGCGCCAGCACAGGCAAGCCGGTGAGCGCGACAACAAGCAATATCAGTAAAGCGAACCTGCGCATGTTCATTCTAATCTCCTGTAAAGTAGATAGGTTTCAGGCTGGATCATTCTGTGAAGCTCGTCCTGATGAACACCTCCTCGCTTCATGATTCGTGTCGTTCGCATCACGGGTTTGTTGCTCAATATACAACCGTGTTTCTTCTTTGTCAATCAACCCTGTCGCTTGATTGACAGGCTCCGGCACGAGTTGTATGATATACAACACTTAATGAACCCGGCTTGCTCATCAGCAGTTACAGGACACGCCATTGTCGGAAATTCAATCGCTGGCGCGCGGTCTGAAGATTCTCAATCTCCTGGCAGAATCTGAAGACAGCGTTGGAATCACGGAAATTGCCGATTACCTCGGCATGGACAAGAGCAGCATTTCGCGCGTGATGCAGACCCTTGCATCCTACGGTTATGCCGAACAGGACTCGATCACCCGCCGCTATCGGCTCGGACCTCAGGTAGTCGTGCTGGGTCAGACGCTCCTGGAGCGCACGCCACTGCGCGACCAGGCACGCCCGTACTTGCAGCAGCTCGTCGACCGCACCGGCGAATGCGCCCATCTCGGCGTCCTGGCGCAGGGACAGGTGCTTTACCTGGATCAGGTGGAATCGTCGGCGACGCTGCGAGTCAACACCCGCATCGGCACGCTGGCGCCGCTCCACTGCACCGCGCTCGGCAAGGCGCTGCTCAGCTACGCGCCGCTTGACCCGCCGGACCAGCTCGCGGCATTCACGACGCGCACCATCACCAACCATGAAGCGCTGCGCGTCCATCTGGATCACGCGCGCAGGCAGGGCTACGCCGTAGACGACGAAGAGTACAACTACGATGTGCGCTGCGTCGCTGCGCCGGTCTTCGACCACGCCAGGAAGGTCGTCGGCGCTATCGGCATCTCTGGTCCGGCGGGTAGGATGAGCCTGGAGCGTATCCCTGGCACCGCCGCCATCGTCTGCGAGGTGGCAAAAGCGCTGTCCAACCGGTTCAGCTTCCGTCCCCGCTAGTCAAGCCCACCGGAGAGATCATTTTGACCCTCCGGTGTTTTTGTGGTATATATCGCAACAAAGTTGCTTATTGCACAACGAAAGGGCTGTTTGATGGAACAATTGCGTGTTGGCATCATAGGAACCGGGCGCATCTCAGATCTGCACGCCATTGAGTACCTTTCGAACCCGCGCGCCCGCATCGTCGCCGTCGCCGACGTGGTGCGCAGCAATGCGGAAGCGCGTGGACGCGCCTGGGGCGTCGCGGAAAACCGTATCTTCACCGACTACCACGATCTGCTGGCGCTTCCAGAGGTCGATCTGGTCGAAATCCTCCTGCCCCACCACCTGCACTATCAGGCAGCCCTCGATGCCGCAGCGGCGCAGAAGCACATCTCTCTGCAAAAGCCGATGGCGCTCACCGTGTCCGAGGCGGACGAGATGATCGCCGCAGCCAGGCGCGCCGGGGTCATCTTCAAAGTCTTCGAGAACTTCATCTTCTACCCGCCGGTGCAGCGCGCCAAAGCCCTGATCGACGCCGGCGAAATTGGCGACCCCCTGACCATCCGCATCAAGAGCAACTCCGGCATCAGCCCGTCGATGTGGAACATCCCGCGCGCCGCCGAAGAGTGGCGCTTCAAGGACGAAACCTGCGGCGGTGGTCCGCTGGTCTTCGACGACGGGCATCACAAGTTCGCCCTCGCCTGGCACTTCATGGGTCTGGCGGAAGAAGTCCATGCCTGGATCGGAGCGACCGAGCGCGAGCCGGGCTTCGTCCTAGACTCGCCGTCGCTGGTCTCCTGGAAGTTCCCCAACAACCGCTACGGATCACTGGAAGTCGTGTTTTCGCCGCAGCTCGTGCTGGACACGCAGCACTACGCACAGGATGACCGCATCGAGATCACCGGGACGCGCGGGGTGCTGTGGGTGACGCGCGGGCATGGCAAGATGATGGACATCCCGCCCGTCATCGTCTATCGCGACCGCCAGATGATCACCCACTCCGACATGCCGGTCGGCTGGGAGCACAGCTTCATCAACTCCACCCGTCACTTCATCGACGCCTATCACAGCGGCAGCGACCCCGTCCTCACCGGGGAACAGGGGCGAGAAGTGCTGCGCTTCACGCTCGCTGCGCAGGAATCCGCGCGCATCGGGCAGACCGTCAGACTTCAGGGGGCATGATGCGACTCACAGGTTCAGAGATCATCACCGAAATCCTGGCGCAGGAGAAGGTCCCCTACGTCATCGGCATCAGCGGACACGGCAATCTGGCGCTGGTCGATGCCTTCCGCCGCGCTCGCGACCGCATGCGGCTGATCATGCCGCGCCACGAGCAAGCCGCCGTCCACATTGCCGACGGCTACTTCCGCGCCAAAGGTTCGCCGCTCGCCGTCTTCACCTCGATCGGTCCTGGAGCGACCAACACCGCCATCGGTCTGGCAACCGCCTACGTCGACTCTATCCCGGTCTTGCAGTTCGTCGGCGAGACGCACGTGCACATGCGCGGCACAGGCGTCCTGCAGGAGATCGAGCGGCAGCGCTGGTCCGACCTGCCGGCGATGTTCGAGCCGGTCGCGAAGCGCGTCTGGCGCATCGACAACGCCTCGCAGGTCCCGCGCGCGATGGGTCAAGCCTTCAACACCATGCTCACCGGACGCCCCGGTCCCGTCGTGCTCACACTGCCGATGGATGTGCAGGCGCAGACCATCGACGTTGAACCGGCCCTCGCCGATTCGCCGCGCCGCAGACCTCACAACCGCATCAACGGCGACGCCGCCGCGCTCGACGCCGCCGCCGCGCTGCTGATCCACGCCAGACGCCCGGTCATCGTCGTTGGCGGGGGCGTCATCCTCTCCGGCGCGGAAGCGGAGGTGCGGGCGCTTGCCGAGCACCTCGGTGCGTGCGTAGTCACCAGCATGCAGGGCAAGAGCGCCTTCCCCGAAGATCACCCGCTCTACGCCTGGCACATGGGAACCAACGCCACCACCTGCGGCAACGCCATGACGGCAAACGCCGATGTGCTGATCGCCGTCGGCATGCGCTTCGCTGACAAGGCGACCTGCTCGTACAAGCCCGGCGAGTCGTTCAGCATCCCGCCCACGAAGCTGATCCACATCGACATCGATCCGTATGAGATCGGCAAGAACTACCCGGTGGAAGTCGGCATCGTCGGCGACGCTCAGGCGGTGCTGGCATCGCTCGTCGAGCGGGTGCGGGCGCTGACCCCGGCGCGCGACTGGGCGGCAGCACCTTACACCAACGAGATTCGGGCAAGAGTTAGCGCCTGGCTGGCAAGCCTGCGCCCGCTCAACGAGTCGTCACAGACGCCGGTCACCATGGGGCGCGCCATCGCCGAGGTCCGCCGCGTGCTGCCGATGAACGGTATGGTCCTGACCTCATCGGGCAACGTCCAGGCGCAGTTGTACCAGGAAATGCCGTTCAGCGAACCGCGCACCTACATCTCTGCCGGTGGATTCAGCACCATGGGCTGGGCATACCCCGCGGCAATGGGCGCGAAGCTGGCAGCGCCGGAACGCCCGGTCGTGGCGATGGTCGGCGACGGCGACTTCCTGATGACCTTCCAGGAGATCGCCACCGCCGTCCAGTACGGCATCCCGGTGGTCGCCATCGTGCTCAACAATCAGGGCTGGCAGGCGATTCGCGACCTGCAGGAGATCGCCTACGGCGAGGGCGCGGCTTACGGCTCGATGTTCGAACAGGAGCAGGAGCCGATCACCCCGCATCTGGCGGACGCCGCCCGCGCCTTCGGGGCGCACGCGGCGCGCGTCACCCACCCCGACGAGATCGGTCCGGCGCTGCAAGCCGCGCTGGCTTCCGAAGCGCCTGCCGTCGTCGAAATCATGGTCGATACCCAGCGCGGGACTTCCGGCGGGCAGGCTCCCGGATGGTGGGATGTGCCTGTTCCGGGGTACTATGCAGACCGCCGCGCGCGTTATGATCAGGAAAAATCCGAGGAAAGAATCTGATGCGTTTTCAGATGTACATCGACGGACAGTGGCGTGACTCTCAGCGCGGCGGCGTCTGGTCGGTCGTCAACCCGGCAACCGAAGAGACCATCGCCACCGTGCCATTCGGCGGCGAAGCGGATGCTCAGGAGGCGGTGGTCTCGGCGGCGGCGGCGCAGCCGCGTTGGGCAGCGATGACGGCTTACGAACGCGGAGTCATCCTGCGCAAAACCGCCGACCTAATCCGCGACCGTCTCGACCTGCTCGCGCCGATCATGACGCGGGAATGTGGCAAACCCCTGGCTGAAGCGCGCGGCGAATGGACCGCCTGCGCCGACCTGTTCGACTGGTTCTCCGAAGAGGGCAAGCGCGCCTACGGACGCACGATCCCGGCACGGCGCGGCAACAAACGCCTGATGTCGATCCCTGCGCCGGTCGGCGTCGTGGCGACGATCACGGCGTGGAACTTCCCGGCTTACCTGCCGGTGCGCAAATGGTCGGCGGCGCTGGCGGCGGGCTGCGCCGTCGTCGCCCGTCCCAGCGAACTCACGCCGATGAGCGCGATGGCAGCGGTCAACCTCCTGGAAGAGGCGGGGCTGCCGCCCGGCGTGCTCAACCTGGTCAACGGCGACCCGGAAGCGATCAGCGGCGTCTTCCTTTCCGACCCGCGCGTCGACAAGATCAGCTTCACCGGCTCACAGCGCGTCGGTCGCATCCTCATGCGCGGCGCTGCCGAGGGGTTGAAGCGGCTGGCGCTGGAACTGG
Source organism: Anaerolineae bacterium (assembly GCA_016789005.1). Classification (GTDB taxonomy): domain Bacteria; phylum Chloroflexota; class Anaerolineae; order Aggregatilineales; family Phototrophicaceae; genus Flexifilum. Next base: position 26,571 of record JAEURA010000139.1, read on the forward strand.
GCGGCAGCGCGCCGGTGCTGGTCTTCGACGATGTGGATGTTTCGGCGGCGGCAAAGCAGGCGGTGCAGGCGAAGTTCCGCAACAATGGACAGGTCTGCATCTCGCCGACGCGCTTCTATGTGCAGGCGCCCCTCTACGAAGACTTCCTGGAATCGGTCCGCCAGGAGATCGACGCGCTGGTGGTGGGCGACGGTTTGCAGCCCGGCACGACCACCGGACCGCTGATCACCACCGGGGCGCGGGACCGCGTCGAGTCCTTCGTGCAGGATGCCCGGTCGCGCGGGGGCGTGGTCGTCACCGGCGGCGCGCGTCCGGCGGACCAGAAACACGGCTACTTCTTCCAGCCGACGCTGATCACCGGCGTCATCCCGGAGATGAAGGTCAGCCACGAGGAAATCTTCGGACCGGTGATGCCGGTCTCGCCATTCCACTCCATCGAAGAAGCGCTGCAGCTGGCAAACGACACGCCTTACGGACTCGCCGCCTACGCCCTGACGCGCGACATGGCGACGGCGGTGCGCTGTTATGAGGGATTGAAGTTCGGCATCGTCGGCGTCAACGATCTGGTCCCGGCAACCGCCGAGGGACCATTCGGCGGCATGAAGCAGTCCGGCTGGGGGCGGGAAGGCGCGGAAGAAGGTCTGCACGAATACACGGAAGCGCGCTTCGTCTCGATGGCGCTGTAGCAGGGATGTAGCCGGGAGAAGGCGAGATGACGATGCAGGAACAGGGCTTTGCCAACCGCCTGACCGAATATGGCGACCGCGAGTTCGCGCTCTTCCTGCGCCGCTCCTTCGCCAAGTCGATGGGCTTCAGCGATGAAGCGCTCGGCAAGCCGATCGTCGGCATCGTCAACACCTACAGCGAGCTGAACAACTGTCATCGCGGCTTCCGTGAACTGGCTGAAGCCGTCAAGCGCGGCGTCTGGCAGGCGGGTGGTCTGCCGCTGGAGTTTCCGGTCATCTCGCTGGGTGAGGTCTTCCTGTCGCCCAGCGCCATGATGATGCGCAATCTGATGTCGATGGATGTCGAGGTCATGCTCAAGGCGCAGCCGCTCGATGCGGTGGTACTGATGGGCGGCTGCGACAAGACCCTGCCCGCACTGCTCATGGGCGCGTGCTGCGCCGGCATCCCGGCGATCACGCTGGCAGCGGGTCCGATGCTCACCGGCAGCGACGAAGGCGAACGCCTGGGCGCCTGCACCGACTGCCGGCGCTACTGGGCGCGCTACCGGCGCAGCGAGATCGACCGGGCGCGCATTGACGAGGCGGAAAGCCAGCTCGCGCCCACGCAGGGGACCTGCGGGGTGATGGGCACTGCCAGTACCATGGCGTGCGTCATCGAAGCGCTGGGCATGATGCTCCCCAGCGGCGCGGCGATCCCTGCCGTCCACGCCGAGCGCCTGCGGCACGGTGAAGCCAGCGGCAAAGTGGCGGTCGATCTGGCGGCGCGGCGCAGTGCCCCGTCAGACATCCTCTCGTCAAAGTCGTTCGAAAATGCCCTGCGCGTGCTGCTTGCCATCGGCGGCTCGACCAACGCCATCATCCACCTGACCGCCATCGCCGGACGGCTCGGCATCCGCCTCGACCTGCGAACCCTGGACGATTTGAGCGAAAGCACCCCGGTGCTGGTCGATCTCAAGCCGACTGGCGACTTCTACATGGAGGATTTCTACCGCGCGGGGGGTCTGCCGGTGGTCCTGCAAGAGCTGAAGCCGCTGCTGCACCTCGACGCGGCGACGGTGACCGGGCGGACGCTCGGCGAACTGCTGGACACGCCTTACCAGTTCCCGGCGTGGCAGAAGGTCATCCACTCCGCCGCTGAGCCGCTGATGCCGCATGGCGCGCTGGTGGCGCTGTACGGAAACCTCGCCCCTGACGGCGCGGTCCTCAAGCGTTCGGCGGCGACACCATCGCTGCTCAATACGACGGGGCGGGCAGTGGTGTTCAGCTCGCTTGCTGATCTCAGCCGGCGCATCGACGCCCCGGACCTGGATGTACAGCCAGACGATTTCCTCGTCCTGCAAAATGCCGGTCCGGTCGGCGGTCCGGGCATGCCCGAAGCGGGCTACCTGCCCATTCCGCGTAAGCTGACCGGCGTCAAGGATATGGTGCGCATCTCCGACGCGCGCATGAGCGGGACAGCCTTCGGCACGGTGGTGCTGCACGTCTCGCCGGAAGCCGCCGTCGGCGGTCCCCTGGGGCTGGTGCGCAGCGGCGACCGCATCGACCTGAGCGTCGATCAACGCCGCCTGACTCTGCTGGTCGATGACCGCGAGCTGGAGCGCCGCCGCGCCGAACAGCCCTCCGCCCCGCCAGCGAGTACACGCGGCTACGAGTGGCTGTACCGCGCACATATCCAGCAGGCGCACCTCGGCGCCGACTTCGACTTCCTTCGTCACGAGTCCCTGCGCGACCCCGGTGCTCCCTGAACGCTCAGGCGCATCCCTGCCGCGGGTACGCCTCAGATTAGGCTCTGTCTGCAAACTGCCTTCAACCTAACGCTCTCTGCCTCAGGGAGAAGGGGTCGGGGGTGAGGTCCTTCGTGACTTACCTTCGTTTACTGCTTAGAATTCGTCCGCCAGGAAGGACTTCCTCGCTGCAAATGGAAGCGAGGTTCAGGACTGGCGCAATATCAGATCAGCGTCCGCTGTTCGCGATCTGGTTCAGGTAAGCGCTCACCCAGGCGAGCGGCGCATTCCAGTTGATCGTCACTTCGTTGGTGGACCAGCTTCCGATCAGGTCCACGTAGCGGCGCGCCGGACCCGCGTCGAGGTTGGCTTCTTCCAGCGCGGTCGGGTCGCTCGGCGCGGCGTTCGGTCCGCCAGCCACGACGCCGGGCGGCGGCGGCGGGAAGCCGTTCGCTGAATCGTTCGCCCAGAAACGATGATGCGGGTGCATCATGGCGCGTGCGCCGTAGCCGCTGATGAAGCTGAAGGCGAGCGCGTTGCGCCCCAGCAGGTAATCCATGCTCTCTGCCACCCCATGCAGATAGCGCGCATCGCCGGTGATGTCATGCGCGTAGGCGAGGACGAGCGCATTGTTCAGCACGGCGCTGTTCGACCCCCATTCGTACGTGGTGATCGGCACGTGGTAGCCTTCCGTGCGGATCGTCTCCAGATAGGCGTCGGCAGTCAGAACGATCTGTTCGCCCAGGGTGCTGACTTCAGGCAGGTCGGCGCGGTGCAGGACCAGGGAGAGCGCACCGAGCGCGGCGGTATCGCCCCAGCTCATCGAACTGTTCTTCCCTAAGCCTCCGAAGGTCGTCAGGTACGGCGTCGAACGCATCAGCGCCGCGTACCGGTCGTCTCCCGTCGTGATGTACAGCTCCGCCGCCGCCCAGAACAGTTCATCGGTCACGTTCGCGTCGTCATAATTGCCTCCGCCTGCGCCGGGCGTATTGCCGGCGATAGCAAGCGGGTTGTCCTGCGCCGCCTGGAAGGCGGTCACAGCCGCTTGCAGGCAGCGCTCAGCGAAGGCGTCGTCGATGCCGCGCCAGATGCGGGCGCACTGCGCCGCAGTCGCCGCCAGGTTGTGTGTCGCCGCCGTTGACGGCGGATAGACGTAGCGTCCGCCTGCGCCGCTGAAATCATTGTTGTTGTCATACTCGGTCGGCGGCAGGAAGGGGATGCCCGCCCATTGGAGGTCGTGCAGCTTGTGATGCACCATCCCCGCCTGTGGATACCCCGCAGGGACCTGCATCGAGAGCAGCCATTCCATCTCCCAGCGCGCTTCATCCAGCAGGTCGGACACGCCGCTGCCGCTTTCGGGGATGTTCAGGCTGCCATCCGGGAAGGCTTCCGGCAGGCGCTCGTACAGGTTGAGCAGCGTCCACAGGCTGATGCCGCCGTTGACGACGTATTTGCCATAATCGCCGGCGTCGTACCAGCCGCCCGCCGCATTCAGCGTATAGTTGCAGCCGTCCCAGGTCGCCCCGGCAGCATCCGTGCCCCGGTAACAGGTGACCGCGCTGTCGCTGAGGTGTCCCGCCGGGCGCGCGTAAGCTTCACCGGCGTGGTCCGCCGTCAGGGCGATGCCGCTGCGATTCAGGTAGAAGTAGCGCAGCGCGTCGATCGGCAGGGTCGCATAGATGTTGCTGCCGATGACGAACGGATCGCTGATCTGATCGAAGATCATCAGGCGGTACGTCCCCGGCGTGTTGAAGGCAGAGAAATCGGCGATTTGCAGCGTATCGCCGGACGCCGCATCTTCCACCGATCGACCGGTTGAACCGGCGAAGACGACCTCGCCCGTCTCGACGTTGATCAATGTCCACGCCGCGCCAAAAGTGCCGCGATTCGCCAGGATGCCGAAATGCGGCATATCCGGCAGATAGCCCACTTGATTCACGCTCACCGCCTGCTGCGGCGGCGTTTCGATAGCGCCCGCACGTTCCGGGCTTTCAGGGACATCGGTGTTTCCAACTTCGTAGAACATGCCATATCCAAACAAACTCGGATTCAGATAGCTTTGATCACTGGTATCGGCATTCGACCAGATCAGCTTCACATCGCGGTCGCCACCCGATGAGCCGTTGCCATGCGCCTGAAAGCCGATCACGCTCCCCTGCTCCACCGCGACTCCATCGGGGATCGGCACTGCCGCTTCAAAGCCCCAGCCATCCGCCGTGCGGAATACGAACGCCGCAAATCCCGACTGGCTGGCATTTACGCCGGTGCTGACCAGCGCCGCCGGGTCCGTATTGCCGATATTACCCGGATTGATGTTGACCTGGAACACACCTTCGCCGTAGTTGGTGCGCGCCAGATCGCCGCTGAGGTTGAAGTAGAACTCCAGCGAGTCCTCATTCCAGAAGTCCTGCCCGTGTTCTCCCGTGACGATGGTCGCGTCCGGCATCACCATGTACAGGTAGAGGTTTTCGCCATCCGACGCCAGGGCAAAACGGACCGAGCCGTTCTCGGCGGGGTCCAGCGAGACGCTCGTGCCCTTGGTGAAGACATCGAACGGGATGCCGTCCCAGTCGCTCAGACTGCCGTCCAGCGTGATCGGCACGGGATAGGGGATGTATGCCACCTCGCCGGGGATAGCGGCGAGCACGTCGCTCGCAGCGAAAGCCCCGCTTTCCGCGGACGGCAGAGCGACGACCGGCGCAGCGGTGGGCGCTGCTTCGACTGCGGGCGCGGGCGCGCATTGCGCCGCCAGTTCCAGCCAGGGCGACGCTGCCGACGCATCGGCATAGCTTAAGCCGTAGCCGTAGGGGAACAGCGGCGCTGCACAGCCTTCGGTCGGCAGATGATCGAAGTCAAACGGCAGCTGCTCGCGCCTGCGCAGCCAGGTGTAAGACAGCTTGCCGACAAAATCGCGTTCGCCGAACAGCACATCGGTGATGCCCGCACCTTCCGTGCCCGGCAGCCATGCCGCGACCCAGGCGTCGGCGAGGTTCAGCGAGGCGTCGATGACCAGCGGGCGTCCGCTCAACTGCACGACGATCAGCGTATCAACCTGCTCGCGCATCGCGGCGATCAGACGGGCGTCCCGGGTGTTGAGCAGCAGATCAGGGTCATCACCCTCGAATTCGGCGTAGGGCGGTTCGCCGACCACGACGACACCGATGTCGCCATGCGCCCCGTCGAATCTGCCGCGCGGGCTGTACTGCACGGTAACGCGGTCGCCCGCGCCCTCCTGAAGCGCCGCCAGGATCGTCGTGCCGACGGTCGCGCGGCTGCCGTCAAAACCCTGCCATTCAATTGACCAGCCGCCGGACTGCATCCCCAGGTTGTCCGCGCCGACTCCGGCGACGAACACCGTCTGCTCCGCCTGCGCATCGATGGGCAGCGCGTCATTCTCGTTCTTGAGCAGGACGAGCGACTGGCTGACGGCATCGCGCGCGACGGCGCGATGTTCGTCCGAGCCAACGCGCGGCTGAAGGACCTCGACCGCATAGGGGCGGTCGAACAAGCCGAGTTCGAACTTCACCCGCAGGATGTTGGCGACGGCTTCGTCGATTCGTTCCAGCGCAATGGCATCGTTCGTCACCGCCTGGGTCATGGCGTCGATGAACCGCAGATAATCCGTCGGGACCATCACCATGTCGATGCCGGCGTTGATCGACTCCACGACCGAGTCATAGTACGTGCTCGCCACGTTGTCGATCCCCGCCCAGTCGGAGACGATGAACCCCGTGAAGCCGAGTTCGTCGCGCAGCACATCCTGAATCAGGTATTCCTGACCGTGCATCCGTATCCCGTTCCAGCTGGAAAACGAGATCATGATGCTGCGCGCCCCGTGTTCGATGGCGCTGATATATGGGGCGAGGTGAACTTCGCGCAGCGTCGCCTCATCCACCGCCGTCTCACCGCGATCCAGCAGTGCGCCGCTCAACGGCGAGCTTCCGTAGGCGGTCCCGCCGTCACCGACATAGTGTTTCGGGGTCGCCAGCACCGACAGCGGATCGGACAGGTCAGCGCCTTGCAGCCCGACCATCATCGCTGTGCCGAGCGCCGTCACCAGCGCCGTGTTTTCGCCGTAGCCCTCGTAAGCGCGTCCCCAGCGATAATCCTGGGGGACGGCGAGTACGGGCGCGAAATCCCAGTAAATGCCCGTCGCGATCATCTCGGCAGCGGTGATCCGTCCGATGCGCATCACCAGTTCGGCGTTGCGGGTCGCGCCCAGACCGATATTGTGCGGGAACAGCACCGCTCCTGCCAGATTGTTATGCCCATGCACCGCGTCCACGCCGTAGATCATCGGGATCGCCAGCCGGGTGCTGAGGGCGGCATCCTGGTACGCCGCGACCATCGCCGCCCAGCCTTCGACGGTGTTGTCCCCGGCGGGATAACCACCGCCGCCGCTCAGCACCGAACCGATGAAATAGCGCGCCACCGCGTCCGGCGCGATGCTGTTCTTCTCGACCTGGGTCATCTGCCCGATCTTTTCTTCGAGCGTCATCCGACCGAGCAGATCGGCGACGCGGTCTTCAATCGGCAGATCGGGGTTTTGATAGGGGAGCAGTCCTTGCGCTCCGAGGCTGGTGAAGGGGAGGAGCAGCAGCAGTACGAGACCCAAAAATCGATAATTCATGATGGTTATCCTTGATGAGACTCTCCGCTGCCGGCATCCGGGAGCGCTCTCAGATACCGGCAATCATAATGATACCGCTTGCGGGGTGGACTTCAACCTACGGTGCTGGCAATGACTCAGACCAAGCCATCCCCAAACCGGAACAGCGGTCCTGCCGGATCGGACTTCAGCCGCGCCAACGGCAGTTGATCGAGGCTGCGCAGCCACGAATACGCCAGCCGTCCGGTAAATGGATGATCGCCGAACAGCACATCGGTGATTCCCGCGCCCTCCGTGCCCGGCAGCCACGCCGCCACCAGCGCATCGATCTTCGGCAGCGCCTCGGTCACGATCAGCGGGCGACCGGAGATCAGCACGACGACGAGCCGGTCGCAGCGCGCGCGCAGCCGGTCGATCATCGCCAGATCATCCGCCGCGAGCGCGGGCGCGGCATTATCGCCGAAGCCTTCGGCATAGGGCTGTTCGGCGATCACCGCTATGCCGACCGGCGCTGTCACACCCTCGGCGAACTGCGCCGCCGGATCAACATGGATCAGAGTCTCTGGCGAAACGGTCTGCCGGACCGCCTCCAGCACCGTCGTGCCGCCGGGCAGCACGCCAGTCGCGCGAGATCCTCCCTGCCATGCGATGGTCCATCCGCCGCACTGAAGCCCAACGTCATCCGCCGCGTTACCGGCGAGCAGGAGCGCCGGGAGGTCCCTCGCCAGCGGCAGCGTTTGCCCCTCGTTTCTGAGCAGGACCAGCGACTTGCGCACAGCTTCGCGGGCGACGGCGCGGTGTGCCGTCGAACCGACCTCGGCGAGCAGCGCTTCGTCGCCAAAGGAGTCTTCAAACAAACCGAGCGCGAACTTGACGCGCAGAATACGCCGCACGGCGTCGTCGATGCGCGCCTGCGCCACGTCGCCATTCTGCACGGCGCTGGTCAGCGCGTCGATGAAGCGCCTGAAATCGTAGGGGACCATCACCATGTCCATGCCGGCGTTGACGCTCTGCACGACGCACTCGTAATGGCTCGGCGCGATCTGGTCAACGCCTTTCCAGTCCGAGACGAGAAAACCAGCAAAGCCAAACTCGCCCTTCAGCACCTTGGTCAGCAGCGCGTGATGGCGGTGCATCTTGACGCCGTTCCAACTGGAGAACGACACCATGATGTTGAGCGCCCCGGCTTCGACAGCTTCGCGGTAGGGGCGCAGATGAACCTCGCGCAGGGTCGCCTCATCGACCTGCGCATCCCCCTGATCGATCTTGTAGAAGGGCGTCGCCGCCTGCCAGTTGTCGGCATTCGCCCATTCGGCGAGTTGGGTGCTGTTCCATTGCGTCGCGCCGTCGCCGACGAAGTGCTTGAAGGAGTGCAGCACGCGCCGACCTCTGTCCAGCCCGCGCGCGAAGGCGAGCGCCAGCGGGATCACCCGGTCGGCGTCTTCGCTGAATCCTTCGTAGGTGCGCCCCCAGCGAACATCCTGGGGAACAGACACCGCCGGGGCAAACGTCCAGCGCACGTGAGTCGCCAGCAGCTCACGGGCGACAACTTCCCCGATCCGCTCGACCAGCTCCGGGTCGCCTGCTGCGCCCAAGCCGATATTGTGCGGGAAGATCACCGCGCCCTGAACGTTGCTGTGCCCATGCACCGCATCAACACCGTAGATCACCGGGATCGCCAGCCGCGTGTTTTGCCCGGCTTCGAGGTAGGTGCGCACCATCGCCGCCCAGGTGTGGGGATTATTCTCTTCAGGGTTGCCGCCGCCACCGCTCAACACCGAACCGATGGTGTAGCGGGTGACCTCTTCGGGGGTGATGCTGTTCTTCTCCACCTGGGTCATCTGCCCGATCTTCTCAGCGAGAGTCATCCGGGCAAGGAGTGCATCCACGTGCGCCTCGTAGACGAACGCAGAGGTGAGCGCGGTCATTTGCATATTGGGCGGCCTCGTTTCAGGTCAGGAAAAAGCGGCGCAGCAGCGGGATATTATAGGCGCTGTCGAACCTCTGTGGTACGACCAATGGCGGGCGCGGGACTTGACTCCCCCTTCTCCCACAAAAACGGGGAGAAGGGGGCTGGGGGTTGAGGGATTTCACCCCTTCGCCCTGCAGGCGAAGGGGACGGGGGTTGAGGGGAGGGAAACTCAGTCGCCCTCTAGAACTGGCGGCTCCACTCCTGGGGCCAGCGCTCGACCACGACTTTGGTCTGCGTGTAGAACTCGACGCCGTGATGGCTCTGCGCGTGCAGGTCGCCGAAGAAGCTTTCGTTCCATCCGCTGAAGGGGAAGAACGCCATCGGCGCGGCGACGCCGATATTGATGCCGACGTTGCCAGCGTTGGCTTCATAGCGGAACTGCCGCGCCGCCGCGCCGCTGCTGGTGAAGATGCACGCCATATTGCCGAAGGCGCGGGCATTGACCAGCGCAATCGCCTGCTCGACGCTGGCAGCGTGCATCATGCTCAGCACCGGACCGAAGATCTCGGTCGTCGCCGGGACGCTCTCCGGCGGCACGTCCTGAAGGATGGTCGGGAAGACCCAGTTGCCCTCTTCGTAGCCGCTGACCGTCTTCTGCCGCCCATCGACCAGCACGTTGACGCCGCTCTGCTGCGCGCCAGCGATGATGCCCTCGATGCGGGCTTTGCTGTCTTTGGTGATGACCGGTCCCATCTCGGTGGCGCTGTCCAAGCCATAGCCCACTTTACGGCTCGCCGCCGCGTCGGCGATCTGCTCGGTGAAGATATTGCGCGCTTCCCCGACAGTGATCGCCACCGACGCCGCCAGGCAGCGCTGCCCCGCGCAGCCGAACGCCGAATCGGCGACGATCCGGGTCGTCATGTCCATGTCGGCATCCGGCAGAATTACCACCGGGTTCTTCGCCCCACCCTGGCACTGCGCGCGCTTGCCGTTGGCGGTGGCGCGGCTGTAGATGTACTTCGCCACCGGAGTCGAGCCGACGAACGACACCGCCTTGACCAGCGGGTGATCGAGCAGCGCGTCCACGGTGTCCTTGCCGCCGTTGACGAGCTGGATCACGCCCCTGGGAAAGCCTGCCTGGTCGATCAGTTCGAACAGGCGCGCCGAGGTCATGGGGACGCGCTCGCTCGGCTTGAGGATGAAGCAGTTGCCCGTCGCGACGGCATAGGGCAGAAACCACAGCGGGATCATGCCGGGGAAATTGAACGGGGTGATCGCCGTGACCACGCCGAGCGGCTGACGGAACATGTGCTCGTCGATGCCGCGCGCGATATCCTCGTTGTTGTAGCCCTGGATCAGGGCGGGCATGCCGCTGGCAACCTCGATGTTTTCGATGCCGCGCTGCATTTCAGCAACGCTTTCCTTGAACGTCTTGCCGCACTCGTCGGTGATGATGCGCGCCAGCTCGTCGAGGTGCGCTTCGAGCAGCGCCTTGAGCTTGAATAACGGCTGAATGCGCGTGCCCGCCGGGGTGCGCCGCCAGTCCAGATAGGCGGCGAAGCCGGCATCGACCGCCTGGGCGACAGCTTCGCGCGGGGTCATCGCCACGCTGCCGATCGCCGCGCCGCTGGCGGGGTTCCAGACATTGAGGAAGTCGGACGCGCCCGCGTCCGTCCACGAACCGTTGACGTAATCGAGAATGCGCTGAACCATAGACCGTTGTCCTTTACAGGTGATAGCGTTCTTTCGCTTTGTTCTGCTCGTACTGCTGACGCGCTTCCTGCACCGCCGGGTTCTCGCTGACTTCCGCGACGGCGACATCCCACCAGGACTCGTACCCGCCCACGCGCTGCCGGCGGTCGGTTTCGGTGACGATGCAGACGGGTTTCCCCTGTATCGTCTTGGCGGTTTCCAGCGCGGCGGAGAGATCTTCGCGGGTGGTGGCGGCGATGACGTGCGCGCCCATGCCCCGGCAGATCGCCGCGTAATCGACGGGCAGCGTGTCGCCGTCGAGCTGATCGTCTTCGGAACGGTAGCGGTACTTGGTGCCAAAGCCGTCGCTGCCGACGCTCTTGCTCAGCCCGCCGATGCTGGCGAAGCCGTGATTGTCGATCAGGACGATGTTGACCTTCACGCCTTCCTGCACCATCGTGACGATCTCGCTGTTCATCATCAGGAACGAGGCATCGCCGACCATGACGTACACCTCGCGTTCCGGGTCCGCCATCTTCACGCCCAGCCCGCCCGCCAGCTCATAGCCCATCGTGCTGAAGCCATATTCTAAATGGTAGCCGCGCGGGTCGCGGGTGCGCCACAGCTTGTGCAGGTCGCCGGGCAGGCTGCCTGCCGCGCACAGGACCACATCCTGGGAGCGAGACTGGCTGTTGACCATGCCGATGACTTCTCCCTGGCTCAGCATCGGCTCGTGTTCCAGGTTGTAGATGCGGTGGACTTCCAAATCCCAGGCGCGGTTGAAGTCGGCGGCGCGCTGTCGATAGGCTGCCGCTGTAGAAAAGCCGCTGATCGCCTGCCCCAGTTCTTCGAGGGCGGCTCTGGCATCCCCGGTCAGCGGCAAAGCGGACTGTTTATAGGAATCGAACTCCGCGACGTTGATGTTGATGAACTTCACGTCGGGGTTCTGGAACGCGGTCTTGCTGGCGGAAGTGAAATCGCTGTAGCGCGTGCCGATGCCGATGATCAGGTCGGCTTCCCGCGCCATGATATTCGCCCCGCTCGTCCCGGTCGTCCCCACCGCCCCCAGGTTGAGCGGATGATTGTAGGGCAGCGCGCCTTTGCCCGCCTGCGTTTCACAGGATGGGATGCCTGCGCTTTCGACGAACGACCGCAGCGCGGCGTATGCCTCGCTGTAATGCACGCCGCCCCCTGCCACGATCAGCGGCGCTTTGGCGGCTTTGATCCACTCGGCAGCCTGTTGAATCAGCGCGCGGTCCGGGCGGTTGCGGGGGATTACCCACACCCGCTTCTGGAACATCGTCTGAGGGTAATCGTACGCCATCGTCTGCACATCCTGCGGCAGCGCCAGCGTGACCGCGCCGGTATCGGCTGGAGAAGTCAGCACGCGCATGGCTTCCGGCATCGCCAGGATGAGCTGTTCCGGGCGGTTGAGGCGGTCCCAGTAGCGCGACACCGGCTTGAAGCAGTCATTGACGCTGATGTCCTGCGAATGCTCATTTTCGAGCTGCTGCAAGACCGGCGCCTGCAGGCGCTCGGCGAAGATGTCGCCGGGCAGCAGCAGCACCGGGATGCGGTTCACCGTCGCCACCGCCGCCGCCGTCACCATGTTCAGCGCACCGGGACCAATGCTCGACGTACAGGCGAAGGTCTGCATGCGGTTCTTGTGCTTGGCATAGGCAATCGCCGCGTGGACCTGCGCCTGTTCGTTGCGGCACTGGTAGTAGCGGAAGCGGTCCGAATACTGCTGAAGCGCCTGCCCGATCCCGGCAACATTGCCATGCCCGAAGATGCCCCACGCCCCGGCGAAGAAAGGCGTTTCCACGCCATCGCGGGACACAACCTGCTGTGTGAGGTACAGGACGAGCGCCTGCGCCATCGTCAAACGTTGTGTTTGCATCAATAGTCCCCTTTAGCGCGGCTCCATACCGTGATGCACCAGCGGCAGGCGTGGGTCCTGCCATGTCCAGGTCTTCTTCACCCAGGCATACGCCGGATCATCGACGGCGGTGAGCGACTGCGCCGATCCCGCCAGGAAGTTCAGGTAGTAGGTGGTGTAGCCATGCGCGCTGACCACCGGGTGATAGCCCGCCGGAACCAGCACGACGTCATGATTCCGCGCCAGCATCAGCCCGTCAATCGGCGCGTCATTGGTGCTGCTGGCGTCGGTATAGACGCGCTGGTAAGCATAGCCGTTCGGATGATCGATCTTGTAGAAGTAGATCTCTTCCAGGTCGGCTTCGATGATCCTGCCGCCGGCATCTTCGCGGTGGACATCATGCTTGTGCGGGGGGTAGCTGCTCCAGTTGCCGGGCGGCGTGTAGACTTCGACCGCGACGATGCGGTGACAGTCGAAGCCTGGCGGTAGGATGCTGTTGATCTGGCGCGTGGCGTTGCCGCCGCCGCGAATTTCAATCGCGCTCTGCTCCGGCGTGACCAGCTGCGTCGGGTGATCCTGATCGCTCTTCACCCAGCACGAGGCGAATTCCAGACCCTCCGTCAGCGCCTCGATAGTGAATTCCTTGTGCCGCGACAGATAGAGCGCATGAGGCATTCCGCTGAAGACGTTCGGGCGGCGTCCGACGCGCTCAAACACGCCGTCGCTGGTGCTGATCCGGCACACGCCGCCCAGAATCACGATGGCGTTTTCGCACTCCCCCGTCTGCTGCCCGAAGGTCTCACCTTTGTTCAGCCGCATGGCGGACATGTTCAGGTGTTCCCAGCCCGCCTCGGCGGCGTTGATGCGGGCGAATTCGCCGCTCCCGCCTGTGTCCTTCGACCTGACCAGCATGTTCTCTGCCGTGTAGCGCATGGGCATCCCTCCTAAGCGGAATCTTGAAAGAAAACTACGAGCGGGAGACCCGCCGGGTCTCCCCTACAACCAACGTGCCGTAGGGGCGAGCCGGCGGCTCGTCCGTTGAGAAGATGCGAGACATGACTTAGGCGACATCGGGATTAGGCAGCATGAACTTCTCGCGGATGAGCGCGATCAGCTCATGATATGAAGCAATGAACCCGCGCAGCGTGCGCACCGTCGCGCCATAACCGTCGAACTCCGCCGCCGACATGCCATCCGCGTCGTATGCCCTTCGGAAATCGGGAACGTGCCTATACAGGTCATCGATGATCGCAGGATCGACCGGCGCGTGCATGCGGTCGAAAACCTGCACATCCGAAGCGTTGAAGCGTTTCGCCCAGTCGCACGGGATGCTCTGGACAATATCCCCGCCGATGAATTCCGACCAGTGGCGGTGATGCCGGTACGCCGCCACCAGCAGCCGGGCGCGATAGCCGCGTTCCTGATAGAGGCTGTACGCCTTCTTCATCACGGCAACGCCTGCCCAGGGGATGGAATCCGGGTTGACGGTGATCCGGTCGCGATGTGTGACGGCGGACATCCAGTCATCGACCCGCCCGACCATGATCGTGCAGACCGGCTGCATGTGCTGCGTCGGCAGCCCTTCGGCGGCGCGGCGTTTGAGTCCCCGTTCGACCGCCTCGCCAACCGCAGCCGCCTGTGGGACCGTGAAGCTGACGGTGGCGTTGATGCTCACGCCGCGATAGGTTGCCTCCTCAATCGCCTGCACGCCCGCCGCCGTGACCGGCACTTTCACGTTCAGGTTCGGCGCAAGAGTGTTGAAGTACACCGCCTGTTCCAGCATCGCCTGTGCGCTGCGATAGTTCGCCGGGTTCGTCTGAATAGAGAGCAGCCCTTTTTTGCCGCCGGTGCGCTCAAACGTGGGCAGCAGCAGCGTCGCCGCGTGGGCAGCGACCGCTTCCACGACTTTCCAGGTCACCTCGGTTTCGGACGCGGCGGGGTTCTCGTCGATGATCTCCTGAATGCGCGCCGACCACAGCGGCATTTCCTGCTTTAGCACGGTATGCACGATGGTCGGGTTGCTGGTCGCGCCCACCGCGCCGTGTTCGATGGCATACTTGAGTTCTTCTACCGAACACGAGTCGTTCCAATAATCGGTGATTGTCGTCTGCGACATCTCGTGCAGCGGACTCTTGTAGCTGTTTGTCACGCTCATCAATCACGCCCTCCAAACTGTAAGTGCTGAGGACTGAGGTTAAAGCACTGAGGAAGGACATGCAGCCTGTATGAATTCCTTCCTCAGTCTTCAGCACTCAGTCCTTGGCACTCTCGTCTATAACCCCAATGACTTCAGATAATCACGGTTGCGCTGCGCGCTCTCTCTGGGCGTGCCCATGCCCGGCAGCACATCCTGCTCGACCACGATCCAGCCGTCATAGCCGATCTGCTTGAGCGCATCGCGCACGGCGGAGAATCGCACATCGCCCCTGCCCAGCTCGCAGAACACGCCGTGACCCACCGAGGTCGGACCATCCCACCCGTTTTCGCGCGACTGACGGGCGACGTTCGGCTCGTGATCCTTGAAGTGCACGTGCCAGATGCGATCTTTGAACTGCTGTACGCCCTGCACCTCATCACCACCGGCGAAGCGCCAGTGCCCGGTGTCGAAGACCATGCCGAGGATGTCCGGGTTGGTCATGTCCATCAGGCGCTGCGTTTCGGCAGGCGTTTCGATCCACGTGCCGACATGATGATGGAACACCGTCCGCAGTCCGGCTTCGTCCATGACCCGGCGGGCGACGTAATCGGCGCCTTTGGCAAACACCTTCCACTGCTCCCCGCTCATGCCCATCTCCGGCGTGACGCGACCGGCGTGCCTGGTGCGCATCGGGTCGGCATAAGGATCGTTGCCCAGCACGATCAGGGTGTTCGACCCGCCGACCGCTGCCAGCAGCTTTGCCGTGCGCACGCAGTCGTCGGCGCTCTGCTGGTGCTGCGATGCGTCGTGCAGTTTGACGCTCACCCACGAGGCGAGCAGGTCCAGCCTGCGCGACGAAAGCTCATTCGTCAGCGCTGCCGGATCGGTCGGCATGAAGCCCCAGTCGCCGAGTTCTGTACCAATATAACCGGTGGCGGCGATTTCGTTCAGCACGCGCACATAATCGTAGCGTTCGCCTTCGATGCCTTCGATCACGCCCCACGAGCAGGGCGCGTTGGCGATCTTCAACATAATGCAGATCTCCTAATATTGGACGGTTTCCCACCGTTCAGAGTCCCACGAGCGAATGATGGCGTTCTCAACCTGCGCGACATCATAGGCGGCTTTCAAGCCGGGTTCGCCCTGCTGCCCTGTCACGATGCCGTCCAGGAAGTTGTACATCTCGATGACTTTGAGATCGTCATAGCCGACATTCAAACCCCATGCCGGGTTGAAGCGATTATGGAACGGATGCGCCGGTCCGCTCAACAGCCGCAGATAGCCATCCTGTGCAGGGGTGGCATCATTGCGGCGCTGATAATGCAGCACGTTCATCTCTTCCATAGTCCACTTCAGCGCCCCTTTCGTGCCATGTACCTCAAAGGACATGTCGCACTTCGCGCCGTTGATCACCCGGCAGGCTTCGAGGATGCCCTGGACGCCGTTCACAAAACGGGCGATCACGCTGACGTAGTCCTCATTGGTCACATCCCCCTTCGGCTCATTCCCGGTGGCGACGTCATAGTGCGTGCCGACTCCCGGCTGCGGGATCGGGCGCTGTTTGATGAAGGTTTCACGGCTGGCGGTCAGTCTGCCGATGGGACCCACCAGCATGTGCGCCATATCGATGGCGTGCGACAGGAGGTCGCCCAATGTCCCCAATCCATGTTCGGCTTCGAAACGCCAGGACAGAAAGCCGTTTGGGTTCCCCGCATAGCCGTTCAGGAAGCGCCCGTGATAGTGCGTCAACGTCCCCAGTTCGCCCGATTCGATCAACTGTCTGGCGTACTGCACCAGCGGCGCCCAGCGATAGTTGTAGCCCACCCCGGTGATCACGCCGGCGTCGCGCGCCGCTTCGTAAGCGGCGATGGTCTGCTGCGGATCGCGCCCGACGGGTTTCTCGCACAGGACATGTTTGCCCGCCGCCGCCGCCGCGCGCACCATTTCGAGATGCATCCCGTTCGGCGCAGTGATGTTGACCGCCTGCACCTCCGGGTGATCGATCACCTCTCGCCAGTGGGTTGTGGACTGCTCAAAGCCGAAGCGATCCTGTGAGCTTCTGGCGCGGTGTTCGACATCATCCGCGCAGATGACCAGGCGCGGGCGAATGCCGCTGTCGTAAAACCGGTCCTTGATCTGGTTGTAGCCCCGGCTGTGCACCTGCCCCATCCAGCCCATGCCAATGACACCAATGCCTATCGTGGTCATGAACGACGCTCTCCTTTGAGCGTCTGAGTACGTGTTCAGGTCACTCAAAAACCGGCTCGTGCGTGCCATAGGGACCGTTGATCGTCTGGTCCCAATCGATCACCGAGCCGGTCACCATCGAAGCCATGTCACTGAGCAAATACGTCACCATCGGCGCGATGTCCTCCGGCAGCAGCAGCCGCTTGAACGGACGCGAAGCGTCGGCGGCTTCCAGCCAGTCCTCCGGCTTCCCGGTGGACATCTGCGTGACATGTTCGCCGGGGGTGTTCGTCCAGCCGATGTTCAGCGCGTTGACGCGAATCTGATAGGGTTGGAGCTGATAGGCGGCGTTCTTGGTCAGCGCCGAGAGCGCCGCCTTCGACGACGAATACGCCATCAGGTCGGGCTGACCGCCGTATGCCGACATGGTCTGAATGTTGACGATGCTGCCCTTGATGTCCTCGCGCCGCATGATGCGCACCGCGTCCTGCATCAGGATGAAGGGCGCGCGCACGTTCAGCGCAAACAGCCAGTCCCACAATTCGACGGTGGTCGTCTCCAGCGTTCCGCGTGTCGCATTGCCGGCGGAATTGACCAGTCCGTCGACGCGACCGAAACGCGCATCGCACGCCCGCATCACCGCGCGGCAGTCTTCGGCGCTCGCCAAATCCGCTTTGACGAACAACGCCTGTGCGCCGATCTCCTCCAGCGACTTCACGACCGCCGCCCCTTTGTCTTCGCTCCGCCCGCAGATCACGATCCCCGCCGCGCCGAGATACGCCGCCCGCTGGGCGAAGGCTTCGCCCTGACCCTGTGTGCTGCCGGTGATCACCAGCACTTTGCCGTCGAGCCGTCCTTCGTTTGGCAAAGGTTGAAAACGTGCCTGCATCCTGAAGTCCCTCACTGTCATCGAAGAGCAGAGAACCGGCGCATCGCCGCTGCAAATCCTCTGGCGCAGGGGCGAGCCGGTGGCTCGCCCGCTCAGCGAATCACGAAAGTGCATCCCCACTCCTAAATCCCCTCCCCACTGCATGGAGAGGGGACCTTCCTGACCCGTTATGCCACCTCTCTACTACGTGGAGAGGGGGTTGGGGGTGAGGATATTGAAATCGGTGATTCACTGACGCTCACTTCTGAACATCGCGCCGGGCGAATTCGTCCAGTTCATGTTTCAGCGCGTCCAGTTCTTCCGAGCCGGACATGGCGCGCACCAGCACATCGCGGTCCAGCCCTTCTTTGTGCCATGCGCCGTAGATGCGCCCGCGCCTCAGGATGACGAAACGGTCGCCCACGACAAACGCATGATGTGGGTTATGCGAGATGAAGATGACGCCCAGTCCTCGGGCTTTCGCCTGAACCACATACTTGAGGACGACGCCCGCCTGCTTGACGCCCAGGGCAGCCGTTGGCTCGTCCAGGATGAGGACTTTTGCGCCGTGATAGACCGCCCGGGCGATTGCCAGCGATTGGCGTTCGCCGCCGGACATCGTGCCGACAGGCTGCTCCGGGTCACGGATGAAGATGCCCATCTTGCCCAGCTCCTCCTTCACCGTACGCTTGGCGAAGGCGATATCGTAACGCCGGAACGGTCCCCGACCGATCTCCGGTTCTGATCCCAGGAAGAAGTTGCGCCAGATCGACATCAGCGGGACCATCGCCAGGTCCTGATACACGGTGGCGATCCCGGCAGCCAGCGCTTCACGCGGGGAAGCAAATGAAGTGGGCTTTCCCTGAAACAGATACTCGCCTTCAGTCGGTCGGTGAAAGCCGGAGAGGATCTTGATCAGCGTCGATTTGCCTGCGCCGTTGTCGCCAAGCAGACAGGTCACTTCGCCGGTGTAGATTTCGGTCGAGATGCCGCGCAGCGCGATGACCGTGCCGAACTGCTTGGAGATGTGTTTGAGCTGGATGATCGGTTCGTTCATGAGGGGCTCTCCGGATGACTCCGCACAGGCTCCGGCTCAGGCGGCGCTTTCGGGGTATGAACTTCGGCGGCTTTCTTCTGCGTGTAGGTGTTGAGCAGCACCGCCACCAGCAGCATGATTCCCAGGAAACTGAAGAACCAGTCGGTATCCCAGCCGGCGAAGGTGATGCCGACGCGGGTGATGCCGAAGATCATCGCGCCGATGGAAGCGCCGATGACCGAGCCATAGCCCCCGGTCAGGCGGCAGCCGCCGATCACCGCCGCGATGATGAACACGAATTCCTGCCCGACGCCCTGACTGGACAGCGCCGAGCGCAGCCGAAAGGCGGTCATCATCCCGACCAGCCAGGCGGCTCCGGCGGTGGTCATGAACAGACCGATTTTCACCGCCTTGACAGGGACGCCGCTCGCGCGGGCGGCATCCGGGTTGCCGCCCACCGCGAAGATCCAGCTGCCCACTTTGGTGCGCAGCAGAATCCATGAGGCGATCAGCGCGATGACGATCCACCAGATCAGCGAGGTGCGGAAGGTCGCCCCCGCGAACTGAAACTCGGTGTCAAAAAGAGTCCGGGCGAGTTCGAAGCCGGGAATCGTATCGATGCCGGCGACGCGCACCTGATTGGTGACCAGACGGGTGACGCCGACGTTGACGCCGCGAAAGACGAAGAAGGTCGCCAGGGTGATGATGAAGCTGGGCAGTTTCGTCTTCACCACCATGTAGCCGTTGACGAACCCGACCAGCATGGCGAAGGCGAAGGAGATGACAATCGCCACCCACAGATTGACCCCAGCGTGTACCGCCAGCAGCCCGACGAGCAGCCCGGTCGTCCCGGTCATGACGCCGGAGGAAAGGTCAAATTCGCCGCCAATCATGAGCAAGCCAACCGCGACCGCCATGATCCCCAGGGTGGCTGCGGGATCGAGCACGCGGGAAAGACCGACAATATTTGGAAAAACATCCGGGCT
Organism: Anaerolineae bacterium; assembly: GCA_016789005.1. Classification (GTDB taxonomy): domain Bacteria; phylum Chloroflexota; class Anaerolineae; order Aggregatilineales; family Phototrophicaceae; genus Flexifilum. The sequence continues at coordinate 46,287 of JAEURA010000139.1, forward strand.
GATCAGCGAGAAGAAAATGAATACGACCGCTGCGCCCACCAGCGCGCCGATTTCAGGACTGGCGACCACTTTGCGAAACAACCCTACTCTGATACGGCGGTCGTCGTCAGTTTTCGCAAGCATAATTCACCTAGTTCCTAATGGGGGGAGACAGCGTCGCTGACGCTGTCTCCCGGCTCATGACAGATGAAATGCTTAACGAGTACCGGCAGCCGACAGAGCAATCACCGAGGCGGCGTTGCTGGCATCCACGAAACCGGGTCCCGTCAGAACAGGCAGCCCACCGCCGACGGTATTGGCGTTGGTGTTGTACAGGTTCAGGAAGATGATCGGCAGGTAGCCCTGGAGATACTGCTGCTGGTCGATAGCGAACGCCACCTGACCATCGACAATCGCCTGAAGGATGGTCGGGCTGAGATCGAAGGTCGCCAGCACCTGGCTGGAGCCTGCGGCGGCAATCGCGTCGCGCGCTGCCACGCCGACATCAGGGTTCAGCGTGATGATGGCGTCGATGCTGCTGTCCGCCGTCAGCTTGTCCTGAATGGTGCTGGTCGTGCCCGCGAGGTCGTTCACGCCGGTCGAAGCCACGTTAAAGCGATCCACCGTGCCGCTGAAGCTGTCGGCGACGCCGTCGCAGCGCTGTTCCAGACCGATGTTGCCCTCTTCATGGATCACGCACAGGACATGCGACACGCCCATGTCATTGAAGCGCAGCCCGGAACCCTGTCCAGCCACGAATTCCGTCTGACCCACATGGGTGATCGCGCCGAGTTCGCGGAACACGTCGACGCCCGAATTCAGCGTCACGACGGGGATACCCGCCTCTACCGCATGCCCGACAGCGTCGCGCAGCGCATCCGGGTTGGCGAGAGAAACCGCCAGACCATCCACGCCTTGAGCGATGCAGTCTTCGATGAACTGCGCCTGCTGCACCGGATCAAGGCTTCCGACGGCAGTCAGGTCTGCGCCGACCTGAGCGGCTGCCGCCTGAGCGCCGGCTGTCGCCACGTTCCAGAACGAACCGGCAGGATCGCTGTGAATGACGTAGCAGAAGGAGAGTCCGTCCTGAGCCATCACCGCAGAGACGCTCAAGCCAAAGAAAGCCATTACCAGCAAGGAGAAAATGAGGATTCGGGTTTTCACTGTCAAACCTCCGTTGTAGTTAAGAAATCGGCTTCTGGGGCAGCAACCTGTAGGACAATCACCAATCATTCACCTCCTCACTTCTGCATCACCGTCGTTCGTCAAACACAGATCAGGCATTCCCTCTGATCTGGTCTCACGCAAAATCGGACTGGAAGCGACCCGGATGCACTGTCGGCAACTATTGCCGACGCGCCTATCTCTCGCCGGTGCAGATCGCTGCGCTCCCAACGCCGGGCATCTTCATTATGACCATATCCGGCGGAAATGGGCTAGATCGCCCCGGTTTCGACCTGCTGCCGATAGTTGCGCACCAGCGCACGGGCATCCAGGAGCGGGCGATTCAACTGGCTCGCCGTCCAGGCGGCAGACAGGCTGGTATCTCTCGGGATTCGTATACCTGCTAATTCGGGCTGGGGCGGAGCCGCGCCCTCGCGAACGACGGAGGGATCATAGCCGAACGCCTCGGCAACGAGCTGAGCGAACTCCATGCGACCGATGCTTTCGCCGCCTGTACAATGGAAAATTCCCTGAAGATCGCGCGTCGCCAGCCGCATGATCTGCGCCGCCGATTCGCTCGCCAGCGAGGGCGTCGCGCGGACATTGATGTCGTCGCCCATCCACACCGTGAACGTCCCGTCGCGGCGCAGCCCGGAAAGCACAGCGGTGGTGAAATGTCCGAAGCCGGCGTTCTGCGTCTGTTCCTCGTCGCGCCGCAGCCAGTGGATGCCGTTGACCCCCGCCACCCGCGCGACCGCGCCGTTCTGCGCGCGCTCGGCGATCACCCGTTCGCTCGCCACCTTCAGCACGCCGTAGTAGTTCACCGGATTAGGCGGCGTGGATTCATCGGCGACCGCCTGCGTTCCGTCGAAAATCCAGTCGGTGGACACCATGATGATCTTGCAGCCGACTTCATTCGCCGCATCGGTCAGGTGATGCGTTGCTTCGACATAGGACCGCCATGCCAGCTTGCGGTCGCGATACATCAGCGGAAGGTCGTTCAGGATGGCGCTGTGGACGATCACATCCGGTTGAAAGGCGCGCACCGCGTTGAGCACGGACGCGCGGTTGCCCATATCGATTACCCCATAGGCGAAGTCGATGGGCGACTCAGACCGCCAGGTGTTGACGGTGGTGAAGATTTCCGCGTCGTACTGCTCGCGCGCCACGCGGATGATGTTGCTGCCCAGAAAACCGGTCCCGCCGGTCAGAAACAGTCGCATTGTCGGGTATTCCCTTCAGATTGATCGATCAGTCGTGGGAACGAGCATCAGGCTAGGGTCTGCAAACTGTTCACCTCACCCCGTTTCGCTGCCCTCAACCGCCCTCAGCAAATCAGGCTAGGGTCTGCAAACTGTTCACCTCACCCCGTTTCGCTGCGCTCAACCGCCCTTCAGCAAATCAGGCTAGGGTCTGCAAACTGTTCACCTCACCCCGTTTCGCTGCGCTCAACCGCCCCTCTCCAATTGGAGAGGGGCAGGGGGTGAGGTTGTGTGAAAATCGGGTTTGCAGACACGCTCTAAAGTCTCTTTTCAACTCGACGGGCGATCCGGCGGCTCATCCCTACGCCCCATTTCCCGGAGGGACCGCCGAATGCATCCGAGATGCGGCTCAGGTCACCTCGCTCAGCTTCACGCGGCGCTTTTCCCGCAGCGATGTCGTCGCCGCGATCCCCATCACGAGGGGAATCCTGCCATCCAGACCGCTGATCGGCGTCGGGCTGTCGGTCTCGACCGCCCTGATGAAGTCGCGCATTTCATCCATGTAGGTCTGGCGGTAGATGTCCAGAAAGGCGAAATACGGCTTGGCAGAAGAGGTCTGCTCGGCGCTGGAGACGGCGACGCTGTTCGGGAACGTGTTGTCGCACTTCGCGACCCCCTTCGAACCGAACACTTCCAGCCGTTGATCGTATCCGTAGACCGCCTCGCGGCTGTTGTCGATCACCGTGATCGCGCCGTTCTCGTGCTGCATGACGACCACCGCCGTATCGACATCGCCGGCGTCGGCAAAGCCGGGGTTGATCAGCACAGCTCCCGTCGCCGAAACCTCGGCGACTTCGCTGCCCACGACATAGCGCGCCATGTCGAAGTCATGAATCGTCATATCCAGGAAGATGCCGCCGGAGACTCTGACGTACTCGATGGGAGGCGGCGCAGAATCGCGGCTGGTGATTCGGATGAGGTGCGGCTGCCCGATCTCGCCGCTGTGCACCAGTTCCTTGATGCGCCGGAAATTGGGATGGTAGCGGCGGTTGAAGCCGACCATCAGTTTGACCCCGGCTTTCGCGACGGCTTCCAGCGCCGCGTCGATGCTCGCCAGATCAAGGGCGATCGGTTTCTCGCAGAAGATGTGCTTGCCGGCGCGCGCCGCATCGATGATCAGGCTGGCGTGCGAATCGGTGCTGGAACAGATGGCGACGGCTTGGATGCTGTCATCCTCAAGGAGTTCCTGGGTGCTGGAAGCCACACGCGGAATGTGATAGCGCGCCGCGCACTGTTGGGCGCTGTCCAGACGGACATCCGTCACGGTGCTGAGATGTGCTTCAGGGACATGCAAGGCGATAGTCTCGGCGTGGATTCTGCCGATCCTGCCCGTTCCGATCAAACCGATATTCAACGTCATTCGTTCCATCCCATTTGATGCAACCGGTTGCACTCTCGCGCAAATGAAGGACCGGTCAGTGTTGCAGGCGCTTTGTGGAATCTCTTACGACGAGTTCGCAGTCCAGGATCTCGTTTTCGACTTCCTCCTGGTTCAGAATGCTCGCCAGCATTTCTACCGCCCTTCTGCCCATTTGCAGCTTTGGCTGCCGCACCGTCGTCAGCGCCGGAATGGCATACTGCGCTTCGTCGATGTCGTCGAAGCCCACCACGCTCAGCGCGTCCGGCGCGGGCACACCCAGCTTCCGCAGCTTCGCCTGAAGACCGACTGCGATCCGGTCGTTATAGCAGAACGCCGCCGTCACCCCGGACTGCATGACCGACTCGGCGGCGGCGAATCCAATCTCAAAGTCTTGCAGCGTGGTTTCCCTCATTCGCAGTTCCGGCAGCGGCTTCAAGCCAGACTCCACCAGCACATCGCAGTAAGCGCGGTAGCGCTTTTCGCTGGATCGCGGGCGGTCTGTGCAGGCGATGTAGCCGATCCGCTGATGTCCGCTGTTCACAAGATGCTGCACCGCCAACCGCGCCCCTTCGTAATCATCAATGCTCACCGAGTGGAAGGCTGCATGTGCCACCTGCTCGTTGATGAGGATGACCGGAATTTCAATGCTCTGCTGTGCGCGCGAATAGATCGTCTTCATGTGCGAAGAGCTGACGATGATGCCGTCCACCCGGCGGCGCTGAAAAGACTGCATCACCGCATATTCACGCTCGCGGTCATTGCGGGCGGTGCTCAGAATCAGGCTGAACCCACGCTCGTACGCCGCCAGTTCGACACCCTCGATCACCTGCCAGATGAACGGGTTGGCGGAATGGGTGATCACCATCCCAATGGTGTTGGTCCGATTGAGGCTCAAACTCTGCGCGACGTAATTTGGCACGTAGCCGAGTTCCTGCGCCACATGCCAGACACGTTCGCGGGTGGCTTCGCTGATGAGAGCGCTGTTGCGCAACGCGCGCGAGACTGTAGAACGAGACACCTGCGCCCGCCGCGCGACTTCATCAATCGTGACTGACATCAAAAGCCCAGCATTCCAAATCAACAATCGATGCAACCGGTTGCATCTATCGTAGCAGCACTGCGTTTTCTGTCAACAATGTGAAGCGCTTCACAACCCTCACCCGCCCGCCGGGCAGATGCTCGGCAGGCGGGTGAGGGAGAGGATTAGCGGCGTTGTTCTCGTTGGGGGGAGGTGTGTCGTCGCGCTCAGGCGTAAATGGATGGACGCTGCAATTCGGGCACAGCCTGCGGCGCGCCAGCTTCAGCTGACTTGATGCAGGCATCTGCGACCACCATCGCCGCGTAGCCGTCCCAGGTCGAGGGACCGGTGGGGAGTCCCTCGATCAAAGACTGCACCCATGCCTGCACTTCCAGGATATAGGCTTGATCGAAGCGTATCAGCCAGTCGTCGTCAATCGTCTGAAATTCCCGCCCTGCCAGCCGCATCGTCGGCGCAGAAGCGCGCGCTGTCCGCGCCGCTCCCAGCGAACCAGTCAGTTCGACATCGACCTGGTAGCCGAAACCGGATTCCGTGTTCATCTCCAGCACGCCCAGGCTGCCATTGGCGAAGGTCAGATGAGTCACCAGCAGCCGGCAGGTCTCCGGGCGCGCGGAATCCGAAACGACACGCCGCACATACACCTGTTCCACCTCCTGCTGAAGCAGCCAGCGCGCCGAATGGATGTCATGGATGGCGGAGTTGACGATCACGTCGGCGGTTGTGCGCGGATGTGGGTCGGCATAGCCGGTGTGCGTCCCGCGCATCATGAGCAGGTCGCCCAGATCGCCCCGTTCGGCAGCATCCTTCAGCGCGCGATGCGCCGGGTCATATTCCCGCATGAACGCCAGCATCATCAGGCGCTTGCCGTAAGCCACCTCCGCGTCAAGCACCTTCCTGGCATCATCGAGCGTAGTCGCCAGCGGCTTCTCGCACAGCGTCGGCTTGCCGGCGGCAATGCAGCGCAGCGCCGTGCTGGCATGGAACGGGTCGGGGGAGGCGATGACCACCGCCTCAACCTGAGGATCCTCGATCAAGGCTCCGGCGTCCGTGTAGACCGCACAGCCGGGGATGAAGTTCACTGCGGCTTCAGCTCTTGTGCGATCCAGGTCCATGACGGCGACCACTTCCGCCGGGGTATAGCGATGCAGATTGCGGACATGGCGGCTTCCCATGCCGCCTGTGCCGATAACACCCACTTTGACCATTTCTGCCTCTCTTCTACCGGGGATCATCCCCAGATTGGTGGCGAGCCGATTTGATGGAGGAAGGATGGGCGCAAGACGCGATCAATCCTCTTCCAGGGTCTCAGTGAGTATCCCTACCCCTAAATCCCCGCCCCACTGCTTGGAGAGGGGACTTTCCTGACCCGTTGTGGGGGGGAGGAAGTTGAAACTTGCGATTCACTGAGACCCGAAAGTCGCGGGCGATTGTAGCGAATTTCACCAGACTCAAACATCAGTGAATCACGAGAGTGCGTCCCCATCCCTAAATCTCCTCCCCATTGCATGGAGAGGGAACTTTCCTGACCCGTTGTGCCCCCCCTCTCCACTGCGTGGAGAG
>JAEURA010000045.1 GCA_016789005.1 Anaerolineae bacterium
TCTCGTAGAACAGGTTGTCGTGAAACGTCAGCTTGCAGTGATACAGCAGCATTTCCGCCTCATTTCTTCTTGCCCTGCTTGGCGACGTATTTGTCGTGATAAGTGAGCGCTTCGTGCGCAGCCTGCTGGAGCACAGTGTGCATGGTGTTCTCATCCTGACCTCGTATGCTGTCCAGATAGGCGGTCAGATCATCGCCCATCAGCACCTGCTGGTTGCGCACCCCATCCTCGTCCAAAAGCTGCGGCACAACGATAGCCGCTGCTTCCAGGGTGGTCTGCACCGGAACCGGCTCATTGGGCATCAGGATGTTGTTCTCCGCCAGAAGGTCGTAGAGCCGCTGCGTGAACAGCAGATTGCTGAAGATCTCTCCGTCGCTCAGCACGATGGCAGCGATGTGGTTGCGCATCGTGCCGCCGCGCGTCGTCGTCGCGCCATAGCGCGTCGTCCTGATGACGTTGCCCAGCACATATTCGAACAGCGGGAGGGTCAGGTCGCGCGTCGTGATCACCGCCGGGAAGATCGTCTGCGGCTTGACGTGGTCCTGCGAGTTGATGCGCGATGAGACGACACCCTGTTCCGACATCGTGCCGTCCTCGAAGGGAGCGTTCAACGTGAACACTTCATGGCTGCTGGCGTAATCCGTCAGCGAGAAGGCGGTATCGGAATAGACCTTGCTCTTTTCACTGCCGCCGTCGCCAATGGCGAATCCATAGGTGATGCAGTCCGGGCATTTGCGGCATGCCTTGACGTTGTAGATGCAGGCGTTCTCATCCTTCTCGTCATTGGAGTCGGAAAGCACGTTGTAATGACGCAGAAGTTCTCGCCCATTCAGGCGTTCAGGGGTGGTCTGCTTACGTTTGAACAGGGCGATTCGGGTCATTGCCGTCCCGGCATTTGCCCCGCCTGCGCCAGCCGCCACGCGCGCCCGGTTCAGCTCGCCGTCGGTCTGGAACAGGGCATAGCCCTCGGTGACGCGCAGCAGCACAATGTGGGCATATCTGCCCATCGGGCGGGCAGGAAGCTCGGTATGAAAGAAGCGGGTGTTAAGCATGTTGGAACTCCTTCTGTGATAGCTCAGAATACGATGCGAAAGACTGAATCAGGGCACACTGCTGCCCGTCGCGCTGTCGATTTCCTCGTCGTCGCTCTCCTGACCGCGCTGTGCCCATTCGGCGTATTGCAGATCACGATAGAGCGCCTGACAGGCGCTGCTCAGCAGATTGATCTGTCTGCCGCGCAGAGAGGCAACGTCGTAATTGAAGATGCCGACGAACACGTCTCGGACGAAGGTTTCACAGAAGACACGCATGGCTTGTTCGCGTTCCTCTGCGCTGACGCCCTTGGGGAACCGCCCGTCTGCCAATCCTTTGCCGACTCGATCCATGAAGCGATACAGCTCCCCATAGGTAACCTCCACCAACGCTTCCGGGTCGCTGAACAGGCGCAAATCTGCCGCCATCAGCGCATCGGCAGCCACGCTCAGCGGGCGAAGTACGCTGTTGGTGTTGCTGATTGATTTGGCGCGATAAAAACCGCGATACTGCTCGACCAGCTTGCGCGCTAAGGACATTGAAGCGTCTCCTTTTCTATTGAACAAGTCTTCGGCATAGGCAGCGTAGCGATGGATGCGTTCTGCGCCCACCATCTGACCGCCGCGTTCCTGCTTATCAAGGTAATGAAAGACGTACAGCGGCGACTCCGCCAGCGCATGCGCCATCGGCGCAAAGCGGTGGAAGTTTTCGTCGCGACCGTTGAATTCCGTATCGAGATGGATCAGGTATGCAGCAGCCAGACGCGACAGCGCAGCCATCACTTCGTCCAGACGCACATGATCCTTCTCGACGAGCGCCATCACAGAAGGATGAGCGCCGTCAAACCAGATCGTCTCAGCCAACTCGTCCGACTCCACCATCAAGGGGATGCCGCTTTCGCTGGCGATCACCTTTACATCCATGCTGACAGCCAGAATGAACGCGTAGAGCGCAGGCAGAATCCAAGCCTCCGTATCGGTAGGTTTGTCGAAACCACGAAACCCGACGCTGAGGTAGGTCATTTCGCCGCTGTCGCTGACCTGGCGAAGCACGCGCCGCGAGGGTCGGTCGGTCTGCGACGGCAGTAGAAATGGCTCTAGCTGCTGCCAGAAAAACGGATCGCTGAGATCACCCTGCACCAGTGCGCGGCGCAGTTCCTTTTGGCTCAGCCGCACATCGGACAGCCGCAGACAGACGGCGCGCATCATCAGCAGCGTCTCGCGCGTGAAGAAATACGAGGGATAAAACGCGAGATAGCGTATCCGCTGCCCCTCTGCCGTCTTGCCGCTGTCGAGGTTGCTGACGAACAACTGCCGCAGGAGCTGCTCCAGAGCGCAGATCGAACAAAGGGGACGGGCGTTGCTGGTAGCCCCGATCTTGAGGCGGGAGGTGTAGACTCCTGGCTGAAACGCGACAACAGTCTCATTCGGTCTGCGGGTGCTGTAGATCTGCCCACACATAGCGCATGTCGATCCGCCGCGTGCCGCTTTAGCCCGCACATAGTGTTCCAGTTCCTCGGCAGGAAGCGCATCAGCCGCTTTGAAGCCGCCTATGGTCAGGATGCGCCCAAGGTAGTCCGACAGGTCGAGCCAGGTATCCTGCTTGACCTGCGCTTTTTCCGGAAGCTCAGCGGGCAGGGCAGCTGCCAGCGCGCGGGATTGATCCCACAGCCAATCGAGCGTTCCCATATCGCTTATGCCCGGTCTGCGAGACACTGCATGAGCAGCAGCCCAGAACCACCAGAATTTGATCCCGCCGCCCCTGACCGCCGCCGGGTGCTTGCGTATCGCCTCAAACGTAGGGCGCAACTCTGCCACGTTCCAGGCGTTCAGCATCCATGTGACCAGATCAAAGGCGTCCAGCCGATCCCGAAATACACCCTCGATCAACCCCGCCCATTCGGCAAGCTGATCCACCCGCGCATCTTTGGGATCGCTCGGAATGGGCGGCATCGCCGCTTGACCGATCCATGCAGGCACGGACGCAAGCCGATTAGGAGTCTTGTTATTCTTGATGTACTGTTCGACCAGCTTTGGGCTGCTGGCGACAAAGGTTCGCAGATCAAAGAAATCGGCATAGCTGTCATCGATCTGCAGGCTGACATTGCCGCGCTTCGCCCCTTTGCCTTTGGCAATCAGCGTATCGGCAGCGCGGAGTCGGATATGCTCAACAATCTGAGCTGCAAGCGCCCCTGGGGGTGGCATAGGCGGCGCGCCAGCGCGCTCTAAATAGACGACACCGGATGGCGCGTAGAGCAGTGGGATACGCTGATCAGGGATCGTCAGCGCCGCCAACGCCGCGTCATGAATGAAATTGAGCAGCACGCCGCGATTTTCGGCGACGTGATGAAACACCAGCCGCGCCGCCGGGGCGCCGCGCTGCGTAAGGTCATAGCCCAATTCCGTGATGAGTTTCGTCAGCGAAGGGTGACTGACCGCTTTATGCGGCGTCTTCACGACGTAGGCGATCAGGTCGGCAAGATGACTGATCGTTGCTGCCAGCGTGTAGACGTCAACGGAGGTGGATTTGCGCCGCAGCAGATCGGGGGACCGTCCAGTGCTCCAGAGCTGCTGAGTGTTTACGGAGACGTAGATCAGATCATGGAGGTAGGTCTCCACACCGCCGATCGGTTCCAGAAACGCGCTGAGACCAAGACGCGCGCACCAGTCGCGGAAGATCGCCTCAAGACTAGGCAGCTGTTCGAGGCTTGGGGGGGCTAGTTCGCCGAAACCGGAAGCGCGAAGCGTCTCTTTGGCTTCCGAGATCTTGGCATAGTCGTGCAGCATGAATCCTGCGATGAAGAGCCGTTTGGTCACCTCGGTCCAGTCGCGCAGCATTGGCGCACCCCACGCCGCTAGATGTCGGGCAATCGTCAGCGCCGGCAGCATGCCGTTGACCAGGTGGGCACGCATACTTTGATCATGTTTGTAGCGTTCTGTGTTCTTTGCCCCTTCAGCAGTCTTCTCTACATAGAAGGCTCCTCCTTTGGCTGGTTCGACAGCGAAATAGGCGCACAGCGCCCCGACCACATCGCGCGCGAAGTCTTGCAGCACGTGATAGTCCGGGTCATCTGCGCCAATCGCCTCGACTGCCTCCAAAAACAATCTTTGGAACATCGGCACTGCCGAGGGAGCAGCGGCGCCCTGCGCAGAACCTTCTTGGTCCGGCTCAAGCACTTCCAACTCCTCAAGGGGAATCTGCTCCTCGGCGTCTTCCGGTTCGTCTGCAAACTCCGCATATAGTGAAGGATCATCCAGCATAGTCACCCTGCCTTTCTTTCAAGAGACTGAAGCTCGCTTCTCAACAAATAATGGGGGTGTCGCTTTGCGTCCTGCGCGGCTGCCAAACTGAGTCCAACAGCAGCGCGTCGCGTCCAAAAGCGATGCAGCCCTCTAGACCATCGAGACTCTCGAATTTGAAGAGTTCGATCTGATTCCCTAGTCGAAGTCGCCGGCGAACGACATCCGGCTCGTGATTGGGGATCAGGAATGCCGTCAGACGGGTTCTTTCGAGCGCTCTGTTCACATAAGCCAGCGAGACACCGTCGGTGATTGTGCGGATGCGGACGCCTTCTATTTCGTCGACGCACTCGGTGGGTTCATGGCGGATCGTGTGGGTGATTACGATACCGATTCGACGCATCTGGGCGGCGGGCAGCCATTCGTACAGATCGAACGCCCCGAGCGGCGCAGAGCGCTCCAGAGCCTGACGCTCGCCCCCTGCCCGTTTGAGCATTTCATCGAGTGCAATTTCCCGAATATTTCCGTTCAGGAGCAGCGTGATCAGGTTGTAGGCGATCACCTTACGGCTGTTCCGGTCCTGACTGCGATCACAGACCAGAACCGGGAAAGCGCTGCCGCCCCGAAAACTGGTTGCCGCGCGGATCGTCGTGGTCCTGTTGGATTTGCTCAATGCCTGGTAGCGTTTGCGTCCGCTGGGAAACAAACGCTGATAAAGCGGTTCGAGATTGGGCACGTTATGCGCGTATTGCGCGCGAATTTCCTGCTTCCCAAGCTGCAAGAGAGCGTGTACGGACTGCACCCCAGACCACCGCTGTAAGTAGCCTCTAAAATCCTGAAGCGGCGGGTAAACGTCTTCCTTTAGCAGCGCGTCGATGAAGTCCG
>JAEURA010000183.1 GCA_016789005.1 Anaerolineae bacterium
CTAGAGCCTGTTATGAACTTTTCTCCCCTCAACCCCCCAGCCCCCTTCTCCCACAAAACGGGGAGAAGGGGGAGTCAGGTCCCCTCGCCCCGCGCGCGTGGGAGAGGGGATACAGGGGTGAGGTTGCCGTAGAAGTTCATAACAGCCTCTAGATCCCATCAGGAGTTGCTGTTCCAGTACGCGATGCGCTCTGGAAAGAGGATGCGCATCACGGACCCGCTGGAAGAAAACGTCGGTCGGACCGTATCAGCCCATCTACGTCAAAGTTGTGCTGATACCGTTCGAAGATCGCATTATCTACGACAGCTTATTGTCATCCTATCCAATTCACACTCAGGTCAGCCGGGCTTCCTTCAAACGCCGGTGCAATCCCTGCAAAGTGGGATACTGACTGCGAATGGCAGCCAGCTTTTCCTGAAACTCAGCTAAGCGCTGCTGATGAGCTGCCAGATCGCGCAAGTCCTTCAAAATACTGACTGCTTCCTCATAGGTGTTCGCACGTTTCTGGTTGATCAACGCTGGAATCTGTCCCCACAATCGGTCTTGTTGTTGGGCGATTTTTCCCAACTTCTTCATATGGATGATTTCTGCCTCTTGCCGTTCGGCATCCAGGCGCTGCTGCCTGACCGACTGCGAGGCTGTGACCAGTTGGCGGATGGTGCGGCGTTCACCCGCTGGCAGTGTCCCTGTTTCCGCGTCGGATAACTCGCGCAGACGGTTTGCCAGCACGACATCCAGATGCGGTTCGCTCTTGAGCAATCGTTCAAGGAAACTGCGCTGCTCAGCCGCCGCCAATTGGTCAAGGTAGGCGCTAAGCTTGGCGCTGTTCTTCTCCGCTTTCGGGCTGGTCTGGGCGGCCGCCGTCACCAAATCGGCATCAATCCCAAAGAAGTTGATGAAATTGCGCAGGGCTGGCGACAGGGCTTGTAGATTGGGCGGAACCTCTGGCTCGGTCAGGGCTGCCTCTGCTTCGTCTTCTTCCTCCAGAAAGTCAAGCTCGTAGCTGGCAATCATCAACCAAGCTAAATACAGCGCGCGATAGTCCCCTCGTAGGACATCATCGCGCACCTGAACCAACCCGGCGAGCAGCCCCTCCCCCTCGATCCATTCGTAGTCCGGTTCTTCTTCCCGGAGTTCGATGTTCAGGATGACGTATTCACCCTCCGCAGACCATTCAAGGCTGTCGGCAACCTGATACGCCTTCATCACATCATCGGGAATGATATGGAGGGGGAATCGGAACATCAACTGGCGCATGCCCCAATTGGTGATGTAGAGCATCGCGTCGAAGTGCTCCGCGAGCACGAGGTACGGATCACCTCGAAAATCGCCATAATTGTAAGCAAAACTGGCACTGGTCGCGGTCAGGTTTACCCGCGATGACAGGCGATGCATCTCGGCTTGGGCTTCAGATGTAAGTGGACGGTCCAGTGCATGGAACTCGTAATATTGATATTCGCTCATGACTGATCTTTCTGCTTGAGCTTCGCTTTCGCTTTGAGCAACGCTAGCCGAGGGGCGGTCTGGCGGAAACCCTCGATTTCAAGAGTCCCTTCTTGGCTGAAGTCTTCAGCACTATTCTTATCCATTGGACCTGCGAGCGGGTTCGCAGGTCATCCGTGAGCGCGGCGATGTGATCGTAGATCTCCTGCAGTTCCCCCCGACTTTTTCGTCACTCATCCCCTCAACGCCGTTTTTTCCACTGCTCTCACGCCAGCAGTTCGGCGCGGACCTGCTTCGTGCCCTCGACCATAGCGCGCAGCTTCTCCCGCGCTACCCAGCGGGCTGTCATGCTGAATCCGCAGTCGGAGCTGATCCACACCCTGGCGGGGTCATTGTGCTTCAGCACGTCGTGAATACGCTCCACGACGATGTCCGGCGTCTCGACGGCGCGCGCCTTGACGTCGATCACCCCGGCGGCAAGGTACTGGTTCGGACGCGCATACCGGGCGAACAGGTCGGTCTGCCACATACCGCGGTTGGCGAATTCCAGATGGATGATGTCGACGTTGAGGTCAGGGAAGATCGGCGCGATGTGTTCGTAGGTGCGATGCGCCACCGCCGGACGTCCCATGAAGTTGCCGAAGCAGATGTGCAAGCCAATGGTAGCGTCCAGCCCCTCGACGCAGCGGTTGAACATCTCGATGAAGTCGGGCATTGGCACGAAATCGTCGATGGCTGACGGCTCGTCGAGCTGGATGTGCGTTGCGCCAGCGGCAACGGCTTTCTTGAGTTCCTCGTTGATCAGCGGTGCCAGCGCCCAGGCAATGGACTTCTTGTCGGAATAGACCTTGCCAGGGTTGATGCGAAAAGCGAAAGTGACCGGGCCGCCCAGCGGTGTGACCAGCGGTTTCGAGGTGCGCTTGCGGGCATAGTGCAGTTCTTCCGGCAGTCCCAATCCATCCGGAGTGCTGATCTCGCCGACAGCGCGGAAAGCGTCGATCATGTCCGGTCCGGGGTAGCCGAGCTGGCGCTCCCAGGGAATCTTTTCCAGCCCCTTGATCGAGTCGTAGAAGCCGACCAGGAAGTTAAAGCGGCGCATCTCACCATCGCTGATGACATCGACGCCGGCCTCTTCCTGCTCCATGATAGCCAGGTTGGTGGCGTCGTCGAAGGCTTCGCGGATATCGACTGATCCCATCTCGCCGCGCTTCATCGCCTCGCGCACGACGAACAGCCAACCGGGCGTTCCGTAGCTGCCGATCACCTGGGTGGGCAGCAAAGGCATGTTTTCATAACGGTACATTCTTGAGAATCCTATTCTTGTACAGGTGCGGCTTCGTCAGGTTTTCGGTGCCCGGTGCGCGGGTAGTGTTCTTCGCGGATCAGGCGATCTTCCTTGTAGATGTACCAGGGGCATGGTGCGCCATGGTCCAGCGTGTGGTCAAGTGGGCGCAGCAGGTAGCGTCGTTTATGCCCCGGCAGCCACTCCATGGCAATCGCGCAGTGCGAGCAGTACCAGTGGACGCCGGTCTTCTGCCACGTCCACAGATATGACTCCTGATTGACTCCGTGCAGGGTCACGTTGATCGGGCTGCGTCCGGTTTCCGGGTCACCCCGACGCAGCACACCGCCGCTGCCACAGGGATCGAAAGCCACCATGAAGCGGTCACCCTGATCCTCGACGATCACGTCGCCGCGCCGCCCCATGCCGCTGAAGTGCCCCCCGCGCATGCCTTCGACGGTCAGCGCGACTTTCTCCCAGGGGGTCATCTGATCCCACGCGGCGTAACGGTCACCCCAGATGTCCTGGTGCGTGTGCAGGATGGTCTCCAGCACTGCCGGTTCCTGGTAATCGGCGGCGATAGACGAGAGGAGGTTCTGCATCCAGGCGACCAGCACGTCGTGAACGTTGAGGAAAGCCAACCGCATGCGTTCCAGCCAGAACAGCGTCAGGGCGCTGTCGCCGGCGTCCAGGGCGGCGACGGCGCGATCGCGCTCCGCCTCGCCGAACGGGTAGGCGTCGAAGGTGCGCATGATCGCGCTGGCGGCGTGAGTGGCGGACCCGTCCTCGGTGCCGCTCTTCAGCACCATGTAGCGAATGGTGTCCTGAATCCAGGTGCGCATGATATTGTGCATGATGCGCATCTCGTTGTGGTAGTAGCGGATCAGGTCGGCGGCGAGGGCGAGATTACCCTCGACAATGGCTTCTTCGGCTAGAGTCTGGCTGGACACGCCGATGGTTTGCGGGTCGTCCAGGCGCAGTACACGACCGATCGTCTCCGAGCGAAGTAGTTTGACGTGGTGCAGTCGGCTCTGCCGAGGGCTGTGCGGGAGGCTCATCATCGTCTCAGTTCATTTCCATGCCGCCGTCGACGTTGAGCGCCTGACCGGTGATGTAGTCGGCATCATCCGAGCACAGGAACGACACCGCCGCTGCCAGATCTCCCGGCGTCGCTGCCCGCTTGAGCGGTACGCCGTCGATGGTCTTCTGAATCCATTCTCCCGGTCCCAGTCCAAAGCGATCCGCCTGCACCCGGTCGATGTCATCCCACATCGGGGTGGGCACGACGCCGGGACACACGGCGTTGACGTTGATGTTGAACGGTGCCAGATATTTGGCTGCGCTCTGCGTGATGCTGATCGCCGCCCACTTGGCTGCCGAGTAATGCGCGGCGTAGGGACGCCCACTGCGCCCGGCGACAGACGAGAAGTTGACGATTTTTCCGTAACTGCGGTCGGCTTTGCCGGCGGCTTTGACCTCCTCCGGCACCTGGGCGACCATCTGCTTGGCGACCATTTGCAGGCAGAAGAACAATCCGCGCTGGTTGACGCGCTGGAGCCAGTCCCACTTTTCCGGCGTCAGGTCGAAGAGCGGCAGCGTCTCCAGCACGCCGGCGTTGTTGACCAGGATATCGATGTGTCCGAACTTGGCGACCACATCGCGCACCATCTGCTCGATCTGGTTGGTGTCGCCGATGTCGATCGGGTAAGCCAGCGCCGGTGTGAAGGCGCTGCATTCCTCGGCGGTCTGGCGAGCGTTTTCGGCTTTGTACTCGGCGACCACGACGTGCGCACCCTCCCGGGCGAGGCGCAGCCCCACGCCCTTGCCAATGCCTTGCCCGGCACCGGTGACGATGGCTACTTTGCCCTTGTGGCGATCTGGAACTACACCCATTGGTCACCGCCTTTCCAGGAAGCCAGCCAGCGCGACTGAACGGTGTTCCGATGCGGACAGGTAAGCTGCCTCGACCAGACGCAGGGTGTTCAGGTTATCGGCGCTGTCGGTGGGCGGTAACCCGCCGGTCTCGATGGCGCTCATCAAGCCAGCCATCGGACCTACCAGGGCGTCGGGAATCCACATCTCGTCGAGCGGAAGTTCGATCGGGTCCTTGCCCTGCTGACGGTAGACGAGCGTGTCCGGCCGTCCGCTGGGGTAGTTGTACATCAACCCGATCGTGCCTTCGATCGCGCCCTCGGTGCCGTAGAAGCGGAAGACAGCGTAGGTTTCGCCGTGCATGTTGTAGTGGTTGACGGCGATCATGGATTGCACGCCGCTGGCATAGTCCATGATGGTGATGGTCTTGGTCTCCGCCTTGACGTTGCCCTGCCCGGCGTATTTCGCGTGACGGCTGGTCAGCCATTCCGGCATGCCAAAGAGAAAGCGCATCGCATCGATATAGTGGATGCTGTGGTACTGCACTTCAAGGCGGGGCGCGGAAGCCAGCCAGGGCCACATGTGCCACGGAGTGGCGCTGCCGACTTGGATTTGCGCATCGGTCGGCGTGCCGATTGCGCCCTGCTCGATCAGCAGCTTGGCGGCGGCGATTCCAGAGTCCCAGCGCATCTGGTGGTTGACAGCTTGCTTGACGCCGGCGTCCCGCGCCAGATTGACAATGTCCACCGCCTGATCGAAGTCCAGGCTGAGCGGCTTCTGGCAGAGCATGTGTTTGCCGGCAGCCGCCACCTTCCGAACGATCTCGTGCTGTGCCCAGGGCATGACGGCGATATCGACAATGTCCACCGCCGGGTCGGCTAGAAGTGCATCCAGCGAGTCGTAGACGGTGGCGCTGCCGCCGGTCAGCGCGTGTACTGCCTCAGCCGCCTCTCGTTTGAGGTCATAAGCCGCTACGACGCGGAAGCCAGCTTTCCTGTAGGCAGGCATGTGCCCGTACTGGACGATGCCACCGCAGCCGATGCAGCCGATGCCGTAGTCGGTTTTGGCACCGATCCTGGGGCGCCAGTCAAGTGACTGAATGTCCATGTCCTGCTCCGCCTACAGCCCGAGCCGGTAGAAACGATTGGCTGTCCCGCTCCAGATAGCGTCCTGCCCGGCAGGAGACAGATGCCCCAGCGCCGCCTTCGACTCGGTCACGACCTTGGCGTAATCACCGGCGAGAATGGCGACCGGCCAGTCGCCTCCGAACATCAGGCGCTGTGCGCCGAAGTGTTCAACGGCGTAGTCGATGGCTGGCAGAATATCGTCGGCGGTCCAGTCAGCCTTGCCGACGGCGGTGTTCAAGCCGCTGATCTTGGCGAAGACATTGGGGTTCTGCGCAGCGGCAGCGAACTGTTCGCGCCAGAGTGCCATGCCGGCAGCATCCGGGTATGGAGGCTTGGCGAGATGATCGATGACCATGCGCAGATTTGGGATTTTTTCGGATAGGGTCGGCACGTGACGCAGGTGATTCGGGAAGACCGCCACCACGTCAAAGCTGTAGCCGTACCCAGCCAGGATTTTCAGGCTTTCGATCACACGGTCCTGCACCACCCAGTCGGGATCGACCTCGGTGTGGATCAAGTGGCGCATGCCCTTGAAGATAGGCGTAGTCGCCTTGTAGTGCTCCAACTGGCGGACCGCTTCGTCGGGGTCGAGCAGGGGAACCCAGCCAACCACCCCAGCCACCCAGTCGTTCTGAGCGGCGACGTTGAGCATGTATTGCGTGTCTTCGACCGAGTCCATCGACTGAACCAGCACCGTCTTGTCAACGCCAGCCGCCCGGAGCTGAGGAATCAGCTCCGGCGCTTCAAATGTTCGGTAAATCGGTCCATATTCCGGGACCAGCCAGGGATAGCTGACTTTTTCAAGATTCCAGAAGTGTTGATGGGCATCAATTATCATCTTTGACGGAATCCTTTCTCAACCGATCTATGTGCTCGTCCATTCCAGGGCGCGATCCACAAACTGGGCAGCCAATCCTGTATAGGCGGTCGGCTCAAGCAGGGTGGTGATCGTTTCGCGCGACAGGTGGGCATTCACCCTTGCATCGTCGCACAACACATCGAGGAAGACCTGTTGCGTCTCGACGGAGTGCATGGCGCACTCGTAGACGATATCATGCGCCGCCTGACGACCGACATGTTCCCCCAGCGCGAACATGATCCGTTCAGCCAGCAGCAGTCCGCCGGTCAGGTCCAGGTTGCGGCGCATGCGGTCGGGGTAGACGATCAGACCATCCAGCACCCGCCAGGTGATTTCCAGCGCGCCGTGAGCCATCACACACAACTCCGGCAGATAAGCCCACTCCATCTGGAAAGAGGACCAGTCGCGCTCGTGCTCGTTGTAAACGAGGGTATCAACGGCGGTCGCCGCCTTCTCGCGGCACAGGCGTGCCAGGGTCAGAATCGCCTCGCAGAGCATCGGGTTGCGCTTGTGCGGCATGGTGCTGCTGCCGACCTTGCCCATCTCGAACGGCTCTTCGACCTCGCCGAACTCCTGTTTCTGCAGGTCAATGATCTCATGGGCGATGCGTCCCATGAGCGCGGCGAGCTGGACGACAATCAGCGCGAACTCGACGATGCCATCGCGCGAGGTGTGCCAGGCGATGGGCGGCACACCCAGGTCGAGTTCCCTCATCAGTGCCGCCTGCACAGCCAGTTCGTCGATGTTGCTCTCTGCCAGCCCAGCCAGGGTGCCGACTGCGCCGCCGAACTCGCCCACCAGTACGCGCGGCTTGCTGGTTTCCAGTCGCTGGCGCTGACGTTCCAGTTCGGTCAGCCAGACGGCGACCTTGGCGCCAAAGGTGGTGGGCAGCGCCTGCTGCCCGTGCGTGCGCCCGGCGATCGGCGTGGCGCGGTATTCGCGGGCGAGGCGGCTCATCGCCGCTTTGAGCCGCGCGATTGAGTCTTCGAACAGGGGCAGGGCGTCACGGATTTGCAGCACGATGGCTGTGTCCATGACATCTTGCGTTGTCGCGCCCCAGTGGACGTAGCGCCCGGCGTCGCCCGCACAGTGGTTAGAAAGCTGCCAGATCATCGAGACCAGCGGATGAACGGTCTTGTCGATCCCCTGCTTGATGGCATCGGTGTCCATAAAGTCAGCGCGGGACTGGGCGGTGATCTCGTCCGCCGCTGCCTGTGGCATCATGCCAAGGCGTGCCTGCGCCCGCGCCAGCGCCGCCTCGAAGTCGAGCCACTTCTGAAGCAGCGTAATATCGTCGAACACCTGCCGCATGACCGGGGTGCCGAACAGGTCACGAAAGAAGAGCGAGTCGATGACGTGGGCAGGCATTAGTCGGACTTCTTTCCGTCAGTGTTCCCGCCGGCAGGCAGCGCTGAGATCGCCATGTCCTGCGAAATCTGCTCGTATATCCCGATGCGGGTGTGCCAGATATGATCGCGGGCGAGTTGCACGGCAAGGTCGGTATCGCGATTCATCAGGGCGGACAGAATCGCCTCGTGCTCCTGGTGGATCGGTTCGGCATTGCGAGTCACGAACAAATAGCGGAAGCGATACAGCTCGCTGCGTTCCCACATGGCTTCGATCACCTGAACCAGATGGCGGTTGTTCATCGCCTGGTAGATGCGCATGTGGAAGGCGCGGTTGAGCTGCATAAACGCATGAATATCGCGCTGGTCGGTGGCACCCTTCATGGCGTCGTTGGTCTGCCGCAGAAAAGTGAAGTCGTCGTCATTGAGCTTCGGTGATGCGATACGGACACTTTCGCCCTCAATGAGCTGCCGGGCAAAGTACAACTCATCCAGATCATCGAGAGAGATCTCTGTGACAAATGCGCCTCGTCGGGGCGTGATCGTGACCAGCCCTTCCGCTTCAAGCGTCTTCAGCGCTTCGCGAACCGGCACTAGACTGACGCTCAGGTCCTCAGCAAGCTGATACTGATTGATGCGCGATCCGGGCATCAGGTCACGGTTCAGGATGGCGTGACGGATGCGTTCGGCGACTTGCGCAGCCAGAGTGCGCCGATTGTCTTCAATCGGGCGCAGGACTTTCGACATGCTGCGGCTTCCTTTCTTGATCAGCCACTTGTCGGATTATAGAATATAAA
>JAEURA010000199.1 GCA_016789005.1 Anaerolineae bacterium
TCAGCGTATGATAGCCCGCCGTGACGGCGAAAGTCAGTTCGATTTCTGTCTCCCCCGTGATCCCCCAGCGCGCCAGCGGTTCTCCGTCGTCCAGCGCCGCCGTGACCGCCCGCCCGTCGGCGTCGAGCGCGGCGCGAAACGTCACCTGCCCCGGCTCCGGCGCGAAGAAGTGGATGGGCAGCGCGTCGGGGACGGTCGCCGCCAGGGTCAGCGCGGCGAAAGCGGGCGGCGCTCCCTGGTAGGGCGGCAGGCGGTAGATGGCGTAGCGCTCGTCCTGATAGACCGGATCGCCCGCCAGCGCCGACAGCCGGGCGTCGAACCCCCCCGGCGCGTCTTCCAGATAGCGATGCACGATGATCACGTCCACCCCGGCGGCGTCCAGAAGCGCCGGATCAAGTGTCTCCTGAAGGACCGCCGCTTTCGCCTCGCTGAAGGGCGTCGCGCGGGCGATCTGCCCGGTCAGAATCGGCTTGCCGTGCTGGGTCATCAGGAACATCGCCTCTTTGACGATCAGCGGGTGAGTCGCCGGCAGGCTGAAGACGGCGCGAATGTCTGGGTCGGCGCTCAGCGCGCGGATCGGCTGCGGGGCGCTGCCTGGGATGGAGGCGAGCGGGAACCACATCTGATAGTCGAACAGGATCAGGGCGGCTGCCGTCAGGGCGACCCCCCACCCCCGCAGTGCGCCGCGCCGCGTCGAACGCAGCAGCACCTCCCCCCCAAAGCCCGTCAGCACGGCGACCGCGAAGCCGACGGCGAAATTGAAGCGCGCTGGCGTGCGGAAGAAATCGACCCCTGGCAGGTCGCCGATCAGCGCCCAGGGCAGGCTGATGGGCGTGGCTGTGCCGTCGAAGGTGACGACCAGCGGCGAGTCTTCGACCTTGAGCAGCGGACCGAGCGACAGCACCCAGGCAGCAGCCGCCAGCAGCAGCCAGGGGCGGGCGGCGCGCCGCCGGGTTAGCCCGGCGAAGCCGATCAGGGCGGCGGCGATGCCGACGTAGCCCGTCTGCTCGAACGGCTCCGCGCCCAGCGCCCGGCGGGGATAACCCAGATCGGCGTAAAGCGGGTGATAGAACGACGGCGCGATGATCGCGACGAGCGGGGCGCTGTAGCGCACGTCGCCCTCGATGTCGAACGCCAGCGTGTCAGAATTCGCCCGGCTCGCCAGCGCCGGCAGGGCGAAAGGCAGCCACAGCGCGCCGCCCAGGGCGAGCGCCGCCAGCAGCGGCAGAATCCGCTCGCGCTGCCACAGGGCGCGCGCCAGCAGGAAGGCGCTGAGCGGCATCATCAGGTAGAGGAGCAGCGTCGGGTTGCCCAGCAGGCTCAGGGTGAACAGCGCGCCGGCGGCGAGAATCCTGCGGCGGGAGTGGTCGCCCGCCCCCAGATCGAGCGCGGCGGCGGCGAAGAGCGGCGCGCCCCACAGCGCCAGCAGCCCGATGTGCGCCGCGCCCAGCTGCCCCTGAAAGGCGGGGTACGCCAGCCAGACCACCCCGGCGAGGAACGCCGCCGGCGCGCTGCCGGTCAGCCGGCGGGCGAAGGCGAACATCGCCAGCCCGTTGAGCGCCAGGGTCAGCAGCGCCGCCAGGTTGAACGCCGCCGTCAGCGGCAGGACAGTGCTGAGCAGCAGCGTCGGCAGCCATTGCAGCGTCACGCTCAGCGCCAGCGCCGCCGGGATGCCGTCGGGATAGAGCATCTGCCCGGCGAACAGCGGACTGCCACCCGTCTCCAGCGCGTGTCTGATGCTCCAGGTCACGCCGATGTATTCGTAGGCGTCGCTGTGTGGATGCCCGATCAGGTGGGTGTCGATCTGCGTGACCGCCGGGTAGGTGATGATCGCCGCGATCAGCAGGTAGGCGAGGAAGATCACAAGCGGCGGGGCGAGTTTTCTCACGGGGGGGCGCTGTCAGCCATTCGACATGTCGCTGTCGCCGGGCGCGTTTGCGGCGTCCGGGGCGTCGGCTTCGAAGGTGACGCGGCGGTAGAGGTCCGCCAGGGGCAGCGCGGCGTCGATGGAGCGCAGCGCCGCCGTCTGGTCCAGCCTCTGGGTGATGGCATACAGCCAGGTTCCGTCCGCCTGGCGGGTGTAGACCTCGACGCGCGGGGCATCCTGGGCGATCATGACGTATTCGCGCAGCGACTCCATCTGAAGATAGCGCAGGAACTTCTCGCCCCGGTCGTACTGCTCGGTGGTAGGGGACAGGACTTCGACGATCAGCGTCGGGTTGAGCAGGGTCTCCAGCCCCGCCTCGATGCTGAAGAGTGCTTCGCCGCAGACGACGGACAGATCGGGATAGACGTAGGCGCGCGCGTTCAGCCGCACCCGCTGGTCAGAGGCGAAGGCGGAGCAGCGTCCGTCGCGCAGCTGCCCCCCCAGGGCGACAATCGTGTCGAAGACGATGGCATTGTGGGCGCGGCTCGCCCCCGCCATGTCGTAGATGTCGCCCTCCAGGAACTCGTGTTTGATCTCGGAGCCGCGCTCCGCCGCCAGGTACTCCTCGACGGTCCACTGTCTTCTGGGCAAAGCGGTCATAGGACACTCCCTATCAACATCAGCCGTCCGGGGCGTCGGCTTCGAAGGTGACGCGCCGGTAGAGGTCCGCCAGCGGGAGCGCGGCGTCGATAGAATGCAGCGCCGCCGTCTGGTCCAGCCCCTGAGTGATGGCGTACAGCCAGGTTCCGTCCGCCTGGCGGGTGTAGACCTCGACCCGCGGGGCGTCCTGGGCAATCATGACGTATTCGCGCAGCGAGTCCATCTGAAGGTAGCGCAGGAACTTCTCGCCCCGGTCGTACTGCTCGGTGGTGGGCGACAGGACCTCGACGATCAGCGTCGGGTTGAGCAGGGTCTCCAGACCCGCCTCGACGCTGAAGAGCGCTTCGCCGCAGACGACGGATAGGTCGGGGTAGACGTAGGCGCGCGCGCTCAGCCGCACCCGCTGGTCGGCGACGAACAGATCGCAGTCGCGCGCCCGAAGCTGAGCGTACAGGCTTCCGTGCCCGTTGCTGAGCAAGGTGTTATGCGCGCGGCTCGCTCCCGCCATGTCATAGATGTCGCCGTCCAGGAACTCGTGCTTGATCTCGGAGCCGCGCTCCGCCGCCAGGTACTCCTCGACGGTCCACTGTCTTCTGGGCAAAGCGGTCATGGGACGGAATCCTGTTCTGCTGCACCTGCCCTATTATAAAACCGCCGCGCCTGGCAGTCATGAATCCAGGGCGGCGGCTTGTCTGCGAGTTCAGCGGCGCGGAGGTCAGCGCATCGGCACGGCGCCGATATCGCCCTCGATCACCTTGACGAAGCCGCTGGCGACCCATCCCACCGTGCCGCGCCAGATGACCTTGTACCAACCGTCGCGGGTCTGTTCGAGGATCGGCAGCAGGTCGCCCCAGGGGATGCGCCCGATCTGCGTCGAAAGCACGTTCGGCTCGGCGCGCAGGCGCAGGGTCGCCTCGCTCTGCCCGACCACGCCGGTCTGGCTGGCGGGGTTGCCCGCCGTGACGAACGGATTGGTGATCGGGGCGTTGAAACCGTTGCCGTTGATGTTGAAGTAGTAGTGCCACACCCAGCCCTGCGTGTTGCTCAGCTGGATCAGATACCACAGCGCATTTTCGTCGCGCCCAAGCACCTGGTAGGTCTGCCCGCGCAGCACGCGATCCACCGCCGGCGCGCCAAGGAATGGACCCGACCGCACCAGCAGCACCGACGCGCGAATGACCGTGCCGCTCAGCGCGCCTGGAGGAATGGGCGGGAGCGGGGTGGGCGGGATGCGCGTGGCGGTGGGCGTGGGTCCGGCGGTCACGAAGACCCCGCCGCCGATCGGCGTGCCCGTGCCGGGGGTGACCGCGCCGCTGATCAGGAACCACTGGAACTGAATGGCAGCCTGATCGATGCCTTCGAAGTATTCCACGACCAGCGAGTGCGTGCCCGCCGTCAGGGTGTACTGGAAGCGGTCGGTGGTCAGCGCCCGCCCGACGAAGCGGTCCAGCACCAGCACGCCGTCGATGAAGACGCGCGCGCCGTCGTCGGACGACAGGATGAACTCGTACGTCCCGGAGTTGAACAGCTGGACCGACGAGAAACGCGCCGAGAAGTTATCATCGTTGACCACGCCGGGGCGAGGACTGGATGATCCCCAGTTGAAGTTGATGCCGCTCGCCAGAGCCTCGGACAGGACAGGGCTGCCGGACAGGTCGGTATTGTTGTAATACTGCGCCGTCCAACCCGTGCCGAATTCCTGCGCCACATCGGCGTTGATCATCACCGCCGCGCCGATCAGCACGAACAGCAGCGCCAGCGTCAAGCCAAGTCTACGCAAGTTCATCTTCCATCCCTTCCTCACCCCGACTGAATGGTTGCGGGCGTCTTGCAGCAGGAGTCATACATCGCGAAGTATACACTGCCCGCCGATTAGACGCATCATCAGCGCCCTGAGACGATGGTCATGCCCCGTCTGCCGCTGACAATCAGGATTCGACGATGGTCACCGACTGCATGACATCGCCCTGGCGGATGGCGTTGACCACCTCCAGGCTCTTGGCGTCCAGCACCTTGCCGAAGACGGCATGCTTGCCATCCAGATGCGGTTGGGCGGAATGGGTGATGAAGAACTGCGACCCATTGGTATTGGGACCGGCATTCGCCATGCTCAGCACGCCCGCGCCGTCGTGCTTCAGGCGCAGCGCCGCCGCCTCGTCGTTCCACTTGTAGCCGGGACCGCCGCGCCCCGTGCCGGTGGGGTCGCCGCCCTGGATGACGAAATTGCTGACCACGCGGTGGAAGACCACGCCGTCGTAGAACCCTTCGCGCGCCAGAAAGACGAAATTGTTGACGCTGATGGGCGCCTGAGCGGCGAACAGGGTGACTTCGATGACCCCCCTGGCGGTGGTGATCTGCGCCTTGTAGGTCTTCTTGGGATCAATCCCCATCGCCGGGGAAGCGCTGTAGCTTTTTGCCATCAGGTTCAGCCTTCATGCTCTATTAAGTCGGATAAGGGTCATTATAATCGGAGCATACGCCAACCAGAAGTGAGGGCTTATGCGCTACAAACTATTGGGCAAGAGTGGGCTGCGCGTTTCAGAATTGTGCCTGGGCACGATGACCTTCGGCGAAACCTGGGGGTGGGGCGCGTCGCTGGACGAGAGCGAGAAGATCTTCCGGCGCTTCAGCGAGGCGGGCGGCAATTTCATCGACACCTCGTGCAACTATACCGAGGGCACGTCCGAAACCTTCCTGGGTGAGTTTTTAGGCGCGAACCGGGACTCCTTCGTCGTGGCGACCAAATACACCCTGACGAAAACCACCTCCACTGATCCCAATTCGGGTGGGAACAGCCGCAAGAACATGATGCGTTCGGTGGAAAGCAGTCTGCGCCGTCTGCGCACCGACTATCTGGATATCCTCTACCTCCACGTCTGGGATTACATGACGCCGGTGGATGAAGTCCTGCGCGGGCTGGATGATCTGGTGCGGCAGGGGAAGACCGCCTACATCGCCGTCTCCGACACGCCCGCCTACATCGTAGCGCAGGCGAACATGCTCGCCGAACTGCGGGGCTGGGCGGCTTTCATCGGCTTGCAGGCGCCTTATTCGCTGAACCGCCGTGACATCGAACGCGAGCTGCTGCCGATGGCGAAACACTGGGGGATGGGGGTCATGCCCTGGGGCGTGATCGGCGGCGGGGTGCTGACCGGCAAGTATGACGAGACCGACGACGAGTCGCCGAAACGCTACGACCCGGCGCGCATGACCGTGCGGGAGCGCACGCGGGCGATCATCGACGCCGTCAAGGCGGTCAGCGAAGAGACGGGACACAGCCGGGCGCAGGTGGCGATCAACTGGGTGCGCCAGCAGCAGCACCAGGCGCAGATCGTGCCGATCATCGGGGCGCGCACGGTGGCGCAGCTGGAAGACAACCTGGGGGTGTTGGCGTGGACGCTGACCGACGCGCAGCTTCAGCGCCTTTCTGAAGCCAGCGCCATCGATCTGGGCTTCCCGCACGACTTCACGCCGGGCAACCCCTACATCTACGGCGCAACCTATGATTTGATCGACAAACGCCCCTGAATTCCGCATTCACCCTTCTACAAAAAAGTGACCCGCCGCGTAGAGTCGCGGCGGGTCGTTTTAAAGCGGTCTCAGGGGGAGGTCCCGCGGGGGACGCTCACTGAGAAGGTGAACGTCCTAGGGGGTAGCCCCCTTATGACTGCGACTGAACACGCGATCACCTCCTTTTCTCTAAGCCTGCGATATGAAAAGCATAACGCAACTTGTCAAAAGGTCAAGAGGGTTCAGATGAGAATCCGCATAAGAAGAACTATCCGTTTTCACGCGATCTCTATAGCGATATAATCGAACAAATTACCTATAGCAGTCACCAGAGGTCAACCTGTTGAGGCGATCACGCTTGGAGAACCCAGAACAGCCCCCCTTGTTCCGCATCCCTGAAGTGGATACACCGAGCGACCTGCGCGAAACCAAACCGGCGGATTACGGCACTTTCAAGGACAGCCTGCGAGCGCCAGTCCACAGCTGGTTTCGCTATCCAGCGGGGTTTTCCTACCGCTTTGTGGACGCGATGATTGACCGTTTTGGGATCGACCGCGGCGATTGGATCTACGATCCGTTCAGTGGAACAGGGACGACGCTCATCGGCAGCAAACAGCAGGGGATCAATGGGTATGGTGTTGAAGCGCACTCGTTTGTTCATTGGGTTGCCAGTGTCAAGCTGTTTTGGGAGTTCGATCCGACGGCGTTAGCCGACGAAGTGGGACGGATTCTTGCGCAGGCGCGTGAGTACGTGCACCTTCGGAGAGGCGGCGCGCTGCCCGCCGGGGCTTTCCCCGAACTGGTCTACAAGTGTTATCATCCAGACACGCTATATCAGTTGTTTCTCCTGCGCGAATATGTACAGCAGGGGATTCCTGATAACCATCTCAGAGACCTCGCGCAGTTGGCGCTCACCGATACCCTGCGAACAGCGGCAGCGGCAGGGACAGGGTGGCCCTACATTGCTCCGAACAAGAATACCGGTGACAAGCCGGCAAGAGATGCCTTGGGGTTATTCGCCAAAACGCTCACGAAAATGGCAGCAGACCTGACGAAACTCCCTGCCACCTCTGCCGAATGTGAGATCAGAAACGTCCTTGGCGACTCCCGTCAAAGGCAAGCCCTGGACGACGGGCAAATCGGTTTAGCCCTCACTTCTCCTCCCTACCTGAACAACTACGACTATGCAGATCGCACACGTCTGGAAACGTATTTCTGGGGAATCACGAAGACCTGGAAAGATATTACCGAACAATTCCGCGACAAGCTGATGGTCGCCGCGACAACCCAGGTCGTTCGCAAACGTCATGATGTGGAGACCGCGCTGTCTGAAGAGGTTAGGAGCGTCGATGAGCATGTCTATACAGCAGTGCAAAAAGCGGTGATCGAGCTGTCCTCCCTGCGTCTCAAGAAAGGCGGGAAAAAAGATTACGATCTGATGGTTGCCCTTTACTTCAACGATATGCTGCTGGTCCTTCAAGAGACGTATCGTGTTTTGAGGGCGGGAGGGCGCTTCTGTGTCGTCTTGGGCGACTCTGCACCCTATGGAGTGTATGTCCCGACCCACGATCTTGTCGGTAAGCTCGGTCTTGGTCTGGGGTTCAGGCGTTTTGACTACGAAGAGTTTCGGACGCGCGGGGACAAATGGAAAGCCAACCCCCAGCGTCATCGGGTTCAACTGCGCGAGGGCGTGGTCATCCTGCAAAAGTAGGTCTCGACTGGAGCGAAACATGGCGAAACGAAAAGCCTCTGCCAAGTGGTTTGAGGAGGGTGATTCACACGGGGCAGCCAGCAAGTTCGGGCAGCTGCTCGGCGAGGCTTTCGCCGATGCGGTCTATCGGTTCATTGGAAGGTATCTCCGCGAACACTATCCTGCATACAGCCTGCTTAAACCCGCCGAAGGCAAAAAACTCGTTCAACTTGCTATGCTGGGCGGGACCTCGCGTCAGATGGACAGCGTCATCGTTCCGCGCGACTCAACCGATCCGGTCGCTCTCTTCGAAAGCAAATGGCTGAAGGATGGGCGACACCACAATGATAAAGGGGCGTGGATACTTCAACTGAAGGAGATACGTCGCAAACATCCAACTGTCCGCGGCGCGGTCGCAAACCTGGGTGGATTCTGGAACGAGGGCGCTCGTCTGATGTTTGAGCGCGAGGGGCGGGTTCGCATGGTGCTGGTTGCGACGGATGAAGAAGTTTACGGGACACTACAACCATTCGTCGATCAATTTGCCAACGAGCATAACACTGGCGCGATCAATCTGGGCAATATTCGCGCAATTCGGGATAGGCTGCCTGAACCCTGGCATCTTGCCAACTGCGTCGGTTTGTTGAAGGAGAAAGGGTCTTTAGCGGAAATCGCCGATAACTGGTTGGATTTCGAACGCCAACAGCCAGCGGCAGAATCCACTGTCCGCGGCAGGGACCTTGTGAGAGAAGCTATTGACGAACTTCTTGCTCCGCTCCCCGAAGACCCTCGGATCGAAAGCTTTGAGCTGTCGCTGCAGATCAGCACCGGGAACATCATTCACAAAGAGGTCGCCGATGTTGAAGATGCGATAGAGTTCATCTGAACCTACTTTGCAGACCGTCAGGCGATCCTCAGGATGATTACGCCGCGTCAGAATCGACCGTCAGACGACTCTTCGGACAAAACGAGCGACACGCCGGTCGAGTGACTCCTAAAAAGCGCGGCATCGCTTTGGCATCACCGCGATAACCCTATCACAGTCCCAGTCCCTCGATTGCCGTGCGTATCACCGTTGCGCTGTGGCACAGCGCTGCCGCCTCCTCGTCGTTGATCGGCAGCGGAAGCTGTTCCACCACCCCCTCGCCGCTGACGATGTGTGGCATCGCCGCCGTCACGTCTTTCACCCCGCAGATCTCGTCGCTCGGCGCGCAGACCGTCAGGATGGCATTCTGGTCGTGCAGGATCACGTCGGCGATGCGGGCGAGCGCGCTGCCGATGCCGTAGTAGGTCGCCCCCTTGCCCTCGATGATGCGATAGGCGGCGCGCCGTACGCCAGCGTCGATCTCCGCGCGGGCGTCAGCGTCCAGCGAGACGTGATGCGCGCGGATGAAGCGCTCCAGCGGAATGCCGCCAACGCTGACCAGCGACCAGGTCAGCACCTCGCTGTCGCCGTGTTCGCCGACGACATAGGCGTGGATGTGCTGCGAATCGACGCCCAGCCGACGCCCCAGCAGCGCCCGAAAGCGCGCCGTATCCAGCGTCGTGCCGCTGCCCAGCACCCGCCGCCGGTCCCAGCCGTGCGCGACGGCGATCTGCGCGGTCAGGTGGGTCATGATGTCCACCGGGTTGGTGGCGACGATGATCACCGTATCCGGGGCGTGGGCGATGATCTGCGGGATGACCTCGCGGAAGACCGCCGCGTTGCGGTCGAGGAGCTGCAGGCGGGTCTCGCCCGGCTTCTGATTGACTCCCGCCGCCATGATGACCACACGGCAGCCCGCCAGATCGGCATAGCCGCCGGCGTAAATATCCAGCGGGTTGGCGAACGGCACGGCGTGGAAGATGTCGTCGGCTTCGGCGATGGCGCGCTGCTCGTTACGGTCCACCAGCACGATCTCGCGTCCCACCCCGCGCATGACCAGGGCATACGCCGCCGTCGCGCCGACGAATCCACTGCCGACAACGCCTACCTTCATGGCTGTTTCTCCTGTATGGTGACGACTCGATTATAATGGCGATTGCGAAACCTACGGAAACCGAGTATCAGTGAATCACGAAAGTGCGTCCCCACCCCTGAATCCCCTCCCCATTGCATGGGGAGGGGGCTTTCCTGACCCGTTGTGCGCCCCCTCTCCACGCAGCGGTGAGGGGGTTGGGGGTGAGGTAGTTGGAACTCGTGATTCACCGAGTATGCCGAACTACGCCATCCTGCCGCCGTTCATCCTGCGTCACATCGTCCGCGCCGGCGACGCCGAAGAACGCCGCCGCGCTCAGAACACCCTGGCGCGCGACCGCGTGATTCGCTCGGCGCGCATGGATCTGATGGCGAATATGCAGGATGTCGTGGTGATGACGCCGCCGCCCCCCAAAGGACGGCGCGGTCGGGGGCTGCGCCGGACGATCTACGTCTTCAAGCCGCACAGCCGCCGCAGGCTGCCCGGTCAGCGGGTGCGCACCGAGGGGAAACCGCCCACCGGCGACCCGGCGGTCGATGAAGCCTACGACGGGCTGGGCATCGCCTACCGCTTCCTGCGCGAGGTCTTCGGGCGGCACTCCGTCGACGATCACGATCTGCCGCTGGCGGCGACGGTGCATTACAGCAGCAAGTACAGCAACGCCTTCTGGAACGGCGAGCAGATGGTCTTCGGCGACGGCGATCTGAAGCTGTTTAGCCGCTTCACCGGCTCGCTGGAGATCATCGGGCACGAGCTGACGCACGGCATCATGCAGTACACGGCGCAGATGAACTACACGCTGCAAGCCGGCGCGGTGCACGAATCGATCTGCGACGTGATGGGCATCCTGCTCAAGCAGTGGAGCCTGGGACAGACCGTCGAGGCGTCCGACTGGCTGATCGGCGCAGGGCTGCTCATGCCGGGCATCAACGGGGCGGCGCTGCGGTCGATGAAAGCGCCGGGGACCGCCTATGACGACCCGCTGCTGGGCGCGGACCCTCAGCCGGGGCATATGGACGACTTCCGGCGCATGCAGCACGACAACGGCGGGGTGCATATCAATTCCGGCATCCCCAACCGGGCGTTCTACCTGACGGCAGCGGCGCTGGGCGGCAATGCCTGGGAGCGCGCTGGGAAGGTATGGTATAATACATTATGTGATAAGAGGCTGCGTCCGCACTACGGTTTCAAACGCTTTGCCCGGCTGACGCTGCGCAGCGCCGCCGAACTGTTCGGAAAACAGAGCATCGAGGCGTCGGCAGTGCGGGAAGCCTGGGCACAGGTGGGGATCAGCAGCCTGGAAGGGGGATGACGATGCGCATTCTGTTCCGCACTGAAGGCGGATTCGCCTACTTCCCCGGTCTGAGCGCCGAGCGCCGCATCGACGCTGACGCGCTGACCGACCCCAAGCGGCGGGCGCTGCGCAGGCTGATTCGCCAGGCGCGCTTCTTCGACCTGCCGGAGCGGGTCGGCGTGCCCAAGCGCTGCCCGCCGGACTGTCACCGCTACTTCATCACGGTGATCGATGACGAGGACCGCGTTCACACCATCATGACCGCCGAACCCGTCGCCGATTCTCGCCTCGCCTCGCTGGTCGCGTACCTTCAGGCGCTCGACCTGGACGACGACGACTGAGGGGCGGGCAGACGCGCTCCACCGCATATTTTTCGACTTACAGATCAAGACATGAGCTTAGAACCTGTTATGAACTTTTCTCCCCTCAACCCCCCGCCCCCCTTCTCCCCGTTTTTGTGGGAGAAGGGGGAGTCAGTTCCCCTCGCCCCGCGCGCGTGGGAGAGGGGATACAGGGGTGAGGGGAACTCCTGCCGCAGAAGTTCATAACAGCCTCTAGAGAGGATCGGATGTGACTCAGGGCGAACGACAGCGGGTGGTCATCGGCACGTACACCCATCACGATGGCGCGTCACGAGACGAAGGCATCTTCGTCTTCGCGCTCGACCCCGCCAGCGGGCGGCTTGAAGTGGAGGCGATCTTCTCCGGCGTCGTCAACCCGTCCTACCTGGCGCTGGCGGGTGATGTCCTCTACGCCGTCATTGAAGAGGAGGAGTTCGCCGGAGTCCCCGGCGGCGGGCTGAGCGCCCTGCGGCTGACCGAGCGGCCCCTGCGCGCGGCGCTGATCAACGCTCAGCCCACCCACGACTCCTGGCCCTGCCACCTGACCCTCTCCCCGTCCGGCAGATGGGCGCTGGTCGCCAATTACGGCGGCGGCTTGACCGTCCTGCCGATCCG
Organism: Anaerolineae bacterium; assembly: GCA_016789005.1. Classification (GTDB taxonomy): domain Bacteria; phylum Chloroflexota; class Anaerolineae; order Aggregatilineales; family Phototrophicaceae; genus Flexifilum. Next base: position 11,936 of record JAEURA010000199.1, read on the forward strand.
CGCCGACGGCGGGCTGGGCGAAGCTGCCTGCATCGTGCGCCAGCAGGGGCGCGGCGTTCACCCGGAGCGCCAGGATGCGCCGCACGCCCACAGCGTCACCTTTGATCCGTCTGGGCGATGGGTGATCGCCGCCGATCTGGGACTCGACCGGCTGCTGATCTACCGGCTGGACGAGGCGACCGGTCAGCTTGTGCCGAATGATCCCCCCTGGGCGGCAGCCGAGCCGGGGGCGGGTCCGCGCCACGTGGTCTTTCATCCCGATGGACGCTGGCTGTACGCGATCAACGAATTGACTTCAACGGTGACCTCATACGCCTTCGATGCGGCGCGCGGGACGCTGACTCCGGCGCACAGCGCCGCCATCCTGCCGGATGATTTCACCGCCGAATCGACGGCGGCGGCGATTCGCATCGCGCCGTCAGGGCGCTTCCTGTATGCTTCCAACCGGGGTTACGACGGGATCGCCGTCTTCGCCCTGGACGCCGAAACGGGCGGGCTGACGCGGATCGCGCTGACGCCGACGGGAGGCAAAACGCCGCGCGATTTCGCGCTGGACCGCAGCGGGTGCTGCCTGGTGGCGGCGAATCAGACCAGCGACACGCTGGTCACGTTTCACGTCGATGCCG
>JAEURA010000203.1 GCA_016789005.1 Anaerolineae bacterium
ACCGCCTGCGCGTCATCATCGAGATGATGCGCCACCCCCGGCGAGACGGTGATCCCCGGCGCGCCCAGGGCGGCGGCGAAGGGCAGCAGCGCCTTGAAGGTCTCGACCTCCTGCAGACGGCGGGCGTCTTCGGCGACGGAGATGCGCGGCAGCATCAGGAAGAGATCGCTGAGCGTCAGGTTGTAGAGCGCCAGATCGGTGAGGACCTCGGCAGCGACAGCGCGTGGGCGGCGCACCGCTTCGGTCAGGCTCAAGCCCTGCCCGCCGCCGACATCGACGCGGCGGAAACCGAGCCGGGCAATCGTGCCCAGCGCTTCGGTCAGGGTGAGATCGGGGAAAGACCAGGCGTGACAGGCGAACTCGATCATGATCATAATTAAATCATGAATCGCTGTAGCCTTGCAGGATGGACTGGTGCCAAATCTCGAACTGATCTTAATCTTCATCGCAGCACTGCTGATCCTCAGCGTCACCATGAGCAAAGCAGCCTCGCGTCTGGGCGTGCCGGCGCTGCTGCTGTTTCTGTTCATCGGCATGACCGCCGGCAGCGATGGACCGGGACAGATCGCCTTTGACTACCCGGCGCTGGCGCAGACCGTCGGCATCATCGCCCTGGTGTTCATCCTTTTCTCCGGCGGCGTCGACACTGAGGTCAGGACCATCGTCCCTGTCCTGCGCACTGGACTATCGCTCGCCTCCGTCGGGGTGCTGATCTCGGCGCTGCTCGTGGGCGGCTTTGCGGTGATCGTGCTGAACTTCACCCCGGATACCGGCTTGCTGCTCGGCGCGATCATTGCCTCGACCGACGCCGCTGCCGTCTTCAGCGTCCTGCGCGGGCGCAGCGTTCGACTCAAGGGGGTACTCAAACCGCTGCTGGAATTGGAGTCGGGCAGCAACGATCCGATGGCGGTCTTCCTGACCCTGGGGATGCTGGCGCTGATCGCCCAACCAGAAAAGTCGATCCGCGATCTGCTGCCGATGTTCGTCGTTCAGATGGGGCTGGGCGCGGTTGGCGGAGCGCTGATCGGACGCGGGATGGCATTCGTGCTGCGCCGCCTGCGGCTCGAATACGAAGGACTCTACCCGGTGCTGACCTTCAGCGCAGTGCTGCTGTGCTACGGCGTGACCGCCTCGCTGGGCGGGAGCGGCTTTCTCGCCGTCTACATCATGGGTTTGATCCTGGGACGCGAAGACTTCATCCACAGAAACAGCCTGAGCCGGTTTCACGATGGGCTGGCATGGCTGATGCAGATCGCCATGTTCCTCATCCTGGGCTTGCAGGTCTTCCCGCGCCAGCTGATCGCCGTCGCCCCGCAGGGCATCCTCACGGCGCTGTTCCTCATCCTGGCGGCGCGCCCGATCAGCGTCTTCGCCGCCACCCTCTTCAGTCCGCTGACCCTGGGCGAGCGGTTTTACATCGCCTGGGGCGGGCTGCGCGGCGCCGCGCCGATCGTCCTGGCGACTTTTCCACTGCTGGCGAACGTCGAAACGCCGGTCTCGATCTTCAACCTGGTCTTCTTCGTGGTGCTGGCGTCCACCCTGCTGCAAGGGACCACGCTCATCCCGCTGGCGCGGTGGATGGGGTTGTATGACGAGACGCCGGCGCGTCCCTCACTGCTCGCCAACATGATGGCGGGCGAGCCGCTGCGCGCCCATCTCATCGAGATCGCCATCCATGCCGATTCACCGGCGGTGGGGCAGCGCCTGATCGATCTCGATCTGCCGTCGGAAACGCTGATCACGCTGGTGCGCCGCCGCGATGAGGTGATCGTCCCCGGCGGCAGCACGGAATTCGAGGCGGGCGATGATCTGCTGGTGGTGACGGCGCAGCCGAAGACCCTGCGGGCAGTTTTCGGCGCGCCGTCGGAACGTCGGACGTAAGGGAGCGCTATAGATCGGGGTCGCCGTCGGAGTCGAGGTCGAGCATGCCGCCGAAGATCTCGTCTTCGGCATCCGCGCGGTCGCGGCGGGTATTGGATCGCCGCCGGTCCCGGCGCAGCGAGGGCGGCGGTATCGCCTGCGCGGCGGTCTCGCCGCCGAGATCAACGCGCGGATGCTGATCCGTGCCGAGCGGCGACTGCCGGCGCACGCCGACGCCGGACGGATCCTCGCCGCTGCGCATCTGCCGCGCCGCCAGCGCCGTATCGAAATCATGCTGATCGGCAATGGCGCGCAGGTTGGGCGTGGGACGGTGGACGAACGTCCCGCGCTCATCGTCATCGTCGAGCTGATCGACATTGCGCGCCAGCAGCCCCAGGAATGAGAAGATCGGTCCTCTCGCCAGCCGCGCGGCGATCCACAGCACGAAGCCGATCATCGTCAGACAGACGAGCGCCAGCCCGCCAGCCGTCAGCAAGAACAGCAGGGTATTGTCCTGCATGAACCCCTCCGTGATGATCCGTCTCACCTTAAGTGTAGCGCCATTCCCACAAACTGATGCAGATCGGCGCAGGTTTTTGGTGATCCCTGTTCTACTCATGCCGGCGCAAATCGGCGATAATGACAAGAATTGAAGCGATCACTCTTGTACAAATTGACGAGACAGCCGAACATGCGCAACTTCCTCGCGAGCAGTGTCCAGCAGATGCGTCCTTCCGGTATCCGCCGCTACTTCGACATCGCGGCGACGATGGAGGATGTGATCACCCTGGGAATTGGCGAACCGAACTTCACCACGCCGGGGCACATCGCCGAGAAAGGCGCGGAGTCGCTGGTCTGCGGGCGCACCGGCTACACCTCGAACGCCGGCTTGATCGAGCTGCGGCGCGCCATCTCAATCTACATCGAGCGGCTGTACGGGCTGCACTACCGCCCCGAAGACCAGG
>JAEURA010000206.1 GCA_016789005.1 Anaerolineae bacterium
GGTCAGCGCCATGATGGCGAACATCGATATGTCCCCGCGATACGGGTTCCCGCCGTCGGATTTCGAATCCGCGCTGGCGCAGATCACAGAACTGCTGTTCGTCGCGCGCACTTCGACGGTGGACGAGGCGCTGGCGGAGGCGCAGGCGCTGGCTGACGATGTGCTGAGCCGACCGGAGACGGTCTACTGGGGTTTCCAGGAGCGCGCCTACGCCAATGCAGGCGAGATGACCAATCCGGAAATTCTCGGCTAAATATCCGGTGGGACCGCCGTGCGGCGGTCCCACACCCCATGCAACCCTGAAGAGTTTTGTTGAAACCAAGGGGATATTTATGGGCGAAGTGACCGTGAGGGCGGTTCAACCTCTCATCCCACCGCGCCGCCAGATAACCTGGTTCAGCGTTTTTGGCGGGCGGCGGGCGCTGCTCGCCTATGCGCTGATACCTGCCGTCCTCTTTTTCACCGTCTTCTGGATCTACCCGCTCGGCGTCGGCTTCATGCGCAGCTTCACCAACTGGAGTCCGATGTCCGTCCGCGCGCCGGAATTCGTTGGGCTGGACAACTATGAACGCGCCTTCTCCGACCGGATGATCGGCATCGCCATCGTCAATTCGGTGAAATTCGCCATCTTCACCGTAGGTCTGCGCCTGGCGATAGCGCTGCCGCTGGCAATTGTGCTCAACAATCTTCGGCGCGGGCGCGACTTCTTCCGCCTGGTCTACTTCCTGCCCGTCGTCACCTCGGTGATTGCCGCAGGCGTCATCTGGCGCTTTTTGTATCTGCCTCGCAATGGCATCTTCAATACGGGGCTGTCCGCGCTTCAGCAGATCCTCGGACTATCGTTCGATCTGCCGCGTTACCTTCAGGACCCCAACATCGCCCTGTTCAGCGTCGGCGTCATGTCCGTCTGGCGCTGGCTGGGCTTCGTCGTCGTGCTGCTGATGGCCGGGCTGAGCAGTATCCCCGGTGAATTCTACGAGGCGGCTCGCATCGACGGCGCGAGTCGGTTCCAGCTTTTCCGCCGCATCACGCTCCCGCTGCTGCGTCCCACGCTTGTCTTCGTGCTGGTCACGGAGATCGCCAGCGAGCTTCAGGTCTTCACCGAAGCGTTCGTCATGGTGTCGCGCGGCTCCGGCAGTTCGCTGGGCGGTCCCGCCAATTCCACCCTGACGATCGTGATGCTCTTCTATCAGAGCGCCTTCCGCAACTTCGAATTCGGCTACGCCTCGACCATTGCGGTGATCATCTTCGTCATCGTCGCGGTCTTCAGCGTCGTTCAGCTGTGGCTGGGACGCAGAAGGTGGGAGTACTAGCATGAACGGGCGAACCCCTTCTGTACGCGCGCCGCTGGACGTCAGCCAGGTTTTCAGCTATGGCGTGCTGCTGGTTGGCGCCATGACCTCCCTGCTGCCCTTCGTCTTCATGGTCCTTTCCGGCTTCAAGGACTCCAGCGAGCTTCAGCGCATCCCGCCGACATTCCTGCCAGAGCAGTGGACGCTGGACAACTTCACCTGGGCATGGGATACGCTGCGTTTTCCGCGCCTTTTTGCCAACAGCATCCTGATCACGACGATCATCACGCTTTCCGTCATCTACACCAGCGGTCTGCTCGGCTACGTGCTGGAGAAGATCGAGTTTCCGGGGCGGCGCATCCTGTTCTTCGCCATCATCTCGACCATGTTCGTTCCGCAGCAGATCGCCATGGTGGTGCTCTGGGACTTCTTCAACAGCCTGAAGCTGCTCAACACCCATATCGCACTGATCATGCCGTTTCTGTACAGCGGCTTCGGTATCTTCCTGATGAAACAGGCGATGCACACTATCCCGGACGAACTGCTCGACGCCGCCCGCATCGACGGCGCATCCGAGATCGGCATCTTCCATCGAATCGTGATCCCCAACATGTGGCCCTCACTGGCAGCGCTGGCGATTTTCACGTTCATGTTCAACTACGACAGCTTCTTCTGGCCCCTGATCGTGCTTCAGGACTATGACCTGTACACCGTGCCGCTCGGTCTGGCGTTCTTCCAGGGACAGTACTTCAACGATCTGGGACGGGCGCTTGCCGGCACGACGCTGGCGGTCATCCCGACTCTGGTCGTGTTCCTCGTCCTGCAGCGGCGCATTATCCAGGGTTTTACGCTTTCCGGCATGAAGGGATGAGACGAGGACGATGAGCCATCGAACCCCGGTGCGGGTCGCCGTGATCGGCTGCGGCGGCGCGGCGCGAGACTACCATATCCGCAGACCTCTGCGTGAGTTTCCAGAGGTCGAGTTCAGGGTCGTGTGCGAACCCTCGCCAGAGTCCTACGCTGCCACGTGCGCGCTCTTCGAGGAATGCGGCGCCGCGCCGCCGCCCAATGAGCCGAATCTGGAGCGACTGCTGGCGGAATACGCCGCTCAGCTCGATGTTGCGGTCATTGCCACGCCGCACGTCTACCACCACGACCAGACGGTCTCCTGCATGGAAGCCGGCTTGGACGTGCTGCTGGAAAAACCGATGGCGATGAATGCCGCCGAAGCGCAGCACATGATCGATGTGCGGGACCGGACGAGACGCCTGCTGGTGGTCGCTTTCGACGGTGGTCTTTCGCCTTACATCCACACTGCCGCTGCCATGCTCAGCGCCGGGGCGATCGGCGATCTGCGGCGGATCACGGCTGTGGTCTGGCAGGACTGGCGCGCGGCAACGGTCGGCGCCTGGCGGCAGCGAATCGAGATTTCGGGCGGCGGCTTCATGTTCGACACCGGCGCGCACATGCTCAACACCGTCGCCGATCTGGCTGGAGAGCCGATCGTCGAGGTCACCGCCTGGGTGGACTCTCTGAACAGCCCGGTCGACGCGCAGGCGCTGATCGTCGGGCGGTTGGCGTCGGGCGTGCTCATCTCTATGAACGGCTGCGGCGATACCGGGGTAGGCGGCTGCGAGTCGGAAATCAGACTCTTTGGCACGCGCGGCATGCTCCGTACTGGCATCTGGGGTGAGTTTCTGGAGCACATGGCACACCAGGAAGAGCAGTTCAAGCCCGTCCCCGTGCCCCGCCGACAGTCCACCTGGCTGCACTTCCTGGCGGTGCGCAGCGGCGAACTGAAGAACCCCTGCCCGCCGGAAGTGGGGCTGCGTATGGCGCGTCTGTGGGAGGCGATCCAGGAATCGTCGGCGCAGAGCGGTCGTCCGGTGAGGGTCGGATGATGACAAACCCCGTACGGGTCACGATCTGGAACGAATATCGCTCCGAACGCGAACGCGAGGATGTCCGCGCCGTCTATCCCGATGGCATGCACGCGCCGATTGCCGGCTTTCTGCGGCAGAACGGACTCGACGTGCGGGTCGCCACCTTCGATGAACCGGAACACGGGCTGACCGAGGCGGCACTGGCTGAAACCGACGTGCTCATCTGGTGGGGTTACACCGTCCACGAGCAGGTTGCCGATGCCGTCGTCGACCGGATTCAGCAGCGGGTCCTTCAGGGCATGGGCTTGATCGCCCTGCATTCCGCCCACTACTCGAAGATCTTCCGCCGGCTGATGGGAACCAGCGGCTCGCTCAACTGGCGCGATGTCGGCGAGAAGGAGCGGATATGGGTCATCGCCCAGGGACACCCGATTGCGCGCGGGCTGGGCGACTATTTCGAAATCCCGCACTCCGAAGCCTACTGCGAGCCGTTCGACATCCCACCCCCGGATGAACTGGTCTTCGTGAGCTGGTATGCCGGCGGAGACGTGTTTCGCAGCGGCTGCTGCTATCGGCGCGGACGCGGCAAGGTCTTCTACTTCAGCCCCGGCGACCAGGTCTACCCGATCTATTTCCAGAAGGAAATTCTGCAGGTCATCCTCAACGCTGCGCTGTGGGCGACGCCCAACGCCATCAAGCCCATCACGTCGATGGAACGGCTGCCTGCTCTGGAAGACCTGGAACCCTGATCTTTAATGCGAGTCGCAATCTGTGAAGGAACACATGTCTGTTGATCTGACGTTTCCCGATTCGTTCATCTGGGGTGCTGCGACTGCTGCCTATCAAATCGAGGGAGCCGTCGACGAGGACGGCCGCGGCACGAGCATCTGGGATACCTTTTCGCGCACGCCCGGCAGGATCGCAGGCGGCGACACTGGAGATGTCGCCTGCGATCACTACCACCGCTGGCGCGAAGATGTCGCGCTGATGCGCCAGATGACTCTGCGCGCCTATCGCTTCTCCATCGCCTGGGCGCGCATTTTTCCCGATGGGCGGGGATCGGTGAACCAGCGAGGTCTGGACTTCTACAGCCGGCTGGTCGATGCGCTGCTGGAGTCCGGCATTCAGCCCTACGTGACGCTGTATCACTGGGATCTGCCGCAGGCGCTTCAGGACGATGGCGGCGGCTGGCAGCGGCGCGGCATCGTCGACGACTTCGTTCGGTATGCGGATGTGGTCAGCCGCGCGCTGGGTGACCGGGTGAAGCACTGGACGACGTTCAACGAGCCTTGGGTCTTCAGCTGGAGCGGTTACTACTTCGGCGAAGACGCCCCTGGCTGGCAGGGCGGTGTGCGCGCGGCGCTGACGACGACGCATCATGCGCTGCTGGCGCACGGCGCGGCGGTCCCCATCCTTCGCGCCAACGCGCCGGATGCACAGGTCGGCATCGTGCTCGACATGAACATGCCGGAACCGGCTACGAGCGCGGCGGAAGATGTCGCCGCCGCTGAGCGATTTGCCGGTTTCCAGAACCGCTGGTATCTGGACCCTCTGTTTCGGGGGCGCTATCCTGCCGACATGCTGAGGTTGTACGGCGACCAGTCCCCGGAGATTCATCCGGACGACATGGCGCGGATCGCTGTGCCTATCGACTACCTGGGCATCAACTTCTACCGGCGATCGGTGATCGCCGCCGGAGACGAGGTTCCTCCGGTCAGCTACCGGCGAGTCAGCCCGCCGGGTGAGTACACCGCCATGAGCTGGGAAGTCTCGCCCCAGGGGATCTACGACATCCTCAAGTATGTGCACGACCACTACCAGCCGCCTGCGCTCTATGTCACCGAAAATGGAGCGGCTTTTCCCGACGTGATCGCGGCAGATGGGCAGGTGCACGACGCAGATCGGGTTCGCTATCTTGAGCGCCACTTCGCGCAGCTCCAGCGGGCGATTGTCGACGGTGTGCCGCTGCGCGGCTATTTCGTCTGGAGCCTGATGGACAATTTCGAGTGGGCTTACGGTTTCGAGAAACGGTTCGGCGTGATCTATGTCGATTATGCGACCCAGCGGCGCATCATCAAGGACAGCGGGCGTTTTCTTGCCGAGACGGCTCGCCGCGCTGTTCGCCTGATGCCATAAGCTGATAGGACGTGGTTGTTAAGCAGGTTCGCGAAAGCGATCATGGGCGGACGCGCAGCAGCGCACAGCCCTATGGTTTTTAGGGACATCCTCATGGATGTCCGCTTCAACCTTACGAGGACCCACTTCAGATAGCGGCGTCTGCGGCTTCGTCGAGCACCAGGTCGATGAACAGCGCCGCCGACCAACCGAACGTCGACACCGCCCTGGGCGGCTTTTCGCCGGTCTGGGGATGATAGTATTCGTAGATATCCGGTTGGCGCATCATCATGTCCAGCGTCTTTCGTCGGAGTGCGCGCGCCTCTTCTCGATAGCCGGATCGCTTCAGCCCCTCGATCAGCAGATAGTTGATGTTGATCCACACCGGACCGCGCCACATGACTTCCGGGTTGTGGTACGGATCATCCAGGGCGACCGTCGGAACCGGGAAGCGTGCCCAGAACTCCGATGGGCTGGTGAGGTGATCGACCAGCCGGCGTGACACCTCGCCCGGCAGCCGCCCGGTGATCAGCGGCATCAGGCTGATCGGCGTTCGCACGCGCACCGGCGCTCCGTTACACCAGGACCAGAAATACCCGGCTTCGTCATCCCAGCGCAGGTCGATCAGACGCCGCGTCAGTGCCTCCGCTTCCGCTGTCCATGTTTCCGCCTCATCGTCGCGCCCCAGGACGCGGGCGACAGCCGCCAGATGATCATATTGCAGGATCAGATACGCGGTCAGGTCGGGAGATTCGACCGGCGCGCGGGCGTCGAAGAGCGGGCTGTTGTCGAGTCCCGACGAGTACGGATGGGCGTACTCGCACAAGCCGTTGCCATCGGCGTCGTGCTCGGCGAACCACCAGCGCTGCGCACGGACCAGCGCGTCATACACCTCGTCGAGAAATGCGATATCCGGCGCTGCCTCATGGAGCTTCCAGACAGCCCAGGCGGTCAGCGGCGGTTTGGTGATGTCGGCGTCGATTCCGTAGTCGGTGGTGTGCGACAGTGCACCGCTGTCCTGAATGACATCGGGGATCAGCCCGTTCGGCAGCTGGTGGTCGAGCAGGATGCGAAACTGATCGCGCGCGAGGACGGGCTGCGCATGACGCAGCGCGATGACGTGAAAGTACGAGTCCCAGTTCCACACCCCTACATAACCGCGCTTCGACGGGATCACCCCCTCGCGTTTGGGGTGCGAGTAGAGCCGTATCAGATTGCTTCCCAGCACCCACCAGGCGAAGGCGACCTGTGAACGGTAAGCTTCCGGGACCGCCGGCGCAGCCTGAAGCCATGCCTGCCAGCGCAGGCGCGCAGCCTCCGTCACCATGTCGAAATCGGGAACGCAGCGGTTGGGCGCGTTCGTTCGCGTGATGTTCAGGGTGAGGCAGGTCGAGGCGTCCACCGCATTCAGAAGCAGGGTGACCTGTGCGCCGTCGTCGTCTGCGGCGGTCTCCTGCCGGATGATGGCGGCGTTCGTGGTGTATGCCGCCGTGAGGAGTGGCTCACCCCGGGGTTGGAAGATGCCTCCGGGGCGGTCCGGAACCAACATCAGATTCCGCGTCGTCAGTTGCAGACCGCACCGTCCCGCCGGCAGGCTCAGGATCAGCGTCTCGGCATCGGCAAAGCCGAGCGCGAAGTCGTGCCCGTCCGCCGTAACGTCCACCCGGTGGGGCTGGGCGTCGATGTCGATGTCAAGCGGCACGGTGTCGGCGTCGAGCAGTCCGATGGTGACCAGCGTCCAGGGATGATCTTCCGACCAGGACTCCGCCACCTGCACGTGAAAGACGCCATCCCTGAGGAGCACCATGATCCGCGATCCGCGATCTGTGAACGGGATATCGCCCATCGTGATGCGATGACGGAGATCTGTCAGAGTCAGACTCATAAACCTGCCTTATCCACTGTGAAATGGCGTCTGCGACACACATGCGCCGTGATCTTACCTCGACTTCGCCCCCTCGCTATGGACACTCCTTCTGCCAGCTCAGTGCGGCGCTGATTCCCTGAGCGCTCAATAAGCGCTTTTTAGGCGCTGCCTCCGTAGTATGGGCATCATCACGACCCGGCAGCACTGCGACGGTCGTTCATCTTCAGTATTTCCGTGTTTATGGAAGGATGTACTCATGAAACGCGCATCGCTATTGCGCCTGCTGACACTGCTCATGCTGCTGTCCCTCATGGGGACTCAGATCTCTGTGGCGCAGATCATCATCGTGCCGCCGACTGCCACGCCCGCGCCGCCCGCCGACAGTGACGGCGATGGGCTGCCCGATACGCGGGATCGCTGCCCGACGGTCCCCGGACCTCTGGAGAATATGGGCTGCCCGGTGCAGAACCCGCCGAACAACCCGCCCGAACAGCCGCCGGTGAACAACCCGCCGGGTGAATCGGCGCCGGTTACGCCGGAAGTGATCACACCGCCGCCGTTCGTGCCGCCGACGCTGCCGATTGACGGTTGCTATGTCACACCTTCTGCCAACGCGCGCGTCAATGTGCGCAGCACAGCCGATCTGAACGCCGCGATCATCGGGAGCCTGCTGCCGGGGGTGATCTACGCCGCCGAGGGCTACGTGATGAACGGGACGGATGTCTGGTTCCGGCTGTCCAATTACCAGGGCAGCAGCGGCACGCCTGGCTACTCGTCGCGTAGTGTTCTTCTGCACACCAACTGTCCGCCGCTCCCTGGCGACGCCGCCGGCGGTCAGCTGGGCGTGGAGGGTCTGGTCGGCAACCCACCCGATCAGCCGATACTTTGCCATCTGTCGGTCGGCTTCGACGCAGCAACCTGGGGCGGTGAGGACTCCGCCGTATATGGCGCTTTCTGGTTTGCCGCCGAAGCCGGGACACCGATCGCAGTCGGCACGCCGGTGTGGGGTGTCATCTTCCTGGACGCATTTCTGACCCTGCCGGACTCGTTCCTCCAGTTTCATGACGCCGACAGCGCGGTCGCTGTGGCATCAAGCCAGGCGAACGTTCAGGCGGCGGCAGCAGCAGGGATCGGCGACGCCGCAAACATGGGCTGGCCGACGGCAAATGGCGGGATCAGTAACGGTGTGACGACGCTCTACCGCCTCAGTGACGATGACAACAGCGGCGCCTGCGGACCGATCGTCGGTCTCGACGGTCTGGTCAGTGTGGGTGGAAACCTGCCGGGCAGCGGCTCTTGTCTCGTTCGGGCGATCAACCACGGCGTGGTGGTCCTGGCATGGGCGCGGGTCGATGGTGGGTCAGGTGCGAGCAGCACATCGACGGATGATGTGATCGTGGACGGAAGGATCATCACGGGGGAAAACCCGGCGCTGAACTGCGACCCCGACCCAGGCACTTCCAGCCCATTCGATCTGGTGGTGGGGAAGCCTGATCCGTCCAGCGCGGATACCTTCACCCTCAATTACACCAAGGTCAAGATCGAGGTCAATCCCGCTCGCCTGGACCTGGATCTGCGGGAGACACAGTTGGGTGGACTGCGGGGCGGCGAGGATGGCGGCATGGTGGTGGAATACTGCGTCTACGTGGAATTGTACGAGGTGGGTGTGTTCAACGAGGTGTGCTACGAGATCGAGATTCCGGCAGGCTGCGTCCTAAGTACCTCCGAAGCCGGGGTATACACCGTCGTCTGCGAGGAGGAAGGCGTGGTGCATCTCAATCCGGCGCTGGAGGGACTGCCCGCCCTCGACATCTCGGTCCTGCCGGATGACCAGAGTGTTATGGCGTCGGATTACCTGCTCGAACTGGTAGGCGTTGATGGCGAGTCCCGAGACTAAAGCTGCACAAGCTGCACAAGTGGAATCACGCGCAAACGAATTCCTGAAAGGGGAACCTCATGAGTTTCACGAATGAACAGAAGATCATCGTTCAGTCCACGTTCGCTCAGGTCGCTGATGCCGACCGGTTGGCTGCCCGTTTCTACGACCGGCTATTCGTTATCGACCCCAGCACCCGACCGCTCTTCCGTCATGACCTGTCCGAGCAGCGCATGAAGCTGATGCAGACTATCGCTGTGGTCGTCAACGCGCTGGATCATCTGGACACCATCGTACCGGCAATCGAGAGCCTGGGGCGTCGGCACGTGGCGTATGGTGTGACGCCCGCACACTGGGACAGCGTCGGGGCGGCGCTGCTGGGGGCGCTGGAGGAGGCATTTGGCGCGGCATTCACGCCGGAAGTTCGCGAAGCCTGGGCATCGGCTTACGGGCTGATCGCGGAAACCGCACTGAACGCGGCGGCGAGCATCGCCTCGCCTGCGAATGACGCAGTTTAGATGGCGCATCTGGTTCGTGAGGCGGGTGCGCGCCAGTTGAGGAGAAACCACGCTGCAAAGAGCCGCCTCGAAATGGGGTGGCTCTTTGCGTTTCGTTCTACAATGAAAATCGTGATACGCGTTGAGGGACTGGTTCAATCGAGGGTGACGATATGCCCTATCGTGTAGAGTGGATTGTGCAGTATCGTGTGCTGTACATTCGCGAATACGACGAGGTGAGCCTGGACGATATCCGCCACATCACACGAGAGACCGCCGATCTCATGGAGGAGGCGAGCCGCAGCAGCGCAGCGCTGCTGATCGGGATCATTGACCTGAATGACGCTCATCTGGGGACTTCGCTGCCCATCTTTTCACTCGGGTTGGATGAGATCGCCGCCGCAGTCGATCCGCGTATGTGGAAAGCGAGGCTCGGCTTCGTCGCCCTGATCACCACCACGGAGGTGGTGCGCGACATGACCGCCTTCGTCATCAGTCGCTCGCGGCAGCCTCTGACGACTGTAGCTTCCCTGGATGAGGCGCTGCTGATTGTGCGTTATATGTACCCAGAGCTGCAAGCGCAATTGAACACCTACCGAGATCGTAACCTTTCGTACGGAAATCACTCCTGATGCCTGCGTGATGCGCGTCAGCCCGCCCGGAGAGTCCCGTTCATATGTCCAGCGTTCACGAGTCCGATGGTATCCAGGATGGCAGTCGGGACGATATACGGATCACCACCTTCGGCAAGCTGCTGGTAGAACGGGGCGGAGTCCCGGTTGAGGATTTCGTCTCGACCAAAGCGGCGCTGCTGTTCGTCTATCTGGCGCTGCATCCTGGCGAGCACAGCCGCAAGAAGCTGGCGGCGCTGCTGTGGAGCGAAACAAGCGACGAACAGGCGCTCAAGAACCTGCGCACCGTGCTCTCCAGCGTGCGCCAGAGGGTGGGCGACGCGCTGGATGTCTCGCACGACGACCTGGCGATTCGCGGCGATGTGTTCGTCGAGGTGGATGCCCGCCAGTTCGAGGAAGGCTACAGGAAGCTGATCGCCTCGGCAGGGGCGCTGACGCGGCTTCAGGCGCTGCAATCGCTGGAAGCGCTCTACCAGGGGGAATTTCTTGCCGGCATCATCGTGCGCGATGCCTACTCCCTGGAGGAGTGGATGGATGAGCGGCGGCGGCAGTTGAGTGCGCTGTACAGCCGGCTGCTGCTGGACATCGTCGAGATCGCGCTCAGGCAGGGCAGTTACACGGCGGGTCTGGATTACGCCTGGAAGCTGGTGCATCACGACCCCCTGCACGACGCGGCACAGCGCCATCTGATGCGCCTGCTCGCCTACACCAACCGGGCGAATGGGGCGCTGATGCAGTAAGAGCGCTTCGCCGTGCTGCTGGAGTCTGAGCTGGGTGCCGAACCGGAAGCGGAGACGACGGCGCTCTACGAACAGATTCGCGAGCGGCGACTGTCCCCGCCGCGAGCTTCGGGGCTGTTCGCGCGCGTCCAACCGGACGCGGACTACGTGGAGCCAGCCGACGATATCGAACTGGCGCAGCGCATGCTGAACACGCCGAACTGCCGCCTGCTGACCGTGTACGGGATCAGCGGCATCGGCAAGACCATGCTGGCGACCCAGCTCGCTTTTCACCGGCAGCACCTCTACCGCGATGGCGCACGCTTCGTCTCGCTGGTCAGCGCCCAGAGCGCGCGCGATCTCCTGGAGGCGGCGGCGCGCGCCCTGGAAGTGGGTTTCGCCAGCAGCATGACGGAAGCGGCGGTGGAGCGTGCCGTGATCGAGGCGCTCAAGCCGCAACATATGCTGCTTGTGCTGGACAACTATGAACAACTCCTGCCGGAGACTGGTTTCATCCAGAGGGTGCTGCTGGAAGCGCCCTCGGTGCAGGTTTTCATCACCTCTCAGTCGCCGCTCAACCTGTTCCGTGAGTGGCTGCTGCCGCTGAAAGGACTGCGCGTCCCGGAGATCGGCGCGGCAAACCCCGAGACTTACGAAGCAGTGCGCCTGTTCGATCTGACGGCACGGCGCGTTAATCCTCGCTTCGATCTGGACTCCGCGCTCGACGACGTGATTCGCATCTGCCAGATGGTGGACAGTCTGCCGCTAGGCATCGTCATCGCGGCAGGGTGGGTCCAGTTTATGCCACCGGGGGCGATCCTCCAGATGATGCAGAAGGACCTGATGCGCATGGAAGCCGTGCATCAGGACATGCCCACCCGTCACCAGACATTCCAGGGGCTGCTGAATGCCATGCTGGCGCACCTTACGCCCCAGGAACAGGAGACGATGATGGCGCTGTCGGTCTTTGAGGGGACGTTTGATTTTCGAGCGGCGCTCGTTGTTGCCGGCGTGTCTCCAAAGAGGTTCAAGGACCTGACCGATCGCGCGCTGATTCAGCAGGCGGGAGAATTCCGCTACTGCATGCACAATTTCCTGCGACAGGCGTTCTTTCCGCAGCTGGCGCATTCACCCTTACTGCGCTCCGTCGCCCTCCGCTACGTGGCGCATTTCCAGGCGTGGTCTGAGGAGTTTCTCGCGCAGAACCTGCCGCTGCACGAGCTGATGCTGGTCCTCGACGGCGAAGCCCATAACCTGTGGCAGGTCCCAGGGCTGACCGATGAAGAGCGCCAGCGGTTTCTCATGCACATCGCCCCGGCAATGACCGAGTACTGGGTCAACCGGGGCTACCAGGCGCGCGGCATCATCCCCTTGCTTCAGGCGGGCGGCTGGAACCGGGAGATCACGCCGGCGGTTCGAGTGCGCGGGCTGGTCGCACTCGCCCGCATTCTGGAGCGCACCAGCCAGTATGATCCATCCTGGGATGCCGCCGAGGAGGCGCTGCGCCTGGAAGCAGGATTGAACCTGCCAGAATCGCGGGCGCGGGCGCTGCGCGTCCTCTCAGAGATTTGCGCGCGGCAGGGAAAGTACGACCGCGCGGTCGAGATGCTGCAAGCCATCATCGCGATGGAAGCGCAGATCGGCAGCGGCGGCGATGCCCGTATCGAGCGGCTGATCTCGCTGGCATATGAGGACCTGGGCGAGATTCTGGTCTCGCAGTCTCAGTACGATGTCGCTCGCCAGACTCTTGACATCGCTATTCGCCGCTGGAACCGGCAGGGGGAAATCCTGCGCGAGTCGGTCGCGCGCAGTTATCTGGGCATCATCGCTCTGAAACAGGGGGAAAACGCCGACGCTTTCGACCTGTTCACGAACATTCTGGCGCGCGCCAGGGAGGCTGGCAACCAGACGCTGATCGCGGTGTTCGCCGCCTATCTGGGCGCGGCTGCCATGCGCCTGGGGGACGTGCGCTTCGCCGGTGCGACGCTGCGCGCCGCGCTGGAAATCGCCGTGAACATTGACCGCAGGACCAGTATCATCCACCTGTGCGAGCTGTTTACTGAACTGTCGCTCCTCCTGGACCGACCAGAGGCGGGGGCGCAGCTTTTTGGGTTTGCGGCGGCACAGCGCGAGCGGCTCAATCTGCCGGTCAGCCCGCATAATCGCTCCGAATATCAGGCGCGGCAGGCGGCGCTGCGCTCACGGCTGGGAGATGGGTATGGCTGGCACGATCAGAGCGGACGATCAGCCGGGCTGACAGCCGTGGTGCAGCTTGCCGATCTGCTGGCAGACGCTGCCGCCGATGCCGGACCGGCTCGCTAGCGCTGGGCGGGCAGTCGCAATATCCCGCCCTGTACCGCCGAATTCGCGGTCGGTGTGATGCCGCAACAGCATCGGGAGATTCATCCTTCATTACCGGAACAGCCCGCGCAGTTCGTCTGCGCGGGCTGTGGGTGCAGATGCCGGAACACCTCCAGGAAGGAATGCGATGGCGAGTGCGCCGGTTTCGCTTAAGCCCGTCCCCACTTTTCATAAGCTTCGTCGAAGGACATCCCACGCGCGAAATCCTGGCGCATGCCCTCTTCTTTGGCTTCGATCTCCTCAGCTTTCACCAGCGCCTCCAACGCGATCTCCTGCGGGACGACGACGACACCATCCACCTCGCCGATGATCCAGTCACCGGGGCGTACCCGGACTCGGCTGGTCAGCGTACCGGGCATGCCGATGGTGACGTTCACATCGTCAATGCGCCAGCGCTGTGATGATTCGATGGGGGAGGTGCCGCGTGCACAAACTGTGAAGTGGGGGATGACTTCAAGCCCGAGATAGTCACGAATGAACGAGTCCAGGACGATGCCGCGCGCGCCGCCCTGCTGAAGCGCCCAACTCGTCATTTCGCCGAACTTGCCGGCATGCATCTCGCCGCCGCACTCGATGACGACGGCGCATCCGGGATAAAGCAGTGTGCGCAGCTTTTCGAAATAGTTAACACCGCCGCTGCCGGTCCACTCCTCGCCTTTCTGAACCGGGTGAGCGGAGCCTTTGACAGTCACCACCTGTCCGGCAAGGTGCTGGTGCGGGAAAAGCGTCCTGATGCCGAGATCGAGGCACTGGTTGCCGTAACCCATCCGGTCGAGCGTGTCATACAGATTGGCGACCCGGATTTTGTCCCACCGTGCCTGAAGTTCGGCAGCGTTCTGGGTCTGAGCGGTCATGTCAAAACTCCCCGTGCACATTCAATCGAAGTAGGTGTCGCCATTCCAAAGCAGTTTCCTGGCGACGTCATCGTTCAGTTCGACGCCAATACCCGGACGCTCCGAAACCGTCATGAAACCATCTTTGAAGAAGGGTTTGTCACCGTCGCAGAGATCGCTCCACCAGGGAATCTCAAGGGCGTGAAGTTCCAGTACCAGGAAATTCGGAACGGAAGCCATCACGTGCGCTGCTGCCATCATGCCGTGCGGTGTCGAGACGTTATGCGGCGCAATCGGAATGTAGTGCGCATCGGCAAGATCGGCGATACGCTTTGCTTCGGCAATGCCGCCGGCTTTGGCAAGGTCCGGCATGATCACGTCGACAGCTTTTGCGCTGAACAGCTCCATGAACTCGAACCGGGTGTACTGATTTTCGCCGCTGCAAATGACGGTGCTGCTCGTTGCCCTGACCTGTGCCAGCGCTGCGACGTTTTCGGCGGGAACCGGCTCTTCCAGCCACAGCAGGCGCAGCGGCTCAACGGCTTTCGCCAGCGTAATTGCTGAGGGGAGATCGAACTGCCCATGACAGTCGATGGCGAGATCGACTTCAAAGCCGACCGCCTCGCGCAGACCGGCGATCAGGCTGATAATGTGGGTCATCTCTTTGGCGCCAACCGTCCAATTGTACGGGTCCAGTTTGCCGACGCCCGTGCTGTCGACGTCGAACTTGACGGCGCTGAACCCCTGCTCGACTCGCTCAATCGCCTTTTCGGCATATGCCTGCACAGACTCTTCTTCACCGGCGTGACAGTCGGCGTAGAGGCGTATCTTGTCGCGGAACTTGCCGCCCAGGAGTTTGTAGACCGGGATGCCGAGCGCTTTGCCGCAGATGTCGTAGAGCGCATTGTCGATACCGGTGAGCGCGAAGATAATTGGCGCGTTCGACGAACCGCCGTAGCGCCCACCGCGCCGCAGTTTTTCATAGATCAGATTCACGTTGAACGGATCTTCGCCGATAATGCGCTCGCGCATCGCCATGATCGCCGCTTTGGTTGCAAACCCGGATGCGCCGGGTCCGCCGGAATTGCACTCGCCAGTGCCAACGATCCCCTCATCGGTGTAGATGCGGACAAACGTCCAGACGCTCCCTCCGCTGTGCGGAACCTGCTCCCCGATGACGCATGCCTGCACATCTGTGATCTTCATGATTCCCGATTAACCTTTCAAGCTTCCCGCCGTCAGTCCTTCGACCAGGAAGCGCTGCGCAAATATGTAGATGACTACGACCGGGATCGCCATCATCAGCGATGCCGCCATCATTTGTCCCCAGGGATAAATGTCGCCGAACACCAGGAGCTGCAGACCCACCGGCAGCGTCTTAAGGGACTCGCTCGTGATGAACACGAAAGCGAATAGAAACTCGTTCCAGGCGGTCGTGAAGGCAAACAGCGTCACCGAGAGCAGCGCGGGCATCGCCAGCGGCAGGGTGATTCGCCAGAACGCGGTGAGCCGGTTTGCGCCGTCGATCAACGCCGCTTCTTCCAGTTCGACCG
The DNA here is from genome assembly GCA_016789005.1 of Anaerolineae bacterium. Taxonomy (GTDB): domain Bacteria; phylum Chloroflexota; class Anaerolineae; order Aggregatilineales; family Phototrophicaceae; genus Flexifilum. The sequence goes on from JAEURA010000206.1 coordinate 15,629, forward strand.
GGATGGAGCGGTAGTAACCCATCAGCACCCAGGTGGCGAAGGGCATCAGGAAGGTCGGGTAGGTGAGGATCAGCGCGCCGTAAGTATTGATCAGCCCGAGGTCGGTCAGGATGCGGTACAGCGGGATGAACAGCAGCGAACCCGGCAGCAGGTAGGTGACCAGCAGCAGCGTTGTCATGAGTCCGCCGCCCCGGAACTGAAGCCGCGCCAGCGCATACGCCGCCGTCGACGCCAGCACCACCGAGATCGCTGTGCTGACACTGGCGACCAGCACTGTATTTTTGAACCAGGTCAGGAAGGAGGTTTCCTGTATGAGTGAACGGAACTGCTCAAGAGTCCAGGGATTCGGCCAGAAAACCGAGTCGAACCGTTGAATCTGAAGATCGGTTTTGAAAGACGTGATGATGATCCAGTAAAACGGGAATAGTACGAAAATCAGGAACAGCGCAATCGCCAGAAGGCGAGAGATCAGGCTGATACCGTCGCGCTGGCGATGGCTGAGCCGAGAGACGCCTTCCACTCTTGGCGGCAGCAGGATGGCAAAGACGCGGCTGACGCCGTTCGAGATCAGTTCCAGCGGCAGCAGCACGATGTCGATGATCGTCCCCAGCAGTCTGCCAAGGAATGAGGATACGGCATCGAAGCGGGATATCTTTTCGTCCTGTTTCACGTGCTGTTCCGGGCGCATGAAACGCGCCAGCAGGAAGATCAGCACAGCGAGCAGCGGCGCCATGCTGAACGCGGTGGCTGCCCCCGGACCAAAACGGAGACCGATGATCGCCTTTTCGTAGGCGAGGATGCTGTAGACGCGGGTCGCGCCGCCCGGACCACCTCCGGTCATCAGATAAATCAATCCAAAGCTGTTGAAGGTGGAGATAAACGAGAGCAGCAGTGTGACGACAATCACATAGCGCAGCCCCGGCAGGGTGATATGCCGAAACCGCTTGAGGGGACTTGCACCGTCCACCGCCGCGGCTTCGTACTGCTCCCGGTCGATGGCTTTGAGACCCGCCAGCAGCAGGATGGTATAAAACGGAATGCCTTTCCAAACGTTGACGGCGATGACGCTGGGCAGCGCCAAGCCCGGTTCCCCCAGCCAGGCGACTTGCCGATCAATCACCCCTAGCTGCATCAAAATCGGATTCAAGCCGCCGAAGATCGGGTCGTAGATGCTGCGGAATGCCAGCGCGGTCACCACTTCCGGCACGATCCAGGGTAGCAGCATGAGTCCGCTGAGGATGCTGCGGAATGGGAGTTTGCTGTTGAGCAGCAGCGCGACGATCATCCCAACGATGAATTTGACCGTCAGCGATGCGATAGTGAAAAGCAGCGTGTTGCCAACCGCGCTGATGAAATCGCTGTCGCGCAGGAGCCGTTCGTAGTTGGCAAGCCCTACATAGACTTCGGTCCGCGTGACGACGTTGCGCGTTGTCATGCTCATCAGGATGGCATTGATGAAGGGCCAGAAAATCAGCAGACCCATCAGGACGACAATCGGAAGGATGAAGGGATAGGCGACGCGCCAGTCTCGCCCGAGGATCTGGTCTGCTCGGCTGCGTCCTGGAGCGGGAGTCGCCTGCGCCGCCCGCAAGCGCGAACGGGTGGTGGACGGGTTGCTCATATCGTCCTCACGATCTCGAATAGTCATCATTCAAACAAGATGGCAGGGCGAGGCGGGCAGGGCGAGGCATACCCTCACCCTGCCACATAAGCCGGCTACTGCGGCGCGCCGCCTTCTTCGAAGATCTGGACGATCTTATCGTGGGCGTCCTGAACCGCCTGCTCAGGGGTCATCGCGCCGCTGATGGCGTTGACCATCATCTGGCTGGTGATGGACGCTGCGTCGATCTGCCCGACGAGGGCGTTGGGCGGCGCCGGGTGCGACTGCCCGAAGTAGGGTTCCTCGTGCAGCAGAATGTCGCGGAAGACTGCGAAGTTGGGATCTGTACCCAGTACTTCGTCTGTCCACAGGTTCGCGTAAGCGGGTAGGAACAGACCGCCGCCGTTCTGCACCATCGGCACATAGTTCGCCGGATCGAGCAGGTTATAGACCAGGTCCTTGGCAACATCGACGTTCGGCGCGCCCTTGAAGATCATGAGCCAGCCGTTACCGCCTGCTTCGTGCAGGGTGCCGTCATTCCAGGTCGGCGCGTGCATCACCGCAGTCTGCTCGAAGACCGGGTTGTTGTTCGCCTTCGCCGCAGCGTAGACGCTCGGCTGGTTCAGGGTCATGCCAATGGTTCCGGCGAGATACTGCTCGTTGTTGCTGGTATCCGTCCAGCTCTCGATGCCGGGCGGCAGCATGGGTTTGTACCTGTCGCTGGTGTAGGTTTCCACCAGCCACTCGACGGCAGCGACGGTCTCTGGCGAGGCGAAGATGACTTTGAAGCCGGAATCATCGACGAACCTGCCGCCGAACGCCTGAATGACGCCTGAAATCAGTCCGTGACCGTCGCCCGATCGGTTGATGGTCATGCCCCAGCCGTAGAAGTTTTCGTCCGGGTTGGAGACCTCAAGGCAGGCTTCGCGGCGGTCGTCGAACGTCGCGAGAGTCTGTACGTCGATGCCTTTTGCTTCGAACTTATCCTTGCGGGCAAACCAGGCGCCGGTGAAACTCATGAAGGGGATCGCGTACCAGCGACCATCAAACATGCCGTTGAACTGAGACTCGACCGGTACTGTTGCGCCGTAACGGCTGGTGAGGGTTTCCACCACATCGGTCACATCTTCCAGGATGTCCAGCGATATCAGCGCAGGGATATTAAGCTGATTGTAGCCCAGGTCCGGCGGATTGCCCGCCTGCACAGCCGCCAGCATCTTGGCGGGGAAGTCGCCGAAGACTTCGGGATTTGCTGTCGAGATATCGAGTTCCAGACCGTTCGCCGCTGCGTAGTTCTCGACCGTCTGCCGGAACATTTGCTGGACGACCTGGAAATATTCCGTGCGATGAATGACGGTCAGCTTGCCTGCGGCGCCTTGAGGGAGCGGCAGAGGGGTAGCGGTGGGATCCTGGGCAAGCAGAGTGGGAACGGAAAGCCCGGCGCTGGTCGCCACAAAGCCAATGCCTGCGGCGCGTAGAAAATCCCGGCGGCTCAATCTCCTCGGATTCATGTTTTTTGCTCCTCTTTATTGAATGTCGTCAGAAAGCTCTACGATAAGGTGATGCCTGTTCTCTTCCGCAGCCAGCCTCCTTTAGCATTGGATTTTCCGGGGCGGAACGTCAGCGATGCGGCGGGCAAATCTGCCAGCCAGACCCCTCTGGTTTCGTTCGCCAGGATCTTTCCCGGCGCGGCGGCGATACTGCCCAATGGCATGACGGCGCGGCATAAGCGCGCGGGCAAAGGCGAGACGGCTTTTTCAGCCACCCCTAGCGCGAATCGGGTTGATCTGAACGCAAGGCATCTAGATGTGGCAGTATCAGCCGGATGTGGCGTTGTATGCGTTCTACGGCGGCATCCTCATCGTGACTGCGGAGCGCGTCTACGATGGGTCCGTGACGCATGCCAATTTCGACGAAGTCGGAGTAGGCTTCCGAGTGCGTTTGAACGACGAAGCGCTGAATCTGATTTCCAAGTGTGGACCAGACCCGCAGCAGCGTTGCGCTGCCAGACCACTCGATGATCGTCCGGTGAAACTGCATGTCAATCTCCGCAAGCGCCATGATGTCGTGATCTGCGCCCGCCGCCGCCATTTGCGCGACCATCTGGTCGAGTTCGTCGCACTGCTGCGGCGTGATGCTCCTGGCTTCACGGCGAACAGCCGAGCCTTCGACCGAGCAGCGGATGTCGACCAATTCGACCATCTCGTCCATCTTGAGAGGGGCGACGAAACTGCCGCTGCGGGCGCGCCGTTCGACCAATCCGTCGTGTTCCAGTCGCTGGAGCGCCTCTCGAACAGGACCCTGGCTCGTCCCCATCTGAGCAGCAATGTCCATCTCAACCAGCTTTCCGCCCGGTTTTAGCGAGGCGCTGATGATCGCCAGACGAAGACGTTCGTAGACCTGATCGGAAAGCGACGTGAGTTTCGCAGCCGCAGGAGTCGGATATCGAACAGACATAATCGATCTCAATGGGTGGCAATTGATTATTGATAATCGATATTAAGATGGATTCGATAAATCGTCAAGTAAATGGACGCCCTTGCTCAACCGCTTGACAGCGGCGCGATAATGGCATACGCTTTGAGAACGTTCTCATGATAATCTTCTGCACTTCTTTGAACAGGTTTGTGTCGTGCCGAAACGCCCAACCATTGTCGATGTGGCAAAACTCGCCGGGGTATCCAAGGCGACTGTGGCGCGCGTCGTCAGCGGGCAGCACGACATTGTCAGCCAGGAAACGCAGAAGCGCGTCGTCGACGCCGTCGACAAGCTGGGCTACGAACGCAATTCGATTGCCGGCAGCCTGCGCACCGACAAGACATTCATGATCGCCCTGTCGATCCCGGACATTACCAACCCCTTCTGGCCCGAAGTCACGCGCGGCGTGCAGGATACGCTGGAGACGTCGGAGTATGCCGTCGTCACGGTCAACAGCGACTGGGACGCGGCGCGCGAACTCAAATACCTCAGGATGGTGCGCCGCAACCGCTTCGACGGGCTGATCATCAACCCGACCGACGCGAACAGCACGCATTTTCGCGGTATGGGAGTGCCCATCGTGCTGCTCGGTTCCGGCAATGGCTACGCCGGCTACGATTCGGTCGGCAGTGACACGGAAAGCGCGGTGCAGATCGCCCTGGATTATCTGTACGGGCTGGGACACCGCCGCATTGCGCTGATCGCCGGGCTGTCGGCGCGGCGCAAGAATACCAGCCGCTATCACTCCTACGTTGACTTTCTGGCGCGCAATCATCTCAAACTCGACCCGGACCTGGTCGTCCACAGCGATTTCTCGCTCCAAGCCGGGCAGGATGCCATGCGCCAGCTGCTCAACCTGCGACAGCCGCCGACGGCGGTGTTCGCGGCGAACGACATCATCGCCATCGGAGCGATGCAGACCGCTGCCGCCATGAACTGGCGCATTCCGGAGCAGATTTCGATCATCGGCATGGACGATATCTACATGGCGTCGACATCCCTGCCCCCGCTGACCACCATCGCCAAGCCCAAGTACGAGATCGGGGTCGAGGCGGCGCGTCTGCTGCTGGCGCGCCTGGAGCAGGGGGATGATCTGCCGATCCATGCCGTCCGCCTGCCCTGCGAGCTGGTGGTGCGGGGGTCGACAGCATCCCCGGCTGAAAGTACAAGCCGCCCATGAAGGTTTGACATTTGCGTCGCATGAGAACGTTCTCATGAGGCATGTCGCCGGGTGTGGCTGATAGCTGGGCTGCGTGCTGATCATCTGGCTTGGTTATTGAGACAGGGATCTGAACAGGATCAAATATGTTAGACGAGCAGTTTGCACCATCTAGGAATCGCGCGGGGCTGCTGAGCCGGGCGATTGGCTGTCTGCAGGGACTGGCTGTCGGAGATGCTTTTGGCGATCTGGGGCGCAACCAGGACTACCGCCTGCGCTACGGCATCATCACCGAACTCTATTCGGGAGCCAAGAGCACAGATGACACCGAGTTTGCGGTCCTCACCGCCCAGACGTTGATCGACTGCGGCGGGGCGCTGACTCACGAGGCGCTGCTGACCGCCTGGGACAAATACATCCTCCAGCAGGGCGGGATGTTTGAGCGCGGCGGCAAGCCCCTCTACGGCGCGGTCGCCAACCTCCAGCGCGGCATCCTTCCGCCGCTCTCAGGCAGCGACAACGTGCAGAACAACGACGATGGCGCGGCGATGCGCATTGCTCCGGTCGGCATCCTGTGCGCGGGCAGCCCGCAGCGCGCCGCCTCGCTTGCCGCGCTTGACGCACAGATGAGCCATGCCGGCGACGGTATCTGGGCGGCGCAGGCGGTTGCTGCCAGCGTGGCGGCAGCGATGGCTGGCGCGGGTGTCGAGGCGATCATCGATGCCGGACGCGCCGTCATCCCGCCCGACTCCTGGATGGCGCGTGCTATGGGGCGCGCGATGGACATCTGCCAGACACACGATGACCTGTTCGCCGCACTGGAGCAGCTGCACGTGCAGCTCTGGACGCCGGTGCATTCTATGGCGGCTGAAGCCGTGCCCCAGGCGTACGCCATCTTCCGGCTGACGAAGGGCGATTTCCGGCAGGGCATGATCTGGTCGGGAAACTTCGGGCGCGACGCCGATACCATCAGCGCCATCGTCGGCGCGCTGTCCGGCGCGCTGCACGGCGAGTCGGTCATCCCGCCGCACTGGGCGGCGATGGTCGATACGCCGGCGGGCGTCTGCCTGAAATTTGCCGCGCAGAAGTCGATGCGGCAGCTTGCCGGGCAGCTGGTGGCGCTCATCTCATAAGGGATTAGCTCGTGCGCGCCGGGCGCGTGCGGTTAATTTGGACAAATAGTATCTAGGGAGAATAGCTCATGTGGTATCGAAGCAGGAAGATCAGTCTGGTTCTCTTCGCCTTGCTGATGCTGATCCCCTTCGGGGCGGTCACTTTGGCTCAGGATGTTGTGACCATCGAGTGGTGGACGGTCAACTCTGAAGAGTACTCCGAAGAAGTGCAGCGGGCGCTGGTCGAACAGTTCAACGCCGAGCACCCCAACATTCAGGTCAACATCACCGTGCTGCCGGAAAGCGGCTTCACCGAGCGTATGACCGCCACCCTCGGCGCCGGATCGGGCGCGCCCGATGTCGCCTTCTTCTGGGACAATAACTGGTTCCCGCAGGCGCTTGATCTGACCTCTTACATCGAAGCCGACCCGGACCTCGACCCCAGCATGTACTTTGAGGGCTTCTGGAACACGCGCGCTGTCTGGCAGGACAAGGTCGTCGGTCTGCCCCTGGGCGTGGGCGCGAACTTCGTCATGTACAACAAGGACGTCTTCGACGAGATGGGCGTCGCCTATCCCAGCCCGGACTGGACGACTGAGGACTACATCGCGACGGCAACGGCTCTGACCGATCCCGATCAGCGCCGCTGGGGCGGCGACCGCCCGCGTGGTCCGTTCCGCGCAATCTGGCGCAACTACGGCGCTTTCCCCTACAGCGATGACAGCACCACCATCGACGGCTACCTGAACAGCGACGCCGCCGTTGCGTCGTATACCTGGCTGTGGGACCTGGTTGCCAGCGGCGCGACGCCGACCCCCGCCGACATCGAAATCCTCGGCACCGAAGGCACGGGACCCATCGATCTGTTCCTGGCTGGACGTCTGGCGATGGCGACTCTGAACCAGGGGCACATGCTCACCGCCATTGAATCGGGCGTGAACTTCGGCATTGTTCCGGAACCGCAGGTCGTCGGCAACGAGCGCTACGTCAACGCCTTCTCGCTGACGGCGTCGATCTGGGCGGGTACGGCGCATCCGGCGGAAGCCTACGAATGGCTGAGCTACTGGGTCGGTCCTGAAGGTCAGCGCTTCCTGATGGACAACGGGCATCTGTTCCCGTCGCTTCCTGACGTGCTGGCAGATCATGCCAACGCCGACAAGGATTATGTGCAGGCGTTTTTCGCCGTGCTGGAACTGCGGCAGGTTGCGGAGTGGGTGAACGCCCATCCGTGCAATGGAACCGTCCTGCGCGCGGCGGTGGATGCCTGGGACCTGGTCAACCTGGGCGAGATCGGGCGCGATGACATCAAAGCCACGCTCGACAGCCTGGTCGATCCGGCGCAGCAGGCATTGGACGAGTGCGTCGCGCGTCTGGGCGCATAACCAAGCAGCGCATCAGGGGTGCGGTTCGTCCGCACCTCTGACCCTCCCTCAGCGGTGAGTAGTCGGAGCATGGCATGCTGGCATCCTGGCGCAGGCTGAGTCCGATGGCGCGGCGCGAAGCCCTGGAGGCGTATCTCGCGCTAAGCCCCTGGTTGTTCGGGTTCGTCGTCTTCACGGCGATACCCATCGGCGTGTCGATCTTCCTGAGCTTCACGCAGTGGACGATTGTCGAGCAGCCGACGTGGATCGGCGCTGACAACTATGTGCGCATGTTCACCCGCGATCCGCTCTTCTGGCAGGCGCTCAAAGTGACCGGCTTGTTCGTGCTGATCTCGCTGCCGCTCAAGCTGGTCCTGGGCTTGGCGCTGGCGCTGCTGCTGAACAACCGCCTGCCGGGCATGAACTTCTTCCGCACCGTCTTCTACATCCCCGCCGTCATCTCTGGCGTAGCGGTCTCGCTGATGTGGATGTGGCTGCTCCAGCCGGATACTGGCGTGGTCAACACGCTGCTGGACGCCGTCGGCGTGAAAGGTCCGAACTGGTTCTGGGATAAGGACTGGGCGCTGCCCTCCGTCGCTCTGATGAGCGTGTGGAAGGTCGGCGGCAGCGCCATCATCTATCTGGCGGGCTTGCAGAACATCCCGGCGCAGCTCTACGAAGCAGCCGAGATCGATGGGGCGGGGAAGTGGGGGCGCTTCTGGCGCATCACCATCCCACTGCTGACGCCGACCATCTTCTTCCAGCTGATCATCGAAATGATCGACTCCTTCAAGATCTTCACCGAAGCCTTCGTGATCACGCAGGGCGGTCCCCTCAAATCGACTTATTTCTACATGCTCTACTTTTACGAAGAAGCATTCCGCAACTTCAACATGGGCTATGCCTCGGCGCTCGCCCTCTTCCTGACGCTGATCATCCTGGCGACGACGATCTTCATCAACTACACGTCAAAGCGGTGGGTCTACTATGAGTCTGAATAGCGGCGCGGCGCATCCGAACGACTCGTTCGCCGACATCGACCGGCAGCTCAGGCGGTCCAACCTGACGACCGCGCTCCGCCGTCTGACGGGGAACGGGTTCCTGTACTTCATCATGGTCGTCCTGGCGCTAATCTTCATGATCCCGCTGCTGTGGATGTTCACGACCTCGCTGAAGACGCGGCAGGAGATCTTCGTCTGGCCCCCGACCTGGCTGCCTGACGTGCCCCAGTGGGGTAATTACGCCGACGCCTTCGCCAAGTACCCTCTGGCGCGCTTCATGTTCAACAGCGCGGTCCTGGTCATGATCAATGCCCTGGGCGAGGTGATCTCCGTCCCGCTGATCGCCTATGCTTTCGCACGCCTGCGTTTTCCCGGCAAGAGGATCCTCTTCATCATGATGCTCAGCACCATGATGATTCCGGGTCAGATCAAGCTGATCCCGCTGTTCTCGATGTTCTCGCGGCTCGGTCTGGTAGGGACCTACTGGCCCCTGGTGCTGCCATCATTCTTTGGCAACCCGTTCTTCATCTTCCTGATGGTGCAGTACATGCGGACGATCCCGCGCGATCTGGACGAGGCGGCGCGCATCGACGGCGCAGGCACCTGGACCATTCTCTACCGCATCATCCTGCCGCTCTCGCTGCCCGCCGTGACGGTGATGCTGGTCTTCACCTTCCTGTGGACCTGGAACGATTTCATCTCCCCGCTGATCTACCTGAGCGACTTCAACAGCTACCCGATCTCCGTCGGGCTGGCTTTCTTCCAGGGGCGCTACAGTGTGGAATGGAACATGTTCATGGCGGCGACGCTGATTTCGATCATCCCCGTGCTGGTGTTGTACTTCTTCGCGCAGCGCCATTTGATCGGCGGCATTTCCACCCTGGGACTGAAGGGGTGACGATGCGCACCCTGGACGACTTCAGACGCCGTGCGCGGGGCAGTCTGCTCGGCGCGGCGATCGGCGACGCGATGGGCGCGCCCTGTGAGGGGATGACGCGGACAGCCATCGGCGCGCGCTACGGCGTCATCACCGGCTTCCTGAGCGATGATGCCGTCGGCACGGATGACACCGACTTCACCCTCTTCAACGCCTGGCTGCTGCTGGAACACGGACCGGACATTACGCCGCAGATCGTCGCCGCTGAATGGCGCGACAAGCTGCTGAGCGGGAAGTATTTTTATCGCCCCGGCGGCTTCAGCGATGTGATCTCCACGCGCAACCTGTTGGCAGGGCTGAACCCGCCGCAGTCTGGCGCGTTCAATCATCAGTGCTGGAGCGACGGCGTGGCGATGGCGATCAGCGGCGCGGGGATTCTCTGCGCCGGACAGCCACAGCAGGCGGCGGACTTGGCAGGACGCCTGGGCAGCGTCTCGAACGCCCGCGACGGCATCGCCACCGCCCAGGCGGTGGCGGCAGCCATCAGCATGGCGATGGTGGGCGCTGCGCCGGCAGAGATGATGGCTGCGGCGCAGTCCGTTGTGCCCGTCGGTTCGTGGACCGGGCGCACCCTGGCACGCGCGGCGCAGATTCAGGCGGATGATCTGGAAAACGCGCTCGACGCCATCGACCGGCATCTGGTGGTGCACTGGTGGCCCTGGGCGGACCTGGCGACAGAAGCGGTTCCGGTGGCGCTGGCGGTCTTCCTGGCTGGCGGCGGCGACTTCGCCCGCTCGGTCCCGGCAGGGATCCGCATGGGACGCGACGCCGACACCATCGGCGCAATCGTCGGCAGCCTGGCTGGCGCCTGCGGCGGCGAGGACGCCATCCCGCCGGCGTGGCGCGAACGGGTCGCCGCCTCAACCGGCAAGTGCATCGGCTTCATCGCCGGGCGGCGTATCACCGACATCGCCGACGCGCTGGCGCAGCGGGCATGGGAAGCGGTTCATGGATAGAAGAGAGCGATTCCTGGGGGCGATGTTCGGACTGGCTTACGGCGACGCGCTGAGCTTTCCGGCGCTCTTCCACCGCTTCCAGCACCCGGATATCCCGCGTAAACGTCACCAGTTTCTCTGGCGGCAGAATACCGAACTGGACGAACGGGGCATTTCGCGGCTGATGCTGCCTTTCACCCACCGCATCGCCAAAGAGACGCTGGAGATCTGCCCGACCGATGACACCGAATGGGCGGCATTCACGCTCACCGCGCTGCTGGAATGCGATGGCGCGCCGTCGGCAGAGTGCTTCCTGAAGGCATGGCGGAAGCACATCCTGCCCGCGAAAGATCACCTTCACACCAGCATTTCCGAGCGGGCAGCGGTCGAGAATCTGGAACGCGGTCTGCTGCCGCCGGCGACAGGAAATGACAACCCGCTGCATTACGAAGACTGCGCCGTCGCCCGCGCCGTGCCCATCGGGCTGTTCTGCGCCGGCGACGCCAACTGCGCGGCGCAGCTTGCCGAAGCCGACGCCCAGATCACGCAGGCGGAAGACGGAGTCTATGCCGCCCGCGCGATGGCGGCGGCGGTCGCCCTGCTCGCTGGCGGAGCCGATCTGGACGCGGCGCTGAGACGCGCCCGGCGCGAATTCCCGGTCGGCTCCTGGATCGCCCACCTCGATGCGGTTGCGCAGGACTGCCTGTCGGAGATCACGCAGTCGGCGGATCTGACGATCCTGCTGACGGCGCGGGTCATCAACAGCGTGTATTCCTATGGCAATGTCGCGCCAGAGACGCTGCCATCCGCCTTCGTTATTACGACGGCGTGCGGCGGCGACCTGCACATGGCTGTGGCGCTGGCTGCCTCCATCGCCAAGTCGGCGGATTCGCTGCCGGCGATGGTCGGGGTGCTGTGTGGGGCGGTTCAGGGCTGGGGTGTGATCAGCCCGCTCTGGCGAAAGTCGCTGACGACACTGCGCGGGCTGAGCCTGCCTTTCCTTGCCGGCGCGGATCTTGAAACCCTCGCCAGCCGCCTTCTGGAGAAAGCCGGAACCTCATGAGCCTGCCAGTGGACTATGCCGAACGGGTCTATGCGGGCTGGCTGGGCAAGTGCATCGGCGTGCGCTTCGGAGCGCCGCTGGAAAACTGGACCTACGAGGAGATCCGCGACAACCTGGGCGAACTGACTGGCTACGTCTCCGAGGACCAGGGCAAAATCTTCAAGCCCGACGACGACACCTCTGTGCCGCTGATCCTGCTGGATGCGCTGGCGGAACGCGGTGATATTGAGGACGCCAAGCCAGCCGACTTCGGCGAGGCGCTGCTCAACGCCGTCGGATGCGAGCACGGGTCGTTCTGGTGGGGCGGCTATGGCATTTCCACCGAGCATACGGCGTACCTCAACCTGCTCAACGGTATCCCCGCTCCCCGATCCGGCAGCATCGCTCAGAACGGCAGGGCGCTGGCGGAGCAGATCGGCGGGCAGATCTTCAGCGATGTCTGGGGGCTGCTGCTGCCGAACGATCCCCGCGCCGCCGCCGACCTCTCCGAGCGCGCCTCCAGCGTCTCGCACGACGGCGCAGGGCTGCACGGGGCGCGCTTCATCGCCGCGGCGGTGAGCGCGGCTTTCAGCGGGCCCGATCCCCGCCGGCTGATCGAGATCGCGCTGGAGCAGGTCCCGCCGGGCAGCGACTACGACCGCGTCATGCGCGTCATGATCGCCTTCCACGCCGCGCACCCGCAGGACTGGCATGCGGCTTTCGCGCACCTCAAAGCGCATTTCGGCTATCAGCACTATGCGGGCATGGTTCCGATCATCCCCAACGCCGGGGTGGTGGTGCTGGGGATGCTCTATGGCGAGGGCGATTTCTCGCGGGCGATCCAGATCGCCAACATGGCGGGCTGGGACACCGACTGCAACGTCGGCAATGTCGGCGCGATCATGGGCGTCGCCGTCGGGCTGGACGGCATCGAGGCGCGCTGGCGCGAGCCGATGAATGACCTGCTGATCGCCGCCAGCGTGATCGGAACGCGCAGCCTGCTCAGCCTGCCGCAGTGCGCCGACCGGATGATCCGTCTGGGACAGCGGATGTCTGGAGGGAAGATCGATCCGCCCGCGCCGCGCTGTCACTTCACGTATCCCGGTTCGACCGCCAACTTCCAGGCGTGGGGTGACAAAGGGCGTCCGATTCACCTGCTGCAAACGCAGGTTGACGGCACGCCGGTCCTGCGCACGGCGATTCGCAAGCTGAACAAAAAGGGCGAGATCCGCATCTTCACGCGGACTTCCTACCGTCCCCGCGAGCTGAGTTCCAACTACTACGGCGCTGCCTTCACGCCGCTGCTGTATCCCGGACAGACCCTCCGCGCTCGCGTGCAGATCCCGGCGGACGCGCCGACCACCCTGCGCGCCGCGCTCTACGTCTACGACGAGAATCACCGGGACTCGCATCAGGCGACTGGCGCAGCGCTGACGCCCGGCGTCTGGCACGATCTGCTGTACACCCTCCCACCCATGACCGACGCCCTCCTGTCGCAGGTCGGCGTAGTGCTGCGCAACACCGGCGAACTCTGGGAGACCGGGGCGTTTCATCTGGCGCATCTGGACTGGGACGGTCCGGCGCAGTTCACCAGCGCCTTCGCCTTCGCCTCCCCGGAGACGGGCGCGATCAGCGAGTGGACGTACTGGCGCGGCTTCTGGCGCATGGAAGACGGCGCCTATCACGGCAGCGGCCCGCTGGAAAATGAGAGCTATACCGGCGACATCGGCTGGACCGACTACCGCTATGCGGCGGACATCACCCCTTTGCTCGGCGATCATCACCTGATCCTGGCGCGCGTTCAGGGGGCGATGCGCAGCTACGCCTTCGGTCTGTCGCCGGGCAACACCGTGACTCTGTACAGGAAGGCGCGTGACTATCAGCCGGTCGCTTCGGCAGCATTCCCCTGGCGGTTGGGCGAGGGCTGCCGACTGAGCCTGTCCGTGCAGGAAAACCGGCTGATCGCGGTGGTCGAAGGCGGCGGGGAACGGCAGCGCATCGCGTGGCAGGATGATCAGGCGTCGTATCGGAACGGACAGATCGGGCTGGCGTGCTGGCATGGAAGCCACATGGCGTGTCACAGCATCGCCTGCCACAGCATCGAAGGGTGAAAGGAGCGCTGACTCCAGTGGTCAAGCTGCATGAGGTTCAAGCCAAGGGACTCCTGGCGGCGCAGGGTATCGCCGTCCCGAGCGGAATCGCCGTTAACACCGCCGCCGAGGCGGGCGCTTTCGCCGCCGGGCTGGGCGCGCCGGTGGTGGTCAAGGCGCAGGTGTTCACAACCAGCCGCGCCGGACAGGGATTGATCCGCTTCGCCGGCTCGCCAACGGAAGCGCGCGAAGCCGCCGCCGCCCTGATCGGGCAGCGTTTCGGCAAGTTCGCCGTCGAGCAGGTGCTCGTCGAAGAGCAGGTCGAGATCGCCCACGAGTACTATCTGGGGCTGATCATCGACAGCAAGCGCAAAGCTCCGGTGCTGCTGTTCAGCCGAGCCGGCGGCAGCGGCATCGAGGGACGGGCGGAAAGCACCGTGCGTCACGAGATCGACGTACTGCGCGGCTTGAGTGAAGCCGAGGCGCTGGAGATGTGCCGGCAAGCCGGCGTCGAACCGGATCAGCAGGCGGCTGTCGCCGGCGCGATGCTGCGCTTCTACGCGGCGGCGCGCGGCTGCGATGCCCGCTCCGCCGAGATCAACCCGCTGGTGAACACAATCGGGGGTGAGGTGGTGGCGCTGGACGCCCGGTTCAGCATCGACGACTACTCGGTCTTCCGTCACCCGGAGTTGGGAATCGAGATCGCCCGCGAATTCGATCACCCGCCGACGGCGCTGGAAAAGATCGCCTGGCAGGTCGAGAAGGACGACTATCGCGGCACATTCTACTTCATCCAGATGCTCGAGGGCTTCGAGAAAGGCGCCGGGGTGATCGGCTTTCACGGCGCGGGCGGGGGCGGCAGCATGATGAACATGGACGCCCTGCTCAAGCAGGGGTTCCAGGTCGCCAACTTCGTCGATACCAGCGGCAACCCGCCCGCCAGCAAAGTCTACCGCGCGGCGCGCATCATCCTCAGCCAGCCGAACATCGACGGCTATTTCGCCGGCGGCAGCGGCGTCGCCAGCCAGGAGCAGTATCATTCGGCGCGCGGGCTGGTCAAAGCCTTCATGGACGCGCCGCTCCACGTGCCGGCAGTGATCCGCATCGGCGGCAACCGTGAAGAGGAAGCCATCACCATCCTGCGCCGTGCGAACGGCGTCTGTCCCGCCCCGGTCGAAGCCTATGGACGGGATGACAGCCCCGACACCTGCGCCGATCGGCTGCGCGCCCTGATCTCCTCCTATCAGCCGGTCGAGCCGCCGGCTCCGCCTATCATCTCGCCGGCGCAGGAACCGTACACCTTCGAGACGGTGACGGGCGGCACGATCACCTTCGACCATGCGCTGTGCCGTGACTGCCAGAGCAAGGTATGCGTGCAGACCTGCGTGCCGCAGATCCTTTCGGTTGTAGACGGCGTGCCAACCCTGAACATCAGCCGCGAGGATGCCCGAAAGGGTGGGTGCATCGAATGTCTGGCGTGCGAGGTCGAATGCCGTTTCCTGGGCAGCCGGGGCGGGTTCATCCGTCTGCCGATCCCCGGACTGGAGAGCGAGGACGAATATGTCCATTTTGATTGATCGCAGCAAACGGGTGCTGGTGCAGGGTATCACCGGGCGGGAAGGTCTGGCGCGCACCCGCCTGATGCTGGATTACGGCACGCCGGTGGTGGCGGGCGTTACGCCATCCAAGGGCGGGCAGACGGCGCTCGGCGTGCCGGTCTACAACACCGTCGGCGAAGCCTGCCAGGGGAGCGGTGGAATCGACATCAGCGTCCTGTTCGTGCCTGCGCCGCTGGTCAAAGGCGCTGCGGTCGAGGCGCTGGAGGCGGGAATCAAGCTGCTGGTCATCGTACCCGACCGTGTGCCGCTCTACGACGTGCTGGAGATCGCCGCTGTCGCCAGCGCCAAAGGTGCGCACTTCATTGGTCCCAACACCCTCGGCGTGCTCAGCCCCGAAGCCGGCGTGCTCGGCATGATGGGCGGCAGCGCTGAAGCCATCCGCAGTTGGGCGGCGGCGGGACCGGTCGGCATCACCAGCCGCAGCGGCGGCATCACCACCAGCATGGGCTACTACATCGCCAGGAGCGGCATCGGACTCTCGACCCTGGTCCACGTCGGCGGGGACTCGGTGGTGGGCACGACGCACGCCGACGTGCTGCGCCAGTTCCAGACCGACGCGCAGACCGAGCTGGTCGTCATGTTCGGCGAGATCGGTACTTCACAGGAAGAAGACGCCGCTGCGCTGATCGAGGCGGGCGCGTTCACCAAGCCGTTGATCGCCTACGTCGGCGGACGGGCAGCCAGGGAAGGGACGCGCTTCAGCCATGCCGGAGCCATCATCGAGGGCAACGTCGGAACCTACGAGGGCAAGATCAAGCGGCTGCGCGAAGTTGGCGCGATCATCGCCGAATCGTTCGGTGACATCCCGCGGTTGGCGGCTGAAGCCCTCAAGCCCAGGTCCACCAGACCAGCCGCCGCCACTGCTGCGAAAGCCGAGGAGGAGGAGGGCGGTGCGTGGAAGACCGCCATCACCGAGATTCAGCCGAACGCCATCCGCCTGCGCGGGCATACGCTCGACAGCCTGATGGGATCGGTGACGTTTGGGCAAGCCATCTATCTGGCGCTGGTCGGCGACCTGCCCACGCCTCAGATGGGCAGGCTGATCGACGCCATCCTGGTCGCGTCGATTGATCACGGGGCGACGCCGCCCTCCACGCTGGCGGCGCGCACGGCAGCCAGCACCGGCGCGCCGTTCAATGCGGCAGTCGCCGCCGGACTGCTGTCGATCAACCAGCATCACGGCGGCGCTATCGAGGACTGCATGCGCATGATTCAAGGTGCGCTGAAGGACCGGCAGGAGCGGAGTCTTTCGGTGGACGAAGCGGCGGCTGCTCTGGTGAAAAGCTACAAGGAGAACAAGAAGCGTCTGCCCGGCTTCGGGCATCGCATCCACACCGACGACCCGCGCACCCGACGCCTGCTGGCGATTGCGCACGAGGAAGGCGTCGCCGGCGAGGCGGTCGCCATGGTCGAGGCGCTGGCGCGAGCGGTGGCACAGAGCGGCAAATCTCTGCCCGTCAACGTTGACGGGGCGATTGCCGCGCTGCTCCTCGAACTGAATATCGCGCCGGAGCTGGGTAACACCTTCTTCATGATGGCGCGGCTGCCAGGACTGGTCGCCCATGTCTATGAGGAGAAGACCCGTGAACGCCCCATGCGTGTGATCCACCCGACCCATCACATCTACGATGGCAAATGACGAGAGGTGTGACGATGCTGAAGCCGCTCTGCCTGCTGATCAGCCTTGGACTGGTGTTGGCGCTTGCCGGCGTATCGCTTGGACAGGAGGAAAGCATCACCTTGCGCGAGTCGTTCTTTTCGGACACCCTCCACCGCGATTTTCGCTACAACATCATCCTGCCTGCCGGATATGATCAGTCCGGCGAACGCTACCCGGTGATCTATCTGCTGCACGGGCGCGGCGACACCGGCACAGCCTGGCTGAGGGTGCATGACACGCTTGATGCGCTGATCGCCTCCGGGGAGATCCCGCCGGTCATCGCAGTCCTGCCTGATATGCCGTCCAGTTCGCGGGCGAGCTACTACGTCGATTCGCAATACACCGGGACGCTCTATCAGGCGGAGCAGGTCGAGACCGCCGTCATGCAGGACCTGATTCCGCACATCGACGCGACCTATCGTACGCGGACTGAACGGGACGGGCGCTTCGTCGGCGGCTATTCGATGGGCGCTTACGGAGCCATTCGCTGGACGATGGCGTATCCGCAGCGCTTCAGGGGCGCGCTCGTCCTCAGCCCGGCGGTCTATTTCCCACTGCCCCCGCGCGATTCCAGCACCCGCGAGTTCGGCGCGTTCGGTCGCGGCGACGTGCTGTTCGACGAGGACATCTACCAGAGTTTGAACTATCCGGCGCTGCTCGCGTCGGTGCAGGCGAGCGATCTGCCCCTCAGCGCCTTCATCGCCGTCGGCGATGACGAGTGGCGCAACCCGAACTACGAGGAGCGGATGCACGATCTCGATATGGAAGCGCACATGTTCTTCAACCATGTGGTGCGCGTCCCCAACATCACTGCCGAACTGCGCGTCTACGACGGGGGACACGACTGGGATGTCTGGCGACCAGGGTTCATCGAGGGGATGCGTTTCCTGCTGTCTTCTGGAAACGCCTGATACCCCGACTCAGCCGTTTTCCCCCGCCAGTCGTGCGATTTGCAGCAGGCAGTGCCGGAACCGCGTCTGCATTTCCGGGGCGAGCGCGCTTTCCTCGATCTGGGCGATGCGCTCGACATCGTGGATGGCGCGGATGATGCTGACCGGAATTTCCAGGTTGCCTTCGGTGAAGGAGTTCAGATACTCGACCGCGCTGATCAGGAAGTCGCGCATTTCGTCATCGGTGCGGGCGCTGCGGAAGAAACCCGCCAGGTTGGGCGAAAGCCGCGCCCCGCGCGCGGCGGACGGTCCAGCGCTGAGCGACCGGTTGGCGGTGGCGGCATACAGCGCTGTGCCCAGTTCGGCGAAGCTCTGCACGCGCTGGTAGATCGACTTCTCGATCACGTCCCAGATCAGGGCCCGCCAGGCGTGGATTTGCTGCGGCACGGCGAGCAGGCGGGCGACCTCCGCGCGCCAGTCCTCGGCGATGCGCCCGCTGACGCCTTCCAGCAGGACATCAAGGTCGGTATTGAACAGATCGCGCTGAAGCATGACCGCCAGATCGGGGCGCAGCGTCGGCAGCAGATCTACCATGAAGACCCGGTTGTTAAAGAAGTGGTTGACGTTGACGCCGTGACGGCGCAGCAGTTCCTGCTGGAACAGCGGCAGGTAACGCTGCATGGCTTCGTTGTCCTCGCGCAGGGCGACCAGCGCCGAGTTGCCCGCCGGGAACGCCGTCTCGATGGCGCGCAGGAACTGACCTTCGCGTTCCTGATAGATGCGCAGCGTGTGAAGGATTTCGTAGACCGGGAGCTGTGGCAGCAGCCTGTCGGCGATCATGCGCTCGCGTTCGGCTTCGCGGAACGACTTCTGGGCGAAGCGTTCCAAGGCGCGGAACAAGCCGGTGGTAAGCTGGCTGACGCCCAGGATGGTCGTCTGCGCCTGATTGTGGGCGATGGCGCGCAGCAGGCTGCCCTGCTTCGAAAGCGGGATGATCTCGGCGATATTCGCCAGGATGCGCTGACCGCGTTCTGCCCCGCTGCCCAGGGTGCGCCGGCTGGTCGGGCGATCTCGGAGCTGCGGGATTGAGCGCCCGATGAAATAGGAGATGAGGTGCAAGCCGACCACATCTTCGTCCCGCCCATACAGGATGTGACGGAAGCTGTCGGTCAGCTCGTCGAGGAAACCTTCGTAGAGCACGTCGCTGGAGCCGATCGTCAGCCGTTCAAGCTCCTGCGCGCTGCGACTGCGCGCCATCAGGCGGCTGTCGACCGACATTTCGGCGGCGCGAATCAGATCGTTGCGGTGAATCGTCTGCGCTGCCCGCACGTGGTGCAGCAGGTTGACCAGATCGCGCGCGGGCAGGGCGCGAATCTGCTCGGAGAGGTTGCTCTGGAACGTGCGCAGTTCCCCGCCCAGGAACACCCCTTGCAGCGGAGTGACGGCGTAGGCTGTGCTTCTGCGCGCCGCGCCGATCAGGTTGGCGCTGAAGCGCTGCCGTGCGTCCGGTGTGCTGCGGAAGGCTTTGACGCCCGCCACGTGCGAATAGTAGCCGCCCTGGCGCTGCATCGGCTCGCCGCTGCCCATCTTGACGCGCACCGCTTCGGCGCTGCCATGTTCGACCAGCCATGACTGGATATCGTACTTGGCTTTCTGGTACAGGAAGGCGCTGGTAGCCTGGCTGACCTGCTGGCTGAGATCCGACCCGGCGATGAACACCTCGGTCATGATCTCGGCGAAGCGCCCGCGCGCCGACCCGGTGGTCTGCCGGCTTTGCGCCGCATAATCCCACACCCGGTCGAGGTAGCTGCGGATGCCCTTGACCGACTTGATGTCCTCGAACAGCGGAATTAGCCAGATCGACGGCAGTTCGCAGCCAGGGTGATCGCGCCGCGCCTGTTCAAGCTGCGTGCGCATCTTGCGATCCAGGGAGACCAGCGCTTCCGGGTCAGTCGAAAGGCTGACTTGCAGCGCCAGCGCCATGCCGGGGTTGTTGTGCTTGCCTGCGATGATGTTCAGCTCGTGCAGGTTGTACACGGTCGTGTCGATGGCGAAGTGATCGCGCGCCGTGATCATCGACTGCTGGATGCGCGGAGTGATGACCGACCGCTGCAAAATATCCTGATAGCCGACGACTTCGCGCAGCAGCGGTTCGGCTGTTCGCTGCGCCCGGATCGCCGGGATGAGCGCGTGCAGTTCTTTGCGCAGCCGACGGTTGAGCGCGAAGTAGTCGTCGAGCGTCTTGCGCCGTTCATGGCGCAGTTCGAGCATCTTCTGCTCGTAGCGGTCGTTGTGCTGAAACAACACGCGCGCCGGGTCGCGGCGCAGGCGCAGGCGCGTCGCCAGCCGTTCCAGCGTCGTCGTCTCGACCGAGTAGGGCAGGATGCCGCGATAACGCCGCTCAAGCTGGTGGGTGAGCTGCGTGATGGCGTCGAGGATGTCGGCGACGCGCTGGTTGCGCTGCTCCAGCCGGTTGAGTTCGGTCAGCAGTTCCGGGCTGACGGCAGCCGCCGGGTCGGCTTGACGGAGCAGCGCCAGGATGCGCGCCATCCGCCGCACGTTCTGCATCACCAGTGCGGCGAGCAGTTGATGCCCCTGCCCGGAGGGACGGCTGCTGCCATCCCAGTCGCTCCAGAACGACAGGAACGGCGTCAGGGTGGTATCGGAGAACAGCCCGGCGTAGTTTTCGCCTGCCTCCAGCGCTGCCAGATCGATCAGAATCTCGTCGGCTTCCTGACGCGAGGAGATGCTGACGCTGAGTCCCAGATACTCGCGCATCAGTTCGCGCTGTGCCGTCGCGATCTGGTCGGCGGCGACCGGCTTGCCGGCGATCAGCGCGGCGTTGATGGCGTCGAGCGCCATTTCCGCCTGAAGCGAGTACACCTGCGTCGGGTGGACGGTCCGGTCATAGGAGCGGCGCTGAAACTGACCCTGCCGCCGGCTGAGCGAGTCCTTCATGAACTCCTGAGTCAGCCGGTCGCTCAGCCAGCGTCCATTGTCGCCCTGCGCCCTGCGCATCAGTTCGTCGCTGATGAGCGCACGGTCGAGCAGGCGCGTGCGGAACACTGCCAGCCGTTCAGGCACATACTGGCGGGTGAATTCACGCTGCAGGCGGGCGAGATCGAGCTGCGGCGCACGCATCAACTGCTGCCAGACCGCCGCTTCGTTCGCCCCTTCGAGGAGTCCCGCAGTGACGGCATCAAGGCGCTGGTTCAGTTCAGCAGCGCGATCATTGAGGCGCGGCGGAATGCGCCAGCGCGGTGTGCGGCGGTTGTAGCGGGCTTCTTCCTCGGCGATCAGCCGGTTGAGGTCGATCAGCAGGCGGCGCGTCTTGGTCAGCAGGACTTCTGCCCCATCTACCCCACCCAGCGTCAGGCGGAAGGTGGTGCGCCCGGTCTCGAAGCCCTTTTCGGTGCGGGCGAAGGTCGCCAGCGGCAGCAGCCCGATACCGCGCCGCGCCAGCGACGACGCCAGCCAGTCGAGCGACAGACCGGCGGGCAGCGTCTCGATTTGCAGCAGGGGGTACATGCTGCCCGTCGGCGGGATGATGGTCATGCGGTAGGGGTTGCGGTCGGGGGGCAGGTTCTCGACCGCCGTCAGCAGCGCGCGCGTGCGTTCGGCAAACAGGGCGTTGCGCAGGTGCCAGTAGACGCGCGCGGCGTACCGGCTGCTGCGATAAAACAGATAGGTGATGAGGACCGCCGCGATATTCGGCTGAATGTGATCGTTGATCGCCTCGAAGCGGGTGCGCAGGGCGCGGTCGCGGATTTCGACCACAGCCAGGCGCGCTCCTGCCAGACAGTCGGTCTTGGACATCGAATGCACGGTCAGCACGAGATCGGCTTTGGAGTCGGCGACCAGACCCAGGCGGACAAGTTCGGAGACGGTCTGGCGCACCGTCTTGATCTCCGGCAGATCATCGACCGCCGCGACGTTCTGATACGCCAGATCGTCAATCAGATAGATATCGTGTTCAAGGCAGAACAGGATCAGCCGGTGCAGCGCTTCTTCCGCGAAGAAGCGTCCGGTGGCGTTGTGCGGGTTGTTGATGGCGACTGCGCCGCGCCGCGCCCAGCTGGGATCGCGGCGCAGCATTGCCTCCAGCCTGGCGATCATGGCGTCGGCATCGAGATCGAGCGCCGGTGTCAGCGGGACGGCGTGTACGACCGGGAAGCACTGCTCGTAAGACCAGCTCAGGTCCGGGATCAGGACTTCGGTGATCCCGCAGTGGAAGCCGAGGATACCCAGCGCCGTGCGCGAGGAACCGCTGGTCACCAGACAGGCATCGGGCTGATACTGCGGTTGATGGCGAACGAAGGCGCTGAGGAAACTGCGCTGCAGGGCGCGGCTGGTCTCCGGTTCGTGAAGTGTGGCGATCAGCAGATCGATCAGCTCGCGCGCGTCGAGCGAGGCGAAGGCGTCGAACAGGTGGCGGTCCCTGGACCCTTTGAGGCGCGTCGTGAAAGCCGCCGCCTGATCCTCCAGCGTGTGCAGCGTCCGGTCGAGCGCCGCAGCGCGGACGCTGATCAGCGTGTCCAACCGCTGGCTGACCGCCTCGGAAAGGCTCGGCAGGGCGGTTTCTCCCAGCCCGCCCAGTTCCAGCCCTTCGAACGTCGAGCGGGCTTGGGGCAGCGCGGAGCGGCTCGCCGCTGGCTTTGCCGCCGCCTGCTGATCGAGCAGCAGGCTGAGGAACTCGACCTCGGAGGCTGACGGCGTCCCTTTGAGGTTGAAATGCATGCTCTCGATTGCCGCCAGCAGATCGGCATTGCCGGCGACGAACACGGTGGACAGGGTGTGCAGGCGCGGGGCGTAGATCGCCGGGGTGAGCAGGCGGATGACGCGCTGCACGAGCTTGGCTTCGCGCGCCAGCGATAGATGGTTGG
>JAEURA010000207.1 GCA_016789005.1 Anaerolineae bacterium
CATGAGGACATGCGCATCCGTTTCTCCCGCTCGGCGGAGGCGGCGCTCCTGGCGGGCAAATTCGGCGATGGCGGGAAGGCGATCACGCGAGAATTCCTGGCGCGACAGGCGCAGAATCTCGATGATGAAGAGCGCGCGCAGTTCACCGGCAGCCTGGAAAGCTGAAATACTGATGCCTGCGGAATTTGAGACCCTGCCCTATCCAGCGGCGCGACGCATGGTGAGCGATGCCGGGCGGCTGGCAGCGAAACGGCAGTTGATACATGGGCTGGTCGAGTTTGACGTGACTCAGCCGCGAGGGCTGATCCGCGAACATCAGCAGAAGACCGGTGAAACGCTGTCGTTTACCGCCTATCTGTGTGCCTGTCTGGCACAGGCAATCGCTCAGCATCCCGTGGTGGGGGCGCATCTTGATTGGCGCGGCAGACTCATCGTGTTTCACGATGTGGACGTGGTGGTGCTGATCGAGCCTCAGCCAGGGGCGACGGCGTTTCCCCACATCCTGCGCGGCGCTAACCATCGGGGAGTTCGTGAACTTCACGACGAGATCCGCGCCATACAAGCCAGACCGGCGACGAGCGCGCAGGAATCCGGATGGCTCGTCCGTTTCGGAGCGCACGCTCCGCGGTTCGTCCGCATGGCGTTCTACCGGGCGATGATGGCGAATCCGCACTGGCTGAAACGGCTCGCCGGGACGGTCGTCGTGACCTCGGTGGGGATGTTCGCTCGCGGCGGCGGCTGGGGTGTGGGTTACGCCCCCCTGCATCCGATGGCGATCACGGTTGGTGGGATCGCCGAGAAACCGGGCGTCGTGAACGGGCAGATCGTCCCGCGTGAGTTTCTCAGCCTGACCATCACGGTCGATCACCGCATCATCGATGGCGCACCCGCCGCGCGCTTCGCCCAGACCTTCAAGGAGCTGGTCGAAAGCGGCGCACTCCTGAGCGCGCCGTTGTCAGCATGATCGTCAAGGCAGATTGGGGGATCACCTCATGTCCGAAGCCGACACCATTGATTTCAACAATCCAGCGCCCTGTACCATCACGTCGCTGACGGCGGAGCTGCGCGCCGCCAGGCTCCAAGCCGGCGACATCGTCCTCGTTCACACATCGCTCAGCAAGATTGGCTGGGTGGCAGGAGGACCGGTCGCCGTCGTCGAGGCGCTGATGCGCGTCCTCACGCCGCAAGGCACGCTGATGATGCCGACCCATACCGGGGACAACAGCGATCCCGCCTTCTGGGTCAACCCACCGGTTCCGGAAGCCTGGTGGCAGGCGATCCGCGACGAGTCCCCGGCATATGATCCGGCGACCACGCCGACGCGCGGCATGGGCGCGGTGGTCGAGGCGTTCCGCAAGTATCCCGGCGTCATCCGCAGCGAGCACCCGGTGGTCTCGTTCGCGGCGTGGGGAAAACATGCCGCCGAACTCACAGTGAATCACGCTCTGACCGCCGACCTGGGCGAAGGGTCGCCGCTGTCACGGCTGTATGACCGCGATGGATACGTCATGCTGATCGGCGTGGATCACGGCAACAATACGTCGCTGCATCTGGCGGAATACCGGGCGGATTTTCCCTGGGCGAGGCGCGACGTGCAGGGGTGTGTGATGAAGGTAGACGGAGAGCGACGCTGGGTCGAATATCCGCGCCTGGAGATCAGCGATCATGACTTCGCCACCTTGGGGGCGGACTACGAACGGACGATCCGCTACGCGCCGGCAAAACTGGGCAGCGCCGATCTGCGCCTGCTGCGCCAGCGCCCGCTGGTGGATTATGCTGTTCGGTGGCTGCGCGCCAACCGCACCCCGCCGCAGATTCCGCCGGACGATCTGCCCGACAACGGCTGAAACGGCGGAAAACCCGCCTACAAGGGTTTGTTGACGAACTTCACTGCCACATCTACGTCTCTGAAGAACTGAATGCTGGCGGCGCCGCTGGTGTAGGTCAGGATCAGGATCAGCCGCAGCAGCCGGTGTTCTCCAGCGATGCAGATATACTCCAGCGAGTGATTTCGAGGATACCCGCGCTTCATGCGCAGCTGCATCAGGTGCGGCGAGACGCGCCCCGCGTTCTGGACATCGAAGATGACCGCCTTGCACTTGGGCTTGGCAGCCAGCGCTTCATAGACCTGGCTGTCCAGACGGGTGACGTCCTCGACGGAGAGATCGCCGCGCAGCACGACCCTCAGAATCGTGTCTTCATCGGTCCAGTTCATGGACACAGCGGGCTGAACCGGAGCCAAGCCGGGAGCCGGGTCGCTCGCCCAGGCGATGGTGTTCATAACAGCGTTTCCAGCGAACGGGCGAAGGAAGTCGTGTCGATGGGCTTCGAGAAATAGGCGTTGAAGCCCGCCTGGAGCGCCTCTTCGCGCAGCTTCGAGGTGTGGAAAGCTGTGACCGCCACGCAGGGCAGCTCGCCGATCTGCGGGTTGTCGCGGATATCCGCCAGAATTTGCCAGCCGTCCTTGTCGGGCAGCGCCAGGTCGATGATCGCCGCATCGTAGCGCCTGCCGGATTCGTAGAGGAAGTGCTCGGCTTCGGCGGCGTTGCCGGCGAGGTCGAAGCTCAGCCGCAGGTGGGCGAGGATGGTCGCCATCACCTCCTGCCCATCCTGATCGTCTTCAATCACCAGCAGATGCAGTCTTCCTTTGTTCGACATGTCCTTGACTCCTCAACAGGTTTGCCGGGACGCTTTGGGCGACTCCGGCAAACGCGGGTAGTGGGATAAACGGTGATCAGACGCGCCAAAACGCGCTGTCAGAACCGGTCTAGAGGGTGTCTGCAAACTCATTGTAGCCCTCATCCCCCGTCCCCTTCGCCCTCAGGGAGAGGGGCGGTTGAGCACGGCGAAACGGGGTGAGGTGAGCAGTTTGCAGACACACTTTAGATGTTGATATGCTCCGCCAGCATGGGAATCTGCATCAGCACCAGCACGAGATTCTCCATGAACGTCTCGACAGTAAGCGGCTTGGTCAGATAGTTGTTGAACCCTGCTTCCAGCGCGCGCTGTGCGTCGCCCGGCATCGCGTGGGCGGTGAGGGCGATCACCGGAGTGTACATCAGATCGGCGTCATCCCGAATGGCGCTCAGAAAACGCCATCCATCCATCACCGGCATGGACAGATCGCTGATCACCAGCATGGGGCGCGCCCGTTTCATCAGCGCCAGGGCTTCCGCGCCGTCACCCGCCTCGTGTACCTTCGCGCCGTAGGCATCCAGGATGACCGAGGCGACCTCCAGGCTGTCCGGCTCGTCATCGACGACCAGGATCTCCCACCCTTCCAGCAGATTATCGGGGATGTGGTTCATGCGTTTGCATCTCCTCGTGGGGGACTGTCGGACGATCAGGCAGGGATCGCCTCAGCCTGCGCGACCTCGTAGGGAAGAGTGAGCGTGAACACGCTGCCGCGACCGACTTCGCTTTCCACCACCACCGAGCCTCCCATCGCGCGCGCCAGCTTCTGCACAATCGTCAAGCCCAGCCCGGTGCCACCGTACTTACGGCTGGAGGTCTGGTCCACTTGACGGAACTCGTCGAAGATATACTCGCGAGCGTGCGGTGGGATGCCGATGCCGGTGTCGCGCACCGTGATCTGCCATCCGCTGCTGCCGGTGGCGCGCACATCGAGCGAGACCTTACCCTGTTCGGTGAACTTGATGGCGTTGCTGAGCAGGTTGAGCGCCATCTTGGAGACGGCTTCTTCGTCGCCGACGATCTGGTCGGGCAGGTCGGGATCGAGGGTGAGGTCGAAGGCGATACCTTTTTTGTCCGCCAGCACGCCGATCTGGCTCGCCCATTTCTGAGCGGCTTCGGCGGGGCTGAAGGGCAGGCTGGCGAGCTGCAAGCGGCCGGACTCGATGCGGGAGATGTCCAGAAAGTCGTTGACCAAGCCGAGCAGACGCTTGCTGTTCGCCTCGATGCGCTCGATGTAGCGCCCGGTCTTTTCGTTAAAGTCTGCGCCGCCCATGCGGTTGCGAATGATGCTGGTGAAGCCTTCGATGGCGTTGAGCGGCGTGCGCAGCTCGTGCGACATGGTGGCGAGGAATTCCGACTTGAGCCGGTTGTTCTCTTCGGCGATGCGCCGTGCGCCTTCCGCCTCGCGGGTGCGTTCGCGGACGCGGCGTTCCAGGGTCTCGTTCGCTGCCTGCAGGTCTGCCTGGCGCTTCTGAATGTCGCCCGCCAGTTCGTTCATGACGTGACCCAGAGTGCCGAGCTGATCGCGCCCCGTGAGGTTCACCCGCTCGCCATAATTTCCCGCGCCGATGCGCGCGGCGGCGGAGGTCAGTGCGGCGATACGTCGGGAGACGGTGAAGTTCAGCAGGGTGCCCATGATCGCCATGAAACCTAGTGCGATGACCACTGCAAGGATGGTAGCAGCGGTGACCAGCACTTTCTGGAAGTCGGCGATAGTCTGCATATTGACCCGAACGACCAGTGCGGCACTGGGTCTGAGATCATCCAAACCCTGAACCGGAACGAACGCTTCCACAAAAGGTGTGCCGCTCTGCGAGAAGACCGTCTCGGAGTTGCGGGCGATGTCGCCCGACATCGCGGCGGCGAACAATTCCGGCTGAACGGCGAAATCCCCGCTGATCTGTCGCTGAGGACCGTCAGACCCGGCAGCAAGACTCGCCGCGACGAGCTGACCATCGAGGATCAATCCCAGTTCAACGCCGTCGCGCTCATAGTTGAGTTGAGTGAGGAAGGCGTCGTCGATGTTGCGCGTGAGCGTGAAACCGCCTATGGTTTCGCCTTGGGCATTGCGGATGACCCGTGTCGCCACGCTGCGCAGCGCAAGACCGCCTTCCTGTAGGGCTTCGTATAGTGTAACCTGCTGGACGCCCAGGAGAGTCTGCGCGATGATGGCATCTTCGGGATCCTCTTCTTCGCCGGCTTCGAATGTGTCGACCAGGCGGTTGCCCTGCGCATCGAAGACGTCGAAGTCGTCGACCTCTAGAGAAGCTGAGGCAGCAAGCGCCAGGGTTCGAAGCCCATCGCGGTCATTGCTGACGATGGCATCCAGCAGCCCTGGCGTGTTCTTGAAGAGGTTGGCGGCGGCGCTCAAATCCTCTTCAATATGAGTGATGCGCTGCTGTACGAGGAATGTCTCTTCATCGATACGTGAACGACCGCTTTCGGTCAGGAGCGCATTCGAGTAGCCGGTTGCCAGGAACAGGAAGATCGCCGCCGGCAGCGCCAAAGCCAGGAAGAGAATCAGCTGAATCTTGAGGCTGATAGAGAGATCGCGGAACCAACGCATCATGGTCTACCTTGTCGAGTTATTCGGCGGATACAGGAGAGACGCCGATGGCTGCCAACGCGCTCCGACCCTGTTCGGAGAGCAGCCAGCTGATGAGTGGCTGAATATCATCCAGGCGATCTGTCAGGTAGCCGACGCCCATGTACATTGTCAGAGATGGCGAGGAGTTGTCGGTTCCGATTCCATCGACAGGGATCGCCTTTACCTCCGCACGATTGGCGGCGACGGTTGCCCAGGTCGCATAGCCAATCGCGCCTTCAATGTCGCTCACCGCGTTTTGCATGTCGGTTTGGCTGGTCATCGTCACGGCGCTGGCGGCAAATTCCACATCGCCGATATAGGTTTCTCGTATCGCGACGGTGTTTCCTTCGTCCGGTTCGCGCACATAGACGATGATGGGCAAATCGTCGCCGCCCACTTCCGACCAGTTGATGATCGCGCCTGTCAGGATTCCGGTGAGCTGGTCACGGGTGAGTTCCGTCACGCTCAAATCGGGGTGTCCGATGACGACGGTCGAGGTGACTCCGAACTGCACCGCTTCAACGCCCTGTTCGATTTCGCTGTCCTTGGCGGCGCGCGACATCGCTGCGGCGTCGAAGACACCTTCCAGAACGCCTGTCACGCCGCCGCCTGTGCCTGTGCCGGGCAGCACGTCCAGGACGTATCCCGGGTACGCCGCTTCGAAGTCATCGGCGAGGGCGGCGAGAATCGGGGAGACGCTTCCAGAACCGGAAATTGTCAGAGTGACGGCTGTCGCCGGTTCTGTGGGCATCGTCGTGGGAGTGGGTGTGGCTACATTTGCCGGCGAGCAGGCAGCCAGCAGAATGGTTGTGCCAAGAATCAGCCTGGCGAGACGGGATTGGATCATTCAGGATTCCCTTAGTGTCTTGCATTCTTTATTGGTTAGAGTCTATCAGGAAAGCCAAGGTTGGTGCAATGTAATGGAATGAATAAATTATGAAATCCACTCAGCGGATGAGGTGAGGGGAGATGGGGAAGGGCTATTGAAGATGACTGACGGGAGACGAGGCGGAGAGGGAAATCGCGCCTCCCGTCGTATACTTGCAGCAGCGAAGGCTTACGAAGCGCCGGCGACGCTGATCGCCTCCAGCAGGATTTGAATCGACAGCGGCTTCGCCAGCACCTTGGCGAAACCGACCGCCAGGGCGTGCTCGATGTCGGCGGGCGTGAGGTAGCTGGCAGTCACCGCCAGGACCGGGGTAGGGCGCAGGGAGGCGTCGGCTTTGATCGACCGCACCAGCGTCCAGCCATCCATTTCCGGCATGAGCAGGTCGGCGAGGATAATCGTCGGCTGATGAGCGTGCGCCAGCGCCAGCGCTTCAGCGCCGCCCGACGCCTCATAGACCGTCGCGCCGTGCGCCTGAAGGATCAGGCTGGTCATACGGACGCAGGCGGCGTCATCATCCACCACCAGGAAGCTGGTACCGCTCAGGACCTGTTCC
Organism: Anaerolineae bacterium; assembly: GCA_016789005.1. Classification (GTDB taxonomy): domain Bacteria; phylum Chloroflexota; class Anaerolineae; order Aggregatilineales; family Phototrophicaceae; genus Flexifilum. The sequence continues at coordinate 6,724 of JAEURA010000207.1, forward strand.
ATCATTTGTCGCGCACTCCTCAACCCTGCAGCCGGCGTATTTGGTGATGAAATCGTTTAGATTCAGTTTGATGATAGTTGAGAATTGGATTGTGAAGCATTAAGGTCGGAAAATTGTGAGGCGCTGCGCGCGAAACGGGGACCGCGCCCGCCGCCCGCCGGGTTCGGCGGAATCCTTTGCATTCGCGCGGGGCGGATGTTATCATAGCGCCGTTTGTCACAAATGGCGCACAACATAATTCTCAGTTCAGTCGCGCAGGGCGCAAACGCGAGGAACAGCATGAGTCTGGTTAATGAATGGGCATTCATCGGCGTATTCGTGGCGGTCGCCTGGGTACTGCCGGCGCTGCCGCTGGTGGTTGCCCGCATCTTTCAGCCCCGCAAACCCAACGCCATCAAGATGCAGACCTACGAGTGCGGCGTCGAGACGGTTGGGGACACCTGGGTGCAGTTCAAAGTTCAGTACTATATCTATGGATTGATCTTCCTGGTCTTCGATATCGAGCTGATCTTCCTGTTCCCCTGGGCGATGGCGTATAACCGCCTGGATTTCTTCGCTTTTGGCGCAGGCTTTCTCTTCATCTTCCTGCTCGCCGATGCTCTGATCTACGCCTGGCGCAAGAACGCTCTGGAATGGGCGTGAGACGAGGACTCTAGGGACGACATTATGGAACAAGCCTGCATCAATCCGATCGAGACCCTGGCAGCCTGCCTGATCAGCGCCGGCGCTACCGCTGAGCTGGCGTCGTTCGTGCAAATCCTGATCGGCGTCCTGCTGATCTCGGCGTTCCCGCTCGTCCTGGTCATCCTGTTGATCTGGGTGGAGCGCAAGGTCGCCGCCCGCGTGCAGGACCGTCTCGGTCCGAACCGCGTGGGACCGTATGGTCTGCTGCAAAACGTCGCCGACGCCGTCAAGCTGATCCTGAAGGAAGACATCACCCCGGCAGGCGCAGACCGCGTGATCTACAACGCCGCGCCGATCGTGGCGATGCTGTCGGTCCTGCTGATCTGGGCGGTGGTGCCTTTCAGCCCGGCGCACATCGGCGCCGACCTCAGCATCGGGCTGCTCTACTTCGTCGCCATCAGTTCCATCGGGACGCTGGCGATCATGATGGCGGGCTGGGCTTCCAACAACAAATATGCGCTCCTCGGCGCGTTCCGCGTGGTGGCGCAGCTGGTCAGCTACGAAGTGCCGATGGTGGTGGCGCTGCTGGTCCCGGTGCTGCTCGCCGGGACGCTCTCCATGCAGGCGCTGGTCCGCGCGCAGATCGGCATGTGGTTCATCGTGCCCTGCCTGGTCAGCGCCATCATCTTCTACATCTCCAACCTTGCCGAGACGGGACGCGCTCCCTTCGACCTGATCGAAGCGGAATCGGAACTGGTCGCCGGCTATAACATCGAATACAGCGGCATGAAGTTCGGCTTGTTCATGGCGAACGAGTTCATGCACGCCTTCACCGCCAATCTGCTGTTCGCCGTCCTCTTCCTGGGCGGCTGGAGCGGTCCCGGCGCGGAGCAGTACCCGCTGCTGGGCTTCGTCTATCTGATGCTCAAGACGGGCGTCGTGTACATCTTCTCGCTCATCCTGCGCGCCACCGTGCCGCGCGTGCGCATCGACCACATGATGGCGTTCAACTGGAAATTCCTGGTCCCGGTGTCGATCATCAACCTGCTGATCGCCGCGCTGCTGATCCAGATCACCCGGTTGTTCGGCATCGCGCCTGCGCCGGGCGAGACGGATTTTGTGGCGCATCTGCCCCAGGCGCTCATCCTGCTCCTTGGCAACCTGGCGCTGATCGGCGGCATCATTCAGGCGCTGCGCAGCAGCGGACGCCGTGACCGGCTCGCCGAGCAGGCGCGGTCTCGCGCCGACGAAACGGCGATCATCCCGGCAGGCAGCGGCGATTAGGATGATAGGGCAGCAGGAGGGGGGCGCTTACGGCGCGCCGCGCTCTCGCAAGCATCATTAAGGATAGAAGACATGCTTGAACTCAACGCGACCACCCTGGCATTTTTTGTCTTTGCGATCCTCTCCGTTGGCGGGGCGCTCGGCGTGGTCACCAGCCGCAACCTGATACATGGCGCGGTGTACCTGATTATCAGTTTGTTCGGCGGGGCAGGGTTCTTCATCCTGCTCAGCGCGCCGTTTCTGGCGGCGGTGCAGGTGCTCGTCTATATTGGCGCCATCGCCATCCTGATCATCTTCGCCGTCATGCTCACCCGCAGCATGACGAACATGGCGGAAGTGGTGAACCGTCAGTGGTGGTTGAGCGCCCTCGTCGGCGCTCTCCTTTTGCTTATGCTGGCTGTCGGCGTCATCTTCCCGGTCTGGGGCGACGGCGGGCTGCTGCCCAACCAGCCGGTGAGCGACCAGGTCGCCACGACCGATGAACTCGGCGCGGCGTTCGTGGGCGGCGAAGACTATGTGCTGCCGTTCGAAGTGGCGTCTCTGCTGCTGACCGGCGCGATGATCGGCGCGATTGTGCTTGCGCGCGATACGGAGGCGTAGACGATGACCGTACCGTTGTGGATGTATCTGCTGGTCGCGGCGGCGGTGTTCTGCATCGGCGTTTACGGGGTACTGTCCCGTCGAAACGCCGTCGCCATCCTGATGAGCGTCGAACTGATGCTCTCCGCCGTCAACGTCAACCTGATCGCCTTCTGGCGTTATGGCGCGCCGAGCGACATCGCCGGGCAGGTCTTCGCCTCGTTCGTGTTCGTCATTGCCGCCGCCGAAGCTGCGGTCGGTCTGGCGATCATCATCGCCGTCTACCGCAGCCGCCGCTCTGTGGTTGTTGAAGACGTGAATTTGCTCAGGGGTTAAGGACTTCATGGATATCAATGCACTCCTGAACGATCCGAATTTTCTGCCCTGGCTGATCCCGGTCGGTCCGCTGCTGGCGTTCGTCATCATCTCGCTGCTCACCAACCGCAGCAGGCTGATCCCGGCGACCAGCGAGGAATACGGCGGGCATCATCCCGATTACGAGGGCATGCTCGTCCCTGTGGTGACGGGGCGCAGCCGCCTGATCAGCATCATCGTCGGCATCAGCGGCGTGATCTCCGCGCTGCTGATCAGCTACCGGCTGGTCTTCGAGGCGACGAGCATCGAGCATTTCGGCAGGACCGTCTTCGAGAGCGCCGTCACCTGGCTGGACCTGGGGTCGCTGACCTTCGAGATGGGCGTGCTGGTGGACCCGCTGACCGCCATCATGCTGTTCATGGTCCCGCTCGCCGTGCTGATGATCTTCATCTACAGCATCGGCTATATGGCGCACGACCCGCGCCAGTCGCGCTTCTTCGCCCTGATCAGCCTGTTCGCCGGGGCGATGCTCATCCTCGTCGTCGCGGACAATCTCCTGCTGCTGTTCGTCGGCTGGGAAATCATGGGCGTGTGCTCGTACATGCTGATCGGCTTCTGGTTCGAGAAGAAGAGCGCCTACAACGCCGCCATCAAAGCCTTCACCACCACCCGCGTCGCCGACGTGATCATGCTGCTCGGCATCGCCTACCTGTACTTCAGCACCGGCACGCTGAACTTCCGCGACATCATGTATCACCCCGCCCCCGGCTATGAATCGACGGCTGTGGTCGAAGAGACGCATGCCGAAGCCGCCCCCGCCGAAGGCGAACACGCCACTGAAGCATCTGCCGCCGAAGCATCTCCCACCGAACACACGACGGAAGCGGCGGCGGTCGAAGGCGAACATGAGGCGGCGCATATCGTCACCCGCGCGACTCTGCTGGCTGAAACGCCCGCCCTCCTGTTCGGCGGCATCAGCGCTGCTGGCTTGATCGGCATCTTCCTGATCATCGGCACGATCGGCAAGTCGGCGCAGTTCCCGCTGCACGTCTGGCTGCCGGACGCGATGGAAGGTCCGACGCCGGTCAGCGCGATGATCCATGCCGCTGCGATGGTCTCCGCCGGTGTGTACGCGGTCGTCCGCATGTACCCGCTGTTCGAAGCGGGCGGTCATCCGCATGACGGCGTGTTCACCTCGCCGCTGCTGCTGATGGCGGTGGTCGGTGCGGTCACGGCGCTGTTCGCGGCGACGATTGCCGTCGCGCAGAACGACGTGAAGAAGGTGCTGGCGTATTCGACCATTTCGCAGCTGGGCTTCATGGTCGCCGCGCTGGGCATCGGCGGTTTCCTGGCGGCTGCCTTCCACCTGATCACTCACGCCTTCTTCAAGGCGCTCCTCTTCATGGCGTCCGGCTCGGTCATTCACGGCATGGAGCATGGCGAACACCACGTCCACGCGCACGGCCACGGACACAGCGGCGGACATGGGCACGCGGCGCTTCCCGCCGGGGCGGGCGGCGGTCCGCTGGACGCGCGCCTGGAACTGGCGATGGATCATGGTCATGGCGACGCGCACGGCGGTGGACACGGGCGCGCGCTGCCCGCCCACGCCGAAGCGCATCACGACCACGATGAGCACGAAGCGCACGGGCATGCCTTCGATCCGCAGGATATGATGAACATGGGCGGTCTGCGCAGGACCATGCCCGTCACCTTCATCACCTTCCTGATCGGCGGTCTGTCGCTGGCAGGTCTGCCGCTGGTCACGGCGGGCTTCTGGTCGAAGGACGAGATCATCGCCGAAGCCTGGCTCGGCGTCACTAAAGGCTTCGGTCCGCACGCGCTCGTGCTGATCTGCCTGGCGCTGGCAGCCTTCCTGACCGCCTTCTACACCATGCGTCAGCTGGGGCTGACCTTCTGGGGTGAGAATCGCACCGAAGAAGCGGCGCACGCCAGCCTGGGGCGGGGCATCGTCAGCATCGCCATGACTCTGCCGCTGATCATCCTCGCTGTTTTTGCCATCGCCGCCGGTTTCGTCGGCGTGCTGCCCGACTTCCCGATCCTGGGCGGCATCTTCACGCCGGGACACCTGCCGCCGTTCGCCGCCTTCGTCGAAGGGACGCTGAACACTGCGCCGCCGCATCTGGTCTTCAACAACGTCCCGGTGCTGATCTCCTTCGCGGTCGCGCTCGGCGGTATCTACGTCGGCTGGCTGATGTACTGGCGCAAGCCGCTGCAAGCCGGGCAGCCCGACCCGCTGATCGCCATCCTGGGGACGCCGCTGCACGCGACGCTCAAGAACAAGTACTACTTCGACGAACTGTACGTCGCCCTCTTCGTCAAACCGTCGCAGTGGTTCTCGAAGAATGTGGCGTACGAGTTCATCGACAAGGGCATCATCGACGGCTTCCTGCACCTGGTCGCGCGGGTCTTCACCTGGATCGGCGACTTCATCAAGGTGATGAACCTGTGGCTGATCGACGGCGTGGGCGATGGTGTTCCAGAGCTGATCGGGCGTCTGGGCAAGTGGTTCCGGGGAGCACAGACCGGACGCATCCAACAGTACATGCTTCTGGTGCTGGTCGCGGCGCTCCTCATCGGCGTGATCTTCGCGCTGTCATCGGGCGTCCTTCAGGCTGCGCCGTAGCCTACACGGAGCGAAAGACGTATGGAGTTCAACATTCTCGGTATCGATGTCCTCAGTTTTCTGGTCTTCGCCCCGGCGTTCAGCGCGCTGATCGTCCTGCTGCTGCCGCAGAGTAAGCCGCTGGCGCGCTGGCTGGCGCTGGCGCTCTCGACGGTCATCGGCGGGGTGGCGGTGGCGGTATTCTTCGCCTACAACACGGCGTCGCCAGACTTCCAGTTCACGCTGCAAACCGAATGGTTCCAGCTGCTCGGCTCATCCTGGCACATCGGCATCGACGGCATCAGCGCCTCGATGGTGCTGCTGACCGGCATCCTGACGCCGCTGGCGGTCCTGATCAGCTTCGAAATCGAAGAGCGCGTCAACACCCATATGGCGCTGCTGCTCTTCTTTGAGACCGGGCTGTTCGGCGTGTTTGTGGCGCGCGACCTGATGATCTTCTTCCTGTTCTACGAGCTGACGCTGGTTCCGATGTACTTCATCATCGACCAGTGGGGCGGTCCGAACCGTAAGTATGCCTCGAACAAGTTCTTCATC
>JAEURA010000225.1 GCA_016789005.1 Anaerolineae bacterium
GAATGTTCAACGCCCACATAGAATCCTACGACCGAGCGGCGCTCGGTGTTCAATTCACTGCGCAAGACGTAGGGCAAACGCCGACCAGTTGGAGCCGCTATCGAACTGACGCCAGTCAGGCTTCTCCCGCCGCGCGCCGCACCAGCCAGTCGCGAGCGATCAGCATCGCCTCCACGTCGGCGAGCTGGTACGCCATCGCGCGCTGAAGCGCCGCGCGGTCGTTCTCCATCAGCCAGCGCCGGTAGTCGTTCCACGCCTGCGCATAATCAGAAGCGGGGGGGTAGGCGTAGCCCAGATAGGCGGCGACCGTCTTGATGCTGCGCCCGCGCACCGGCAGCATGACGCACTGTCTGAACACGTGCAGCAGGTCGCGCATGCGGCGGTTGAGGATCTCGGCAGCGTCGGGCGGGGCGGTCTGGCGCATGATCCCGGAATCGTAGCCGCTCCAGTGATAGACCAGCGCGTCATGCGCCTCGGCGTAGTCGGCGATCATCCGCCAGCCTTCGGCATAATCGCGCAGCAGGCGCACCGGGCGTCCATCCGGCAGAATGGTCTGGTCGGCGTCCGAATAGCGCGCCACCACCGCCGCGTGCAGGTCGCCGTTGACGTCGCTCCAGCCATAGGACCAGGGGAGACCCTGCTCCTGGAAGCTCAAGCCGGTCTCGATGTCCAGCATCACGATGGGGCGGAAAAGCGCTTCGGGAAGCGGCTGCAACAGCACGGCGTCGCGGTCGCGCAGCGCCCTGGCACTGGAAATCAGCTGATGGACGGTCGCCGGTCCGATCCCTTTCAGCCTGCGCAGCGCCTCCGGCGGCTGATCCGCCACCTGATCGACCGTCTGCAGCCCGGCGGCGATCAGACTCTCCCAGGAGCGGCGACTCAACCCGTTAAGCAGCGTGATCGCGCCTTCGGCATTCGCCGCCGTACGGCAGTGGGCATGCCAGGGGCAGGAATCGCAGTGTCCGGTCAGATAGATCGGCGGGGCGCTCGCCTGGCGCAGCACATCGCCCACGCCGCGAAAGGCGTCCAGCAGGCGAACTTCGTCATAGCGGTGCGGGCTGATGTCGATCCATTCCGGGGGTCTTCCCGGCAGCCAGAACTCCCCTTGTTCTGGACCTTCCCGGTCGCTTTCCAGCAGCCACAGGTAGCAGTCCAGCTGCAGGCGATCCTCCGGGCGCACCTCACGCACCATCTTGACCTCGACCGGGAAGTAAAGCGCCTCATCGCGGATGGACCCGGCGGCGCGAACCAGCAGATCGATCCTGCCGCGCACCAGCAGATCAGGATGGTGAGGGTGCGGGCGTTCCAGCGACGCCCCGGCGATGACCCGAACGCCCTGGGTCATCAGATCGCGGGTCACGGCGACGCTCTCGTCCCAGGTGGCGCTGGGGACCGGGCGCAGCGTGCCATAGCGCTGCCGCGCGAAGATTTCGAAGCTCCTGCCGCGCGCCTGGGCGAAGCTCGGCGGCGGCTCGATACGCTCCGTCACATCCCCGTGCGCGTCCAGCCAGACGCGGCGCGAGCATTCCAGCAAATCTCGTAGGGTGTGCGCTTTGATCGGTCTCATGGGGGCGATTGTAACACAAACGTTCGCCTCCGGCTCGAAAAGCCGTTCACCTGAAATTGCCGCGAATGCCGCGCGGCTGCACCGGCAGACGGGCGTCGTAGAGGTGCGCGGTATCGCCGACGCTGAGGGCGCGCGGCGCGGCGAGCTGATCGCTGCGCCGTTCGAACAGAATGGTCGTCACCGCGCTGGGGGCGTGCCAGAAGCTGCACCAGACCAGCGGCGGCGGGATATGCAGCAGCAGCGACACCCACAGCAGCGCCGTGCCGTTGTGGCAAAACGCGGCGATCTGCGCCTCGTTGCCGGCGTCAATGCGGTAATTGACGCTGTCGCGCACGCAGCCACAGCCGGCAAGAAAGGCATCGGCGGCGGCGCGGAACTGCGCGACCGTTTCGCGGTAGATCGGGCGGTGCAGCGGCGCGGTGCTGTCCCAGGTCGCCCAGGAATGATAATCGGGATTGGCGCGCAGCCGTTCGCCGGGGATGTCCCACGCCGGGATGAAGCCGGGGTCAATCGGGTCCGGTTCGGTGTCCCACCCTTCAACTTCCGTCAGCCAGTCGTGGGTATCGACCGGGCGCTTGAGCAGATCGGCGGTGTAGCGGGCGGTGATCTGGGCGCGGGGCAGCGGCGAGGCGGCGATAACGTCCAGCCCGTGACCGGCGAGGCGGCGGGCGAGCGCCGCCGCTTCCAGGTGACCGGCGGGCGTCAGGGTGTGGTTCGGGTAGTCCGGGTCGGCATGGCGGATGATGTACAGGCGCATGGCGTCAGTCCTTCAGCAGCGCGGCGAGGGCGCGCGGGGTGTTGGTGGTGAACTGGTCCACGCCGGCGGCTTTCAGGCGGGGCAGTTCCGCCACCGCCGCCGGCTTGTCGGCATCGAGCGTCCAGGCATCCATTTTGACTCCAGCGCGGTGCAGCCACGCCGTCATGTCGAAGCCGTCATCCAGGCTGCGCGCCAGCATGCGGTAGCTGACGTACCAGGTGCTCACGTCAGGAATGGCGCGCAGCAGCAGCTCGCAGCGCTCTGCCAGATATGCCGCAGGCTCCTGAAGCGCCCTGCCCGCCAGGATGTGATCGTCATAGTAGCCATAAGCGCCCAGGCGGAACGGCGGCTGACGCGAATCGCCCGGTTCCTGCCGGTAATCGAGATAGAAACCGATGTCGAAGCCAAGATCGAGCCAGGGAGCCAGTGCGCGCAGCCGGCGCAGATGCCAGTCTGCCCCACTGCTTACCAGCACGCGCTCGCCCAAGGGTTCGATCAAACGCAGCAGGCGGCGCAGCGGTTCGTCGTCGCGCATCGGCAGGACATTCTTGTAGTCGATCTGCAGCCGCGCCCGCCCGCCCATCTCCAGGAAGAGCGCCGCGACTTCGCTGAGCAGCGCCGGGTGATAGGGAGTCGCCGCGCCCCGGTGCTTGATCGACAGCGCTTTGGCGGCATCGGCGCGTGTCGCCCCAACTTCGCCCACGCCGGTCGTCTCGGAGTCCAGCACCGGGTCATGAACCAGCAGGTAATCTTCTACTGCCAGTGCGGTCACGTCGATTTCGATGAACGGCGCATCCGCTTCCAGGCACAGGCGGATCGCCTCCAGCGAATTTGGCGGAAAAGGCGACGAGTCGAGCGCCGCCATATGGTGCACGATCAGCGGCTGCTGGGGACTGGGCTGCATAAGCTTGCACATCCTGACGACATAGGGTTACACTGTTAAAGGCACGTCCATTGTAACCCTGAAGATTATGCGCGGAAGGCGTGATTGTTAAATCACCCCTAAACTAGTCTTATTCATGGCGCGCCGATCCTCAGGTAAAGTTGGCGTCTGGTTGTTCTTTCACAGAGGAGATTGTTCATCCATGAAACTGCGTCTGATCCTTCTGGTTGTGTGCATCGCGCTGCTCGGCGCGCTGAGCGTCTCGGCGCAGGACCGCACGCCGATCTACGTCTACACCGATTCCGACACCAACATCAGCGATTTCTGGACCAACACCATCATCCCCGCCTTCGAGGCTGAATTCCCGCAGTACGAGGTCATCCTGACCATCGTGCGCGGCGTCGGCGGCGGCAATGCCGACATCGCCAACCGCGCGCTGGCGGCGATGACAACCGGCGACGACCCGCAGGTCGATTTCTTCGAGACGATGAACACCGACGCCCAGCAGGAATGGGTTGACGCTGAACTCTTCCTCGCCGTGACCGAAGAGATGGTCCCCAACCTCGCCAACGTGATCCCCGCCACCAACCGCCTGCCCCAGGAGATGCCCTATCGCGGCTCGCAGGTGCTGCTGGCGTACAACAGCGACAACGTGGCGGCGGAAGATGTCCCGACCACCTACGCCGGACTCCTTGAGTGGATCAAGAACAACCCCGGTCAGTTCGTCTACAACCGTCCTGACAAGGGCGGCAGCGGCGCGGCGATGGTCACCCGCGCCATCTTCGAAGTCACCGGTCAGGACCCGTCCAAGTTCGTCCCTGGCGAATCCGACGAGGCGCTGATCGCCGAATTCTCCAAGGCGTGGGAACTGCTCGGCAGCGTTCACGACTCGATCTACGAAAACGGCGCGTACCCGGCGGGCAACACCCCCGTCCTGGAACTGCTCGCCAACGGCTCGGTCAGCATGATTACGGCGTGGTCGGACCAGGGTCTTCAGGCGTACAACCTGGGCGTCCTGCCAGAAACCACTCGCTTCGCTCAGCTTCAGGACCTGCCCTTCACCGGCGGCTACGCTTTCAGCGCCATCCCGTCCAATTCCACCAACCAGGAAGGTGCGCTGGCGCTGGCGAATTTCCTGCTCTCGGCTGAGATGCAGCAGGCTATCGTCGAGACCATCGGCGGCTTCCCGTCGGTCAGCTGGGAGATGCTCCCCGCCGAACTGCAAAGCCAGTACACCAGCGTGATCACCGACACGGTTCCCACCTGGCCCGGCGGCGCGTACGGTGCGGCGATGGTCGAGGGTTGGTACAACAACGTCGCCACCAACATCGACCCGAGCAGCTAAGCGATGAGGAGTGAGGGATGAGGGGCGAGAAGAGCCGTCCTCATTGAGGCTGTTCACTCATCCCTTGGAGCGTGTCTGCAAAGCCGGTTTTCACACAACCTCACCCCCTGCCCCTCTCCAATTGGAGAGGGGCGGTTGAGCGCAGCGAAACGGGGTGAGGTGAGCAGTTTGCAGACAGCCTCTTATTCCTCGATGCTTGTGAAAAGAAGGGCGCGGCTGTGCTGCACCCTCCCTGAATTGTTCCCGACATTCAACGAACAGGTTCGCGCCCCATCATGACCGCAGCCGCTCCTCCCCAGTCAAGTCCGAGCTGGCGCAAAGGGATCATCGCCTATCTGATGGTCGCGCCGCCCCTGCTCCTGATGATCCTGCTGATCTTCATCCCGGCGCTGCAATCGACCGCCCGCACGCTGACTATTGATGTCAACGGGGAACCGGGCTTCTCCATCTCGCGCTATACCGCCTTCTTCCAGGACCCGATCAGCGTCTCCAACCTGTTTTTCACCTTCCAGGTCACGCTGATCACGCTGGCGGCGATCTTCATCCTCTGTTTTCCGCTGGCGATCTATCTGCGTTTTGCGACCGGAAAACTCGCCGGAGCGGTGCAGGTGCTCGCCCTCTTTCCGCTGTTCGTGCCGGGCATCATCCTCGCCTATGCGCTGATTCGCTTCCTGGGCACGCGCGGCACGCTCGACAACGTCCTGAGCATCGTCGGCTTCACCGGCTACCGCACCCCCTACCTCAAGCCCGACGCCATCATCTTCGGGCTGGTCTGGGAATCCATCCCTTTCACCGTCCTGGTGCTGACCGCCGGCTTGCGCCAGATCAGCGATTCGCTGATCGAAAGCGCCCGCGATGTCGGCGCCAATTCCTGGCAGATCTTCTGGCGCATCATCCTGCCGCAGATCGCCCGCCCGGTGCTGATCGTCTTCTCGCTGAATTTCCTCGGCATTTTCGGCAGTTACACCATCCCCTACCTGCTGGGACCCGCCGCTCCGCAGATGATGGGCGTGTTCATGCAGCAGACCTTCGGGCAGTACCGCCGCCCCGATGACGCCGAAACCCAAGCCGTGATCACCTTCATCATCTGCGCCTTCATCGGCTTCCTGTATGTGCGCACCGTCGCCACCCAGCGCAAACGAGAGGAATCGGAATGAGCGCTCAGCAGTTGGCGGTTCCGCCTCCCCCTATCGACGGTTTCTGGTCGGGCACACGCCGCAGCTTCCAGACGATGATCCGCAGGAACGGTTTTGGCTTGATCGCCCTCGTCCTGCTGGCGCTGGTCATCCTCGGTCCCCTGTATTCGGTCGTGCTGTGGGCGTTCGCCGAACGCTGGCAGTACCCCTCGCTGATCCCTCAGGTCTTCGGACTCAGCTTCTGGGAACGCACCTTCGCCCGCGCCGACATCGCCGAAGCCCTGCCCTTCAGCATCGTGCTGGCGGCGACGGTGACGCTGATTTCGGCGGTGATCTGCCTGCCCGCCTCTTACGCCTTCGCCCGCATGAAGTTTCGCGGGCGGCAGCTGCTGCTGCTGTCCTTCCTGGCGACCAACGCCTTCCCGCGCTTCGGGCTGTACATCAGCATCGCCGTGATCTTCTTCCGCCTCAACCTGATCGGCACGCTCCCCGGCGTCATCCTGATCCAGCTGGTGAACACGCTGCTGCTCATGATCTGGATTCCGACGGCGGCGTTCCAGGGCGTGGATCGGTCGTTGGAAGAGGCGGCGCTGGATGTCGGCGCGTCTCCGCTGCGCGTCTTCGTGCAGATCACCCTGCCGATGGTCATGCCGGCGCTGAGCGCGGCGCTGCTGCTGACCTTCGTCAACACCTTTTACGAGGCGCAGGGCGCGCTGGTAGTCGGCTTGCCGCGCATCGTGACCATGCCGGTCCTGATGTACTCGCTGATCAACAGCCAGCTGATCGTCCAGTATGGCGCAATCGTCTCACTCGTCCTATGGGCGCCCTCGCTGATCCTGCTGATCCTGGCGCAGCGCCTGCTTCGCGGGGGTTATCTGACCGCCGGCTTCGGCGTATAGGGATAAAAGAGCATGGCAATACTCGATCTGGTCCGCCTGGACAAGCATTTTGGCAGCGTCGCAGCGGTCAGCGATGTGGCGTTCACGGTCAGCGATGGCGAATTTATGTGCATCCTCGGTCCATCGGGATGCGGCAAGAGCACGCTGCTGCGCATGATCGCCGGTTTTGAAACACCCACCGGCGGCGACATTCGCATCGACGGCGACTCCATCGTCGCCCTGGGGGCGAACCGCCGCCCGACGGCGATGGTCTTCCAGAAATACACCCTGTGGCCCCATATGAAGGTCTTCGACAACATCGGCTTCGGCTTGCAGCTGCGCCGCCTGCCCCGCGCCGAGATCAAGCGCAAGGTCGAAGAATCGCTGGCGCTGGTCAGCCTGTCCGGCTACGAGGAGCGCTACCCGGCGCAGCTTTCCGGCGGGCAGCAGCAGCGCGTCGCCCTGGCGCGGGCGCTGGTGCTGGAACCCAAAATCCTCCTGCTGGATGAGCCGTTCAGCAGCCTGGACGCCATCCTGCGCGTCCGCCTGCGCGAAGAACTGCACCGCATTCAGCGCCGCCTGAACATCACGGCGATCTTCGTGACCCATGATCAGGAAGAGGCGCTGACCCTGGCGGACCGCATCGCGGTCATGAACAGCGGGCGCATCGAGCAGATCGCCGCCCCTGCCGACATCTACGCCAACCCCGCCAGCCTGTTCGTCGCCGACTTCATCGGCGCGATGAACCTGCTGGAAGGCGAAGCGAGCGGTCGGCAGGTGCGCCTCGGCGCGGTCGCCCTGCCCACCCCAGACGGCATCGCGGCGCGCCAGGTCACAGTCGCCATTCGCCCGGAAGACCTGGTGGTGCTGGACGGACCGCACCCCGAAGCCTGGTCCTGCGCCGTCGAGCAGATCAGCGACCTGGGGCACTATCGGCGGGCGGTGCTGGAAGTGCCGCAGCTTCCGCCGATGAAGATCTACCTGCCCAAATCGCTGAGCGTTCAGGAGCGCGCCGCCCTGCACGTCTACCCTCGGCGCTACCTGATCTACGAAAACGGCGGCGCACCGCGCGAGGTCTCCCGCCCGCTGCCCGCCGCCGCCGCTGCCCTTCTGGGGTAGGAACGGCTGTCGTCGCCGCCCAGGGGCATCCCTGGCAAACTCGCCAATTCGTTCGTAGGGTCGAGCCGCTGGCTCGACCTCTCGCCTCAGATCATCCGTAGCTTTCCAGCGCCGGTGTGAAGCGCGCCAGGCTGTCGTCGAGACCGCCCGGTCGGCTTCGCTCCATCCACAGCGTGCGCTGGCGGCTGATCAGCCGGTTCAGTTCGTCCTTCAGGGCGGAGTCCGAGTCGCTGGGTTCGCCGAGCATGCGCAGCGTCCGCTTCGCGCCGTGCAGCAGCAGGTCGCCCGCCTGGCGGAATTCCGCCTTGATCAGCCCATCCTCCTGGCGCAGATCGGCGTCCTGCAAGCCGTCGAGCAGCCCGCGAATGCGGGTCATCGCCGTGCGCACCAGCGATGGATCCAGCGGATCCGCGCCGCTGTCCTGGAGCAGCAGATCGTAGCGCGCCCGCATCTCGGCATCCGACCACTGGAGCGCGTGGAAAAGCCACTGGCTGTTGTGCTGGGGCAGCGGGATCATCTGATAGACGTTGCCCAGGTCATAGGCGATGCGCCCCAGGACCCCGGCGTTATCCTCGAAGGCGTAGCGATCCAGGATCGCCGGCAGGTCCACCTCACGGTTGCCGTCGGCATACCAGCTGATGCCCGCGCCGTAGGCGAAGCCCAGGTAGCTGATCGGCAGCGCCTGCCAGTGTCCATGATCGCCCCAGTCGGTGATCAGATAGCCCTCGGCGCGATACTTCAGCCCCAGGTCCGCCGCCTGCCGCAGGTTGTCCAGGGCGTTCTGCGTGCGACCGGCGAGCGTATTCCAGCTTGACGTGCCGGGGCACACGTAGAAATCGAGCGCCGACTCGCTGACCATCTGGCACTGCTGTTCGGAGGGTTCCCACGCCTCGTAGCCCCAGACCAGCGGCATCAGATCGCTCGGCAGTTCCGGCACCAGATCGGGATGCTGGGTGATGATGTCCGCCCAGAACTGAATCCGCTTGCCCTTGGCGCGCACGTGCTGATACAACTTGAGCAGGTAATCGAGGTACACGCGCCCGCCGTGCTCCTGCACCGCCTGCCGGCTCTTCCCCTCGCCCAGTTCGAACGGCTCGTCGTCGCAGATGTTGACGAATTCGCTGCTGAAATTGGGAATCAGCTGGTCGAACAAGCTGGCGACGAGCTGAAAACTGCCGGGATCATTGGGATCGAGCGTCGAAGCCGGGCGCTTGTGACCCAACTTCTCCCAGTGCGGCACGAAGCCCCCTGGCGCTTCTGCCAGACCGTGATAGCGCGGATGCTTCAGCCAGCGTTCCATGTGCCCCAGGCTGCTCTGACAGGGCACAAGGTCGATGTGGCGCGTGCGACAGTAGGAGTCGAGCGCCTGGATGTCTGACGGGGTGAACGGCGATGCCTTCTCCCAGACCTCCCGATGACCGTCATAGGCGAAGGTATGCTCC
>JAEURA010000230.1 GCA_016789005.1 Anaerolineae bacterium
CCCATCTCGTGCGTGACGACCAGCATGGTCATGCCCGACCGCGCCAGCTCTTTCATCACGTCCAGCACTTCTTTGATCATCTCCGGGTCGAGCGCGCTGGTCGGCTCGTCGAAGAGCATGATCTTCGGCTCCATGGCCAGAGCGCGGGCGATGGCCACGCGCTGCTGCTGGCCGCCGGAGAGCTGGCCGGGGTACTTGTCGGACTGCTCGGGGATGCCCACGCGCTTCAGCAGCTCGCGCGCCTTCTCTTCGGCTTTGTCGCGCGCCCAGTTGCGCACGTTGATCGGCGCCAGGCTGATGTTCTGCATCACCGTCAGGTGCGGAAACAGGTTGAACTGCTGGAAGACCATGCCGATTTCGCGGCGGATGGCGGCGACGTTGCGCACGTCGTGTCCCAGTTCGATGTCGTCCACGATGATCTGCCCCTCCTGGTGTTCCTCCAGGCGGTTGATGCAGCGGATGAAGGTCGATTTGCCAGAGCCGGAGGGTCCGATGATGACCACCACCTCCTGCGGCATGACCTCGACGCTGACATCGCGCAGGACGTGGAATTCGCCAAACCATTTGTTGACGCTGCGGCAGATGATAATTGGCTCGCGCGCTGCGATTTCAGTTTCCATGCGTTCATACCCTCCGCGCTGCGCCCGATCCGCTCGCTTCGAGGCGGCGGCTGATGGCAGCCATGACGTAGCTGAAGACGAAATACAGGATGCCGATGAACAGGTAGACTTCGCGGTACAAGCCGAGGAACTCGGTCTGCGCCACAGTCGAACGAGCGATGCCGGTGAGATCGAGCAGCCCGACGATGGCGACCAGCGAGGTATCTTTGAACAGCGAGATGAACTGACCGACCAGCGCCGGAATCACATAGCGCAGCGCCTGCGGCAGGGTGATCAGCAGGGTGACCTGCCAGCCCGCCAGACCGAGCGCCTTCGCCGCTTCTTCCTGCCCGTGCGGGACCGCCTGCAAACCGCCGCGCACGTTTTCCGCCAGATATGCCGCGCTGAACAGCAGGATGCCGACCATCGCCCGGAAGACGTTATCGACCTCCGCCAGCGAGGGGTTGACCAGCGGCACGAGCAGCTGCGCCATGAACAGCACGGTGATCAGCGGCACGCCGCGCACGAATTCGATGTACAGGGTGCTGGCGACGCGAACCGCCGGGAGCGAGCTGCGCCGCCCCAGCGCCAGCAGCACGCCGAGCGGGAACGATGCCAGGATGCCGACCATCGTCAGCATGATGGTCAGCAGCAGCCCCCCCCAGCGGCGGGTGTCGGTGATCGGCAGGACATCCCCGACGCCGTAGATCAGCAGGAAGATGATGAACGGCAGCGCCGAAAGCATCCAGGTGGAAAAGCGCTGCGAGACGGCGCGGGCGCTGCGCGCTTTACGCTTCGAGGGGATGAAGCGGTCGGCGGCGCGAGCGGCATAATAGCCGACGCCGCCGGCGATCAGCATCCACAGCAGCGCGTCGTTGATGCTGTCCAGGAAAGGTCCGACGTAGAGCGTCAGCCAGTCGGTGAAAACGCGGTCGCCGCGATATTGCAGGTCGATGATGATCGCCATCGGCACGTTGTCGCCGTCGATGCGCGGACGCGCTTCCTCGGTGGTGAACTCGTCGGTCAGCCGCACGTACTGCGAGAAGCGCCCGGCATTCTGAGCAGTCGCCCCGGCTCCGTCCACCGTTTCGCTGCGGGTGAAGGTGCGTTCCAGGTGCGGGTAGATGCCATAGACGCGAATCAGCGCCGTGCCTTCGCCCGGTTTCTCCAGGATGTACCAGCCGTCTTCGGGCAGGGCGACCTCAGCGGGCGCGCCGCCCGGTTCCAGGACGCCTTCCGCGACGGTCTCCAGAGTCGCGCCGCGCAGCAGACGGTACGGCTGCGGCGTCTGGTTAAGCGCGAACGTCTCGGTGATCGGATCAGGAATCTCCAGCCGCCCCAGCTCCGTCTCCAGGGCAGCGCGCTGATTGGCGGTGAGGGTGCGGGCATTGGGCACATCCTCAGCCAGCAGGCGCTCGATCTCGGCGAGCCGCGCCTGATCGGTCAGCCGATTCGAGGCGGCGGCGCGCAGCAGATTCGCGCCGGGGTCGGCGAAGCTGTGCAGGGTCTGCAATTCGGCGTCACCGGCGCTGAGATCGGAAGCCAGCTCCAGGCGCAGAGTCTCGCCGCCGCGCGCGATGAAGGCGAACTGATCGACCGGCGGCTGGGTGGAAGACCCGGATGCGATGTCGTCGGCGCTGGCGCTGACATAGGTCGGAGGAAGCGGCAGCGCGGCGGTGATCACCGGGATGACGAAGATCAGGGCGATCAGGGCGATCAGCAGGACTGCCATCCGCCGCGACACGCGCGCCCATGCCGCCAGCGCAAAGCCAAAGATGAAGGCAGCGATCAGGCTGGTCAGCGCAACGCGCCATTCCGCCTCCGGCTCGTAGCGACCGACCATGAACTGGCGCAGGTTGAAGACGATGATGTACCAGTTGCCCTGGGACACCGCCCAGTTGACGATGCCGGCGACCGCGCCGACCGACAGCGCGCCGGCGATCAGCGTCAGCAGGGTGTTGGAGGGCGTGCTGAAAAGGTTGTCGCGCACCCACGCCACAGGACCGGGGACCAGATTCGGCGGCGGCTTGATCGGCGGCTCTTCGTAGTAGACGACGGCGGCGACTGGAGTCGAACCCTGTGGCGGTTGGGAATCAGACGGTGGGATCATTGCCGCTCACCTTGTGACCAGTTGGAAACGGCTGTTGGCGCGGTTGGTCGCCCAGGCGATGATCAGGCTGAGCACCAGATAGGTGAGCATCACCATCACCATGCCCGTCACCGACTGCCCGGACTGGTTCATGATCGTCGTCGTGACCTGGAACAGATCGGCATAGGCGACGGCAATCGCCAGGCTGGAGTTCTTGGCGAGGTTGAGATACTGATTCCCCAGCGGCGGGATGATCACCCGCAGCGCCTGGGGCAGCACTACCATGCGCAGCACGTCGGTCGCAGATAACCCCAACGCCCGCGCTGCCTCGACCTGCCCGCGCGGCACCGCCTGTATGCCGGCGCGCACGATTTCGGCGATGAACGCCGAGGTGTAGACCACCAGCCCCAGCAGCAGCGCCATGTATTCCGGGAGGATCTGCGTCCCGGTCAGATAACGGAAGTTGTTCTTGGTCGGCAGCTTGAAGACGAGAGGCTCGTGGGCGATCAGCAGATCGTCTTCGGGAGTCAGCAGCTCCTGTGCGCGCGCTTCTGCGACCGGCAGGATCGCCGTCGCACCGTCGGCGTTGGGTACCGTAATAGTCGAAGGCGCAGGTTCGCCGCTGACGATCACCCACCCGGCGACTGCCGCGACGGCGACAGCGGCGAGGGCGTAGCCGGCGCGTGGGGCGCGCCGACCGGTCGTCTCTTTGAGGCGTCCGTAATAAACCCAGAGGATCAGCGCCAGGGCGACGCCGACGGCGACGAACGCCATCCAGTCGGCAGAACGTCCCGTCGCCTGAACTTCGGGGAAGGCAAAACCGCGAATATTGAAATAAGCCCAGGGCTGCACTTCAAAGCGGAACGCCGATCCGCCGTCGATCACGCCCAGACGGACCGCCGCTTCGGCAGCGGCGACCAGCGCCACCCATCCCCACACGTAGACCCGCCGGCGGCTGTGCCGCGAAGGGGGCAGGCGGCGCAGCTGCGACCACACCCACAGCCCGGCGGCGGCATAGATTAGCAGGCGCAGCGGGATGATGGCGATCCCTTCCTGGGGAATCGAAATGCTCTGCTGGAATGAAGGAAGGCTGAGCATGAAGATGAAATACCAGGCGAAGAGCTGCACCAGCAGCGGCGTATTGCGCAGGATTTCGACGTAGACCTGCGAGATGGTACGCACCAGCCAGTTGGTGCTGAGCAGGCAGATGCCGACCACGACCCCCAGCACGGTTGCCGCGACCAAGCCGACGCTGATGTTGCGCAGCGTGTTGATCAGCCCGACGACGTAGGCTTCCCAGTAGGTGCTGTCGGCGCTGTACCAGTCCGGGCTTTCGCCGACGTCGAAACCAGCGCGGGTCTGCAAAAACCACAGGTTCGGCGTCAGATTCCTGGATTCCAGCGCGGTGAGGATGCCGGCGACCAGACCATAGAGCAGCGCGATCAGGATGATCACGAAGAGGATTTGCCCGGCGATCTGCAGGACGCGCTCGTCGCGAAGCAGACTGAGAGGGGAGGATCGGTGTTGAGAAGAAGGAGACGGTGCTGCCATAGAACCACTTTCCCTA
>JAEURA010000246.1 GCA_016789005.1 Anaerolineae bacterium
AGGGCAAACGCATCAAATTTCCCGATGGGGTCACAACAGACATGCTGGGTCTTGTAGGGGCGGTTCGTGAACCGCCCGCGATTTCGGGCGCATCGCGATGCGCCCCTACAACACGTTCTGGCTGCTTATGAGCCAACAACCGATTTTGATGCGTTCGCCCGCAGACTCCTGCGTGGATGTTGGCAGCGCCGCGTCAGATCAGGTATTCTCGGAAGAGAGTGAAGGTTGAGTTGAGAGCGCTGCTTGGGTAAGTCGGTCGCAATCCTGCATTATGCCGCTCCTCCAACGGTCGGCGGCGTCGAGTCCACGATCTATCATCACGCGCGTGGGCTGGCGGCGCGCGGCTGGCGTGTTCGCGTGGTCAGCGGGCGGGGCGACGTCTTCGACCCTGCCGTCGAGTCGCTGGCGCATCCGCTGTTTGGTTCCACGGCGCCAGAAGTGCTGCGCGTCAAGCGCGAGCTTGATCAAGGCGAAGTCACTTCACAGTTCGACCTGCTGATCGATCACATTTTGCGCGAACTGCGCCCGGCGCTGGCGGGTTTCGAAGTGGTGATCGCCCACAACCTGCCCACCTTCAACAAGAATCTGGCGCTGACGGCGGCGCTGGCGCGGCTGCACGCCGAAGGCGGCTTCCGCCTGCTGGCGTGGGCGCACGATCTGGCGTGGACCAACCCGCAGTATCTTCCCGAACTGTACGAGGGACCTCCCTGGGACCTGCTCCGGCGCGCCTGGAAGGATGCCATTTACGTCACGGTCAGCGAGGCGCGCCGCCCGGAAGTGGCGGACCTGATCGGAATCGAGCGGAGCGCCGTGCGGGTGATCACGCCGGGGGTCGATGTCGCCGAGTTCTTCGATCTGACCGAGATCACCCTGCGGCTGGCGCGCGATCTGAACTGGTTCGACGCCGACGCGCTGCTGCTGCTGCCGGCGCGCATCACCCGGCGCAAGAACATCGCGCTGGCGCTGCGCATCCTGGCGGAAGCGCGCCGCGCCGGTAGAGATTACCGACTGATCGTCAGCGGACCACCGGGACCGCACAACCCGCTGAATCCGGGCTATCTGGGCGAACTGCTGGAACTGCGCCGCGCCCTGAACCTGGAAGAGGCGGCGCATTTTCTCTATGAGTACGGCATGACCGATGACAGCCCGCTGATCCCGGACGATGCCATGATGGCGAATCTGTATCAGCTGGCGGACGGGCTGCTCTTTCCACCTCTGAGCGAGGGATTCGGAATTCCCATGCTGGAAGCCGGGCTGGCGCGGCTGCCGATCTTCTGCGCCGATATTCCGCCGCTGCGCGGGACAGGCGGCGTGGATGCTCAGTATTTCGACCCCTTGACGAGCGACCCGGCGGAAGTCGCCGGAAACATCGTGCACACGCTGGAGGGCAGCGCGCCCTACCGCCTGCGTCTGCGGACGCGCCGCGAATTTCGCTGGGAAGCGATCATCGACCGGCAGATCATCCCCTTGCTGAACACCGAACACCCCCTGGAGGTTTGATGGACGATAGCGCCTATGATCTTGACGCCGTCGCCAATTCCTTTGACGCGATTGAAGCCGAGGAAGCACAAGAAGAGGAAGCGCCCGCGCTGGAAACCTGGCGGGTGGTGCTCGCCCTGAGCGATGCGACGGATCTGGATGCCTGGATCGACCTGGCGCTGCGGCTGACCCCTTCGCCGGGACATTTGTGCCTGCGCGGCATGGTGCAGATCGACGCCGACGAGTCGCTGAGCGAGGGGGCGCTGGATGCCCGCGCCTGGCGCGACGCCTTCGCCCCCTACGCCGACTCAATTGAGGCGATTCACGACGATGTACGCGCCTATGTCGATTATCAGCCGATGGCGCGCGTCCTGGATGAGCTGCTGCGCGAGCCGGCGAATCTGTTGATCGTCCAGTGGGCGGGTCCGACGAAGCTGACCGGCGGCGTGACCACCGACGGCGTCTTGCAGACTGCGCCGTGCGACGCGGCGCTGATCACCCGCCCGCACAAGCCGGGCAGCGGGGCGGCGCTGCTGGCGGTGCGCGGCGGAACGAATCTGTCGCTGGGCGTCACCGTCGCGCGGGCGTTCGCGGCGGATGCGCCGGTCACGCTCTTCCACGCCGCCGACGCCGACAAGATCGCGCCTGATCTGGAATCGCTCATCCAGGTGGATACGGAAATCGTGCGCACCGTCACCGCCGTCGGCGATACCGCCGAGGGGATCATCCGCGAGGCGCGCGGGCACGGCGCGGTGGTGCTGGGGGCGCGTTTCCAGGATCCGGAAGCGCGCAGCAGCAGTTCGCCGCCGGTCGTCACGTCGATCTTCGACCGCCTGCCGCTGCCGCTGGCGCTGGTCCGCGCCTTCGAGCCGGAGAGCGTCGATTTTCACCCGCCGGTCCTGCTGCGCGTCGGGGCGCGCTCCCGCGAAGACCTGTCCATGCGGGTGGACCGCTGGTTTGCCGAAAACACCTTCCACAGCACGGAATTCGAGGATGTCGCCGCGCTGATCGCCCTGAAGCAGAAGCAGGGCGTGACGATCAGCGTGGGGCTGCCGGCGCTCAACGAGGAAAAGACCATCGGCGCGCTGATCGACGTACTCAAGGGGGCGCTCATGGACGCCGCGCCGCTGGTCGATGAAATCGTGCTGATCGACAGCGCTTCGACCGACCGCACCGTCGCGATTGCGCGGGAGAAAGGCATTCCGGTCTACAGCCATGCGGATATCCTGCCGGAAGCGGGCAGCCTGGTTGGCAAGGGCGAGGCGCTGTGGAAGAGCCTGCACGTCCTGAAGGGCGACATCGTCGTCTGGATCGATACCGACATCTCGAACATGCATCCGCGCTTCATCTACGGCTTGATCGGTCCGCTGCTGCGCAATCCGCGCATCCAGTACGTCAAGGGCTTCTACCAGCGCCCGATCCAGGTCGGCGGCAAACTTCAGGTCTACGGGGGCGGGCGCGTCACTGAGCTGGTCGCCCGCCCGCTGCTCAACCTGTTCTATCCCGAACTGTCGGGCGTGGTCCAGCCGCTCAGCGGGGAATATGCCGGACGGCGCACCGCCCTGCAAAGCGTGCCGTTCTTCAGCGGCTACGGGGTGGAGACCGGGCTGCTGATCGACCTGTGGGAGCGCTACGGGCTGGACGCCATCGCCCAGACCGATCTGGAGGTGCGGGTGCATCACAACCAGCCGCTCGTCGGGCTGAGCAAGATGTCGTTCGCCATCCTGCAGATCTTCATCGCTCGGCTGGAGGCGCACTACGGGGTGCAGCTCCTCGACCGCGCCAACCGCAGCATGAAGCTGATCATCCAGGAGCCGGAGCGGCTGGGGTTGGAGATCGCCGAGATCGGCGACGAGGAGCGCCCGCCGATCATCAGCCTGGCAGCATATCGTGACGAACACGGCATGTGAGCCGGCGCGGTCTGCGGGCTAGAGCTGCGCGGCGCTTTCCGGCGGATCGAAGTTCACGCGACGGTAAACTTCGGCGAGAGACAGCCGGCAGTCGATGGACTCCAGCCGAAGGGCTTCGTCCAGTCCTTCGGCGCGATGGTACAGCCAGCCTGCGTCGGGCTGCCGGCGGAAGATCTCGATCACCGGTTGATCCTGGGCGATCAGCACATATTCCTGCAAAGAATCGAGAGTCTGGTAGCGCCAGAACTTGCCGGTGCGGTCGTACTGCCCGGTGGATGGCGAAGTGATCTCGACGATGACCGTCGGGTTCAGCAGATTGGCGACGCCTTCGATCTTCAGGAAGTTCGCTTCGCCGCACACCACCGACAGATCGGGATAAAGGAAGGACTGCGCGCTTGCCCGCACCCGCATGTCGCCGGTGAAAGTCTCGCAGGGTCTGCCGCGCACCTGCAGGTTCAGGCTGGTCTGCACGTCGCCGGCGATGCGGTCATGTTCGGGACTTCCGCCCGCCATCATCAGCGCGTCGCCGTCGATGAATTCGTGCTTGACCGGCGAGTCGCGCTCCAGCGCAAGATATTCTTCCAGGGTGTAGCGCCGCCTGGGTAAGGCTGTCACGGTGTCCGCTCCACAGCACACTGATGGCTTCAGTGTACCGCAGATTTCTGGCACACGGTGGGCGGGCGCTCAGGGTGACGAGCGCCCGTCCGATGCGGATCAGGCGAGGGTGAAGGGCAGTTCGCGCAGACGCTCGCCGGTCAGCGCGAAGATGGCGCTGCTCACCGCCGCCGGGACCAGCCCGACCACCGGCTCGCCCAGCCCGCCGACCGGTTCATCGCCGCTGTTGATGGCGATCACCTCGATAGTTGGCGCTTCGGCGAGGGTGAGCAGAGGATAGGCGTTGAAGTTCTGCGCCGCCGCCATGCCATTCTCGACCGTGAAGCGCTCTTTCAGCGTCGAACTCAGCCCCATGATGATGCTGCCCTGGACCTGGTTCGCCGCCCCGTCGGGGTTGATGACCAGACCGGGATCGACGGCGCACCAGGCGCGGTGGACGCGAATCTGCCCGTTTTCGACGGACGCTTCCACCACCAGGGCGCACACTGTCCCTCGGTCATAGATCGCCGCCAAGCCGCGCGCCCGCCCGTCGGTCGGCGTGCGCCGCCAGCCCGACGCCTCGGCGACGGCATTCAGCACCCGCTCGAAGCGATCACCTAACGCGCCTTCCGGCTTGTAGCGCAGGCGGAAATCGAGTGGGTCGGTCCCTGCCGCCGCCGCCAGTTCGTCCATGAAGGTCTCGATGGCGAAGGTGTTGGGGAAGGAACCCAGCCCGCGCCAGTAGGCGGTCGGCACCGGGATCGGGGTGTGGTGATAGACGACCCGACGGTTGGGGAAGTCATAGAGGATGAGCGATCCCCCCGCCGCCAGCGGATCGGTCCCCAGGATTCTGCCCAGGATCGGAGCGCCGATGTCCGGGTTGAGCAGGATGTCGGCGCTGGCGAGTTCGTGGTGAATGGCGGTCACCCTGCCATCGGCGTCGAGCGACGCCCACAGGCTGTTGACCGCCGGCGGGCGCTTGTAGCCGTACATCATGTCTTCTTCGCGCGTCCAGCCGACATGCACCGGCACGCCCGCGCCCTTCGCCAGGATCGCCGCCTCGGCTCCCACGTCGATGCCGGTCTTGCGCCCGAACGCGCCGCCGATGTAAGCCGGGACGACGCGCACCTTCGCCGCGTCGATGCCGAGCGCCGCCGCCACGCGGTCCCGCGTGATCTCTGGCGACTGCGTGCTGGTGGTGATCGTCACGCTGTCGCCGTCCACTTCCGCCAGCGCCGCCTGGGGTTCGAGCTGAGCGTGCGACGCCATCGGCACGCGGTACGCCGCCTCGACGCGCGTTCCGCCGCCGTTCGCCTCAACATCGCCGACGCGCTGAATGAGCGTCCCGCCCTGCGCCGGGATGCTGACCATCGCCTCGATCTCCGCCTGCGAGATGTTCGTCCCGCCTTCCCATTCCAGTTCGAGCGCCGCCAGAGCGGCGTGCGCTTTGGCGCGCGTCTCGGCGACCACGCCGGCGAATCCGTCGCGGATGACGACGGCGATCACCCCCGGCAGGGACCCGGCGGTTCCTGCTGCCGCCCGTTTGAGCGTCGCGCCGTAACGCGGCGGGCGCGCCACCGCGCCGTATTTCATCCCGTCGACGCGGGCGTCGAAGCCGTAGACGGCGCGACCGGTCACCTTGTCGCGCAGATCGACGCGCTCGATCGATCTGCCGATGTAGCGGAACTCCGCGCTGGTCTTGAGTCGGGACGTCGTCTCTGGCGTCTTCCATTCGCCCTGCTTGGCGGCGACGACCTGCCCGTAGGTGATCGGCGGTTCGAGCAAGTTGTCACCGCCTTCTTCCCGGACCATGAAGGCACTGCCGACCGGGACAAGACGCTCTGCCGCGACGTTCAGCTGCGCCGCCGCCTCGCTGCGCAGCATCTCGCGCAGGGCTGCCGCCACTTCGCGGATCGGCTGGTAGAGGGCGGTGACCGACGTGCTGCCGAAGGTGAAGATCAGCGCCGGGTCGAAACCGCGCTCGGCGTCCCCCTGATGGACGCGCACCGTCTCCCAGGCGAGATCCAGCTCGTCGGCGGCGACCTGCGCCAGCGCCGTGTGGATGCCCTGTCCCATTTCGATCTTCGGGATGTAGAGGTGGGCGGTGTTGTCGGCGTCGATCTGAAACCAGACGAACGGCGCTTTGGGAGGTGCTGTCCCCGGCGCATCGCCGGTCAGGAAGAGGGTGTTCATCGCCAACCGTCCTTCGCGGACGAGCGTCGGTCCGGCGGCGACCGCACCGACCGCCAGCGCGCCGACTCCGCCGCCCAGGATGAGCAGGAAGCGGCGGCGGCTGACGCCTTTGCGGGTGGATTTCTGCTTCTCGTTCGTCGTCTTGTCGGTCATGCTGCTCCCTCCTGCGCGATCTCCGCCGCCCGCGCGACAGCGGTGCGGATGCGGGCGTAGCAGCCGCAGCGGCAGTAGTTGTTGTTCATCGCCGCGTCGATCTCCTCGTCCGTCGGCTGCGGATTGCTCGCCAGGAACGCCGCCGCCGTCATCATCTGCCCGCTCATGCACCAGCTGCACTGCGGCGTCTGCGTCTCGACGAATGCCTGCTGGACCGGGTGGAGAACTTCTTCGCCGTCGTCGCTGAGCATCGCCAGCCCCTCGATGGTGGTGATCGCCACGCCCTCGGCGGCGCTGACCTTGGTGATACAGGAACGCACGGCTTCGCCATCCAGATGGATGGTGCAGGAGCCGCAGATGCCCGCGCCGCAGCCATATTTCGTGCCGGTCAAGCCGAGCGTGTCGCGGATCACCCACAGCAGCATGTCGTCGGGATCGGCGGCGACTTCGTAATCCTGGTTGTTGATCGTCAGTTGCATCGAACAGCCTCTCGCACGGAATTCTGTATTGTTTACTGCCTGTCGGGCAGTATAGACCTATCGAGGGTCCGCCGGCTGATGAAGAGATAGGGAAGCGCTTAGAAGATGGTGAGTCGTGTTATGATTCAGGCGTGGCGAGTCAGGGGAGTTCAGCATGTACGGAGTTTTGACCGTCGATCCACCCAAGCCGCTGACGCTGGAAGATGTGCCGTTCTGGCGGCTGAGCGTTGACGAGTACCTGGAATGGGTGCGCACCGGGCGGTTCACCGCCGAAGATCACGTTGAGCTGCTGCATGGATGGGTGGTGAACAAAGTGACGAAGAATCAACCGCATGTGATTTGCAGCAATCTTTGCAACCGCGTTTTTGCCCGGCTGATTCCGGCGAATTGGTTCGTCAGCATCGAGCAGCCGATAGCGACTGCCGACAGTGTCCCGGAACCCGATGTGACCATCGTGCGGGGGAATCCACGTGATGATGCCGAGCGCCCAACGCCGCCTGGAAAGATCGGGCTGGTGATCGAGATCGCCGATTCGACGCTGGCGACCGACCGCCGCATCAAGCTTCAGGTCTACGCCGCCGCCAAAATCGCCCCGTACTGGATCATCAACCTGAACGAGCGGCAGATCGAAGTCTACGTCGAGCCGTTCGACCGCGATGGCATGTCTTCCTACCGTGCCTATCGCATCTATACCGACGCCGACGCGATCCCGTTCGTCCTCGACGGCGCGGAAATCGCTCAGATCCCGGTCGCCGAGCTGCTGCCCTAAGCCGGCGTGCCCGCAGTGGGCAAAAGTCGTTCGGCAAAAAGCGCGCCGCCGCGAATATCCGTAAGCGCCCGGTTTGTTCGACCTGCTGATCCTCTCGTCGTCAGGTTCATCCCTCCACGAAGCCCGTCCGATGGGTATAATGTGGGGGTGTTGCACGTTCAAACGCCCTCGATCTAAGGAAAAGTCATGGACCACCAGCAAAGCCTGAGCGAACTGCGCGCTCAGGTGGATGACATCAATATGCAGATTCTGGAGCTGCTTTCGCAGCGGGCGCGCATCGTCAGCGAGATCGGCAAGATACACACGGCGATGGGCAACGCGCACTATGACCCGGCGCGCGAAGCCGAGATGCTGACCCGCCTGCAGCAGGCGAACAAGGGACCCTTCAGCAATCAGACGATCCAGGCGCTTTTCCGCGAGATCTTCCGGGCATCGCTGGAAATGGAAGAGCAGCAGGCGCGCGCCAAGATCAAGGTTCAGCGCAAATCGGCGGACGAGCGGACGATCATTCAGCTGCCAAACGGCGCGGTCATCGGCGATGGCGGCTTCCAGCTGGTCGCCGGACCCTGCGCCGTCGAAAGCGACGAGCAGATGGAAGAGGCGGCGGCGGCGCTGGCGGCGCGCGGCGTCAAGATCATCCGGGGCATGGCGTTCAAGCCGCGCACCTCACCCTACGAATTCCAGGGGATGGGGGAAACCGGTTTGCAAATCGCCCGGCGGGTCGCCGATAAGTACAACATGGCGATCACCAGCGAGATCATGGACGCCAGCCAGATTCCCATGATGATGGACTACGTCGACATTTTCTGGGTCGGCGCGCGCAACATGCAGAACAGCTTCCTGCTCAAAGCGCTGGGCAAGATCGACCGTCCGGTCATCCTCAAGCGCGGTCTGGCGGCGACGCTGGAAGAATTCCTGTACTCGGCGGAATACATCGTCGCCAGCGGCAACCCGAACGTGATCCTGATCGAGCGCGGCATCCGCACCTTCGAGAAGTGGACGCGCAACACGCTGGACATCGGCGGCGTGGCGGTCCTCAAGCTGGAATCGCATCTGCCGATCATCGTGGACATCAGCCACAGCGCCGGGCGGCGCGACATCGCCAAGCCGCTGGCGCGGGTGGCGAAGGCGAGCGGCGCGGACGGCTTGATGGTGGAAGTTCATCCCAACCCGCCAGTGGCGATGAGCGACGCCAAGCAGCAGTTGAGCATCCCCGAATTCAACGCGCTGATGGACGAACTGGTCGAACTGGCGTAATCGAGCGACTCAAGTCTACCCCCGCTTCACACCCGGCGGGGGTAGGAAGCTACAGTGCCGGCGCGAACAACTCCTGCAACGGCAGGCTGAAACCCGGCAGCATATCGCCCCCTGTAAGCGCATCTTTTAGCGTCAGCCGTTGGCGTTTTCCCGCCGTAAGCACTTCAACAGTTTGCAGGCTGGGGTAGATCAACCACACCATGCGAGAACCATGGGCAAGGTAGTAGGCGGCTTTTTCCGCCATTACGCGAGGGTTGTCATCGGGCGACTGCACTTCTACCGCCAGATCAGGCATGTATGGCGCAGGACCTTTTTCGACCAGCGGACCACGCTCCTTGCGCACGAACGACAGATCTGGAATCAGGTCATGGGCATCATCTTCTGGCAGCCCGTAACGCGCCTCGACCAGCACCCAACCGATCGGGCGGAGACGCAGGAAGTTGAAGAGCGCTGCACTCAGGATCGCCATGATCCAACCATGAAGCTGCGTTGGCATTGTCTCGCTGATCTCCCCGTCGATGAGTTCTATGCGGTACTCGCCGCGCTCCCGCTTTGACAGCAGTACCTCGAAAACGGCACGATTGATTTTTTCGCGTGTGGTCATTGTTCACCCTCGAACCCCTCTTTGTCCATTATAACCCCGCTTTAATCCAGCCCTGAGCCGCGCATCAGGAAACGCCGGTAGGCTCTTCAGCGTATAGTGTTGTTGTAACGGGGGAAATCATGGGCATCGAACTGTACTGGGACAACGACGACCGCAGTGTCATGCTGGTCGAAGTGCGCGGCGCTTTCACCTGGGATGAGATGTACGAGACCCTGGGGAAGATCAAGAAGGTTACGGATCGGTCGCCGGCGGAGATCGGCGCGATCCTGGACATGGGCGCGGACGTGCGTTTTCCCGGCGGATCGGTGTTCAACGCGGCGGGCTTGCAGCACGCCAGGAACATGCTGGCGATGAGCAAGGACGGGACCGGTCCGATGGTGGTGGTCGGCGTCAGCGGGATCATCCGCAAGGTCTACGACTGGTTCACCGCGATGGATGCGCGTGCCTTCGCCAACGTCAAATTCGCCGATACCCTGCCGCAGGCGCAGCAGATCATGGCGGGGCGAGGCTTCACCTATGCGCCGCGCGCCGCCGCCGGCGACTGAGCGAGAGCGATCCTTCGAACGTAACTAATCCTCAGGCGGGAGAGCCGCCGGCTCGTCAACGGTCGAGCCGCCGGGTCGCCCGGTTTCAGGAATACCCCGCTGCATCCATCGTATCGAGGGCTGGCGGATGCCGGGAGAGCCACCGGCTCTCCCCTACGCCTGACGTGCCGCCGGGGCGCCCGCCTGCATCGCTCCCCTTACGGCGTCACGCCTCCCGCGCCGGTCTGACTGAAATTCGCCGCCAGCAGCGAGAAATCGCTGATGGTGATGGCGTTGTCGCCGTTGAAGTCCGTCCGCGCGTCATAAGTCCCGCCGCCCTGCACCGACCCAAATGCCGCCGCCAGCAGCGAGAAGTCGCTGATATTGACGGTGTTGTTGTCGGTGGCGTCGCCTTCCAGCAGGACTTCGGTCGTATGGCTGTTCGTCCCTGCCGCGATGGTGATGGTGACCTGGCGCGCCAGGGTGTGCGACCCCTTGAAGGAGAACAGATAGGTCCCCAGCGGCACGTTGGACAGCGTGGCGATACCGTTCGAATCACTGATCAGCACCTGGTCGATGAATGGCGATCCGCCGCCCGCCGGCATGACGCGCACTCGCGCCGCGATGACGTAGCTGGGGTGCGGCACCGGGTTGGTGCGCCCCTGGAGGAGGAGCGTCGCCTGGAGCGTATTGTTCGTCGGCAGGATGACCTCGACCGCGCCGATGTCGACCGTGCCGCTGTTGATGCGCGGGTAGCCTGCCCGGCGCTGATCGGTAGACAGGCGCACGTTCGCCTCATCCACCGCCCAGGCGTTGTCTCCGGCATTGACCGCCGGACTGGTGTTTGCCGGCAGGTGGGTCTGCGTCGGACCGCCGTTGTTCCCCAGCGCGCCGAGCAGCGGGTTGGTGTTCTGACCGACCGCGCCGGTGAAACCGCAGGTCGTGCCGTTGTCGATATTGTTCGGGATGGACGTGCGCGTTCCGCCTGTGAAACTGCAATTATTCGCGCCGTTGTTGTTCGCGATGATGGTGTTGGCAAAGAAGGCGGTTCCCGTTTCCTGCCAGAAGCCGCTCTTCAGGGCATTGGGCGCGGCGGCGGTGTTGAAGGCGATGGTGCTGCTGTAGAAGTTGACGACCGGCGCAGCGCCGTAGCTGTCAATTGCGCCGCCGCCGCCGGACGCGCCGCCGCCGTTGGCGCTGTTGCCGGAGACCGTGCTGTTGACCACGTT
>JAEURA010000312.1 GCA_016789005.1 Anaerolineae bacterium
ACGCCGCATGGGCTGCCCTGCTGCCGCTCGTCGGTGACGTGCTGCGTCCCGGCGCGGACGATGGCAAATCGAACATGGCGCGCGTCCTCGCCCACTCCTATTCGCTGGATGCCGCCGCCCGACGCCTGGCGGTGCACAGCGACGTGCTCAAGCAGGCGATTCGCGAGGGCGTCCTCACGCCCTTCGCCGACCCCAAAGGCAGGCGGCGCATCGCGGCGGCACAGGTCGAAGCCGCCTACGAGGACCCGGCAGTCAGCGAAGCGGTTGCCGCCTCCGAACAGGTCACGCTGCGCGGCATCGCCCTGGTCAGCGGTCTTTCTGAGACGGCGGTGCGTCATCGTCTGACGCGGGCGAACATCGACACCACCACGCCGACCTGGGGCGAGGTGCGCGGCAGATGGGGACTGCCGGAGCGTCTGCGCGACTACCGCGACATATTCAAGCAGCGCAAGCGTGAATGGCTTGCCGAACAGGAGCGCCGCCGCGAGGAAATGCTGGAGCGGGCGCGCCGCGAGGAAGACGAAGAGCGCCGCCGTCGCACCCGCCTGCGCGAACAGCTGATCGCCATCTTCCCCAACTGGGAGCGCGCGCGACGCGCGGAACAGGAGGTGATCCTGCACATCGGACCGACCAACAGCGGCAAGACCCACGACGCCCTCAATCACCTGATCGAAGCGGGCAGCGGATGGTATCTCGCGCCGCTCCGCCTGCTGGCGTTCGAGGTCTTCGACCGGCTGAACGCGCGCGGCGTCCACTGCAACCTGCTCACCGGCGAGGAGTATATCCCCGTGCCGGGTGCGCAGTTCACGGCGGCGACCATCGAGATGTTCAATCCCATGCACAGCGGCGACTGCGTGATCATCGACGAAGCGCACATGTTCGCCGACCCGGACCGAGGCGCGGCGTGGACCCGCGCGCTGATGGAGGCGCAGGCGCAGGAGATTCACGTCCTCGGCGCACCCATCGTCCGCCCGCTGATTCAGCAGCTCACGCAGGCGGTCAGCCTGCCCCTGCACGTCATCGAACACCGCCGTCTGACGCCGCTGCACGTCGCCGATACGCCCTGGACGCTGCACGACCTGCCGCCGCGCACCATCCTGGTCGCTTTCTCCCGCAAGACGGTGCTGGGGTTGAAGGTCGATCTGGAGCGCGCCGGGCGAACAGTATCGGTCGTCTACGGCAACCTGCCGCCGGAGGTGCGCCGCCGGCAAGCCGACCGCTTCGCCAACGAAGAGTGCGAGATCTGCATCGCCACCGACGCCGTCGGCATGGGCTTGAACCTGCCCGCCGATCAGGTGTGCTTCTACGAGCTGGAGAAATTCGACGGCAAGGATGTGCGCCTGCTGGAGCCGCACGAAGTCCAGCAGATCGGCGGGCGCGCCGGGCGGCATGGGCTGTCGGAAGGCGGCATCGTCGGGGTGCTCTCCGACGATCACCTGCGCC
Source organism: Anaerolineae bacterium (assembly GCA_016789005.1). GTDB lineage: Bacteria > Chloroflexota > Anaerolineae > Aggregatilineales > Phototrophicaceae > Flexifilum. The sequence goes on from JAEURA010000312.1 coordinate 1,444, forward strand.
AGCTGCGCGCTCTGTTCGAAGCGATCCCGCCGAGCCTGACGCACGCGCACGTCGCGCCAACGGTCGAAGCGATCTCGCTCATCCCCGGCACGCTGGCGGAACGCCTGCGCGAATGGGCGCTGCTGGAATCCATCCCGGAGGCGCTGCGCTCTTCCCTCAAGACCGCCGACATGAGCGAGCGGATCGAACTGGCGGCGATGCTTCGCGTCGAAGAGGTGGAACAGCTCGGCATGGCTGCCGCCCTCAAGTTGATCAACGCGCCGACCCGCCAGGAGACTCGTGACTTCTGGCGCATGTGCGCGACGGCGATTCTGCGCGGGGAACACCTGCCCAGTCCCAGCCAGCCGCCTGCCGAGATTCGCACGCACCGCGACCTCGACGATACTGAACTATGCATCCTGGAAGCCGACGTCTATCTGTGGCTGGCGGGGCGGCAGGAATTCGGTCGCTACGCCGAGGGCGAACCGGAGGTCCGCGCGACGCGCATCGAGTGGTCGCTGCGACTCGACGACGCGCTGCTGCGCAAGATCGACACGACGCGGCGCTGCGTCCAGTGCGGAACCAAGCTGCCAGCCGGCTATCGCTTCGCGCTGTGCGACAACTGCTTCCACGCTCGCCGCAGCCGCCATCCGCGCGGACGCTGGCGCTGACGCCGCCGGGGCAGATTTGACGCGCCCGCCGCCCCGCTGTAATCTCTGCCATAGACTGGTCAGAGATTACAGGATGAGAGAAGATGACGACGGCACAAGTCAATGCACAGCGGACGGTCGATGAACTGAAGGAACTCCGCGCCCTGACCGGGAACGAGGACGGGGCGCAGCGCGTCGCCTTCACCGACACCTGGGCGAAGGCGATTGACTGGTACAAGGCAAAGCTCACCGGGCTGCCGGTCGAAGTCGAGACCGACGAAGCCGGCAACCTGTGGACCACCCTGCGCGGCGCATCGGACAAGACGCTGATCCTCGGCGGTCACCTGGATTCGGTCCCCAACGGCGGATGGCTGGACGGCTGCCTGAACGTCATGGCAGGCTTGGAAGTGCTGCGCCGCTTCGCCGCCGAGGGTGTGCCGCCGGTGACGATTCGCGTCGTCAGCTGGGCGGACGAAGAAGGGGCACGCTTCGGGCGCAGCCTGTTCGGGTCGAGCGCCTGCTCCGGCACGATGAACCCGGACGACCTGCGTCACCTGAAAGACCGCGACGGCATCCTGCTGGTTGACGCCCTGGCACGCTTCGGCATCGACCTGGACAAAGCCAAGGAATCGGGCAGGCAGTTGAAGGACGCCGCTGCCTATCTGGAACTGCACATCGAGCAGGGTCCGGTGCTGGAAAGCATGGATCTGCCGCTGGGCGTGGTGCTGGGGACGTTCGGCGTGGAGCGGCATTCGATCCGCTTCACCGGGCAGGCGGCGCATTCCGGCTCGACGCCGATGGACAAGCGGCGCGATGCGCTGGCGGCGGCGGCGAAGCTGGCGCTGGAGATCCGCCCCATCGCCGTGCGCAACGGCGGCGTCTGCACCTGCGGGCGGGTCGATACCGCGCCGGGCATCGTCACCTCGGTGGTGGCGCAGTGCGACATCACCCTCGATCAGCGGCATCTCGACGCCGACAAGCTGGCGGCGATGTACCGCGAGGCGCGTGAAGCCAGCGAGCGCTTCGCTCAGGAAGAGAAATGCGGCGTGGAGTGGCGCAAGCTGTGGGACATTCACCCCATCCTGTTCCACCCGCAGCTGATCGAATTCTGCGAACAAGCCATCCTGGAAACCTGCGGGGTTTCGCACCGCCTGCCGAGCGGTCCGCTGCACGATGCGGCGGAGGTAGCGCGAGCGGGTGTGCCGACGATTATGATGTTCGTGCAAAGCCTGTACGGTATCTCACACAACAAGATCGAGGACACCAAAGAAGAGCACATCCGCCTGTCGGTGGAGGCGCTAGATCGGCTGGCGAGCAAGACGGTGGAGTGGATTCAGGGGCAGTAGACCGGTATCTGGGACACCTTCTGCGAACTCAGAAGCATAACAGACTTCATGACTGAGCCAGCAGCTCAGGAGATTGTGAGCAGGGCTATGAGCAAAGCAATCCATAAGCGAAGAGTCTTCATCAGCCATTCCGGCGAAGACACCTGGGTCGCCAGGCAGATCGCCAAAGAGATCGCAGAGAGGGACGGAGAGCCTTGTCTGGATGAAGCCGATGTGAGTGTTGGGGCGGAATTCGAGGAGGATATCCTTCAGTTTCTCGACACCGCCGATGAACTTCTCGTTTTGATGACGCCTTGGGCATATGAGCGCCCGTATGTATGGTCCGAAATTGGCGCCGCCTGGTTCAAACGTATTCCGATCATCATCCTCTTGCACGGTTGGTCGATACAGGAATTTCAGTCGCGTCCATCCGTACCCGTTTTTCTTAAGAAGCGTGATATGATCAAGCTGAACGACATCGATAAGTATTTGACACAGTTCCAGGGACATCCATAGGAAATGGACAAGACGATGTCTAGCGCGACGAAAGACTATCAGGTCTTCCTGTCCTACACTGCATCAGATCGAGAATGGGTCGCTGCGTTTCGTCGCAGTCTGCAAAATCTCAGCCTGCACCACTGGTTCGACATCAGCAATGTTGAGCCTGGAGAGCGATTCTCGGACACCCTGGAGGCGGCGCTCCGCCAGAGCGACACGCTGATCGTCTTCATTAGCCCAAGCAGCGTGAAGAGTTCGGCAGTGTTGTTCGAGATTGGTGCGGCGATTGCCGGGAAAAAACGCATCATCCCGGTGCTGATTGGCGACGTCGGGTTCGGCGATCTGCCTGAGCCTTTGGCAAAACGGCAGCTATTGCGGGCGAACACGCCAGAGGAGGCGGGTGAGCAGATCGCACGCATCCTTGAGGATGACCAACCCCTCGTCAACGGCAAGTAAAGGCGCTCGATCCCCGGTGTGGAGACAGTCTGAACTGCCTCCATACCGGCGTTTTCGGATCTGAGAGCCAGGATCAGAAATCCGGCACGACCGCCATCACCAGGGTGATCGCCGGACCGCCCAGGCGCATATCGACGCGCGCGCTGGTGTAGGCATACGCTTCGAACGGCTCCATCCCCCGCACATTGACCAGATAGTCAAAGGCGTCGTTCAGGGCGGCGGCGTGTGCCTGTTCGTAGGTCTCGCCCATGCCCAGGAAATAGGTCGCGCCATCGCGGTGCAGCCGGGGGAAGTTCAGCGGCATCGCCTTGACCAGGCTGATGCGCAGCGTGGCGGACCCGGCGGCTTCCAGGCTGACCCAGGTCGGCTCCTGTGCCCCCATCGCCGCGTGCAGATCGCCCATCGAAAGCAGCCCACCCGCCACCTGGACCGGAAGGTAGAGCGTCGCCCCCGGCTCCATCTCGCGCAGGTCCATGTTGCCACCGAACGGATACGCCGGCATGAAGGTCGAGCCAACGCCCTCGGCGGGGGCGACGCCGATACAGCCGATCATCGGGCGAATCGGCACGCTGATCCTGCCGATGTGGGCGCGCCCGTCGCGCAGGGGCGTCTCCATCACGCGAATGTCCTGGGTGCGGTGTCCCAGTCCGCCGAATCCCGGCAGCCACACCGACCACGCCCGAACCACCTGCACATCCAGCACCTCGATGCGCAGCGCGTCGCCCGGCTCTGCCCCGCGCACCGCGACCGGTCCGGTCACGCGGTTGAAGTTCGCCAGCCCGATGGCTTCGACGGTCTCGCCTTTGGATAGGCGCTCATAGGCGACATCGCCGGTGTTGAAGGTGACGGTATCGCCGGAATCGATCTCCAGCGCCGGCGGGATAGACCGGTCGAAAGCGGTGTTGTTCTGTTCTTTGGAAAGGGTGTACTGCGCCATTTTTGGTGATCCTCACTCATTCTCCGCCAGCCAGGCAGAAAGCACCTGCATGTAGCGGTCAGCTTCTTCGACATGGGCGCTGTGCGCGCTGTTGTCGAACAGCACCCAGCGCGCGCCGGGGATGCCCGTGTAGACCGTCCCAGCGATCAGCGGCGTGGCTTCGTCGTACTTGCCCGACGTGACCAGCGTCGGCGCAGCGATCTCCGGCAGGCGGTCGATGATGTCCCAGGTCTTAAGCGTGCCGACGACGTGGAATTCGTTCGGTCCGTTCATGGTATTGTAGACTTCCGGGTTCGCCGCCAGCTTCTCGAACGACCGGCTGAAGTAATCAGGATAGGGAAGCAGACGGCAGAGGTGGCGGTCATAGAAGACCTGCGTCGCCGCCGCGTAATCAGGGTGATCGGTCGTACCCGCCGCTTCGTGGCGTTCCAGCGTCGCCTGAACATCCGGCGGCAGCAGCTTGCGCAGCCGATTCGCCTCCGCCACCCACTGGATCATACTGGCGGGCGAGCTGGCAATCGTCAGGCTGGCGATTCCCTTCGGCTGGGTCAGCATATACTCCATCGCAAGCATGCCGCCCCACGACTGACCGAGCAGGTGGATGCGCCCCAGTCCGAGCGCCTGGCGAATGGCGTCCACCTCTTCGACATAGAGCTGCACCGTCCACATCTCCGGCTTCTTTTCCGGCAGGGACGATCTGCCGCAGCCAAGCTGATCGTAGTAGATGACGCGGCGACCGGTCGCCGTCATGGCGTCCAGCGATTCCAGGTAGTCGTGCGCTGCGCCGGGTCCGCCGTGCAGCGCCAGCAAAGGCAGCTTGCCGGGCGCTTCGCCCTCTCCGGCGATGCGATACCAGGTCGAGTAGCCTTTGAAGGGGATGCGCCCTTCGGTGATCTTGACCATGCGAAATCCTTTCAGACTATTTGAGCCGCAGCGAGGTGCGCGGATCGAGCGCGTCGCGGATAGCGTCTCCGAGCAGGTTGAAGCCGAGCGTCGTCACCAGGATCGCCAGCGTCGGAAAAAGGATCATCCAGGGGGCGATGCGGTAGCGCGACTGCCCTTCCAGGATCATATTTCCCCAGCTGGCGGTCGGCAGCGGCACGCCGACGCCGAGGAAGCTGAGCGCCGCTTCGATGAGCACCGAGCTGGCGACGTTGAGCGTGAAATAGACGACGGTGACGGTCAGCGTGTGCGGCAGGATGTGACGGAAGATGATGTAGGGTCCGGTCGCCCCGGCGGCGCGGGCGCTTTCGATGAACTGGCGTTCGCGCATGGAGAGGGTCTGACTGCGCACCAGCCGCGCCAGGATGGGCCAGGTGATCACCATCAGGATCAGGATGATCACCGGGATGCTGGGGCGCAGCACCGAACCCAAGCCGAGCGCCAGCAGCACCGCCGGATACGCCAGCAGGATGTCGGTGAAGCGCATCAGCAGGGTATCGACCGCGCCGCCATAGTAGCCGGCGAACATGCCGACCACCGTTCCGAAGACCGCCGCCGTCAGGTTGGCGGCGATGCTGATGAACAGGCTGACCCGCGCTCCGTAGACCAGCCGGGTCAGCAGATCACGCCCCAGATGATCGGTTCCGAGCGGGAAGTTCCCCCCCGGCGCGAGCGGCGTGCCGGTCGGCGACAGCCCCTCCATGAACTGCTGAAGCGGGTCCTTAGGGGTGACCAGCGGGGCGAACACGGCGGCAAACAGCATCACGCCGACCATTGCGCCGCCCACCCAGGCGCGCGGCAGCCGAACGAGCTGCGCCCAGAAGCCGCGCCGCGCTTTCTGTTTTTCCAGGACGACGGTCATGATCGACCTCCCCCGCCGAGGCGTACGCGCGGATCAAGCGCCGCATAAAGCAGATCGACCAGCAGATTGATGCCGACCACCGAGACCGAGGCGAAGAGCACCGTGCCCATGATCAGCGGCGTGTCCTGGTTGCGGATGGCTTGAAACGCCTGCAAGCCGACGCCGGGCCAGCCGAAGACCGCCTCGATGACCACCGTGCCGCCGAGCAGCAGCGCCAGATCGAGCGCCGCCAGCGTGACCGTCGGCAGCAGCGCGTTGCGCAGCGTGTGACGCAGCAGGACGGCGCGCGCGCTCAAGCCTTTGGCGTTGGCGGTGCGGATGAAATCCTCGCCCATCACTTCCAGCAGGTTGTTGCGCAGCACCCGCGCATAGAACGCCGTGCCCCCGATGCCCAGGGTCAGCGCCGGCAGCACCAGATGCAGCGGCGTGCCGTAGCCGCCGAGCGGAAAGATCGGGATGAGGAAGCCGAAGACGTAGAGCGCCACCAAGCCCAGGGCGAAGGACGGGATCGAGATGCCGATCAGTGAGATCACCGTCGCCAGCTGATCGACCCACGAGCCGGGGCGCAGCGCCGCCAGGATACCCAGCGGAACCCCGATGATCAGCTCGACGAAAAGCCCGGCGAGCGCCAGTTGGATGGTAGCGGGCAGGCGTTCCACAACGACCGTCAGCACGGGGCGGTTATCGCGCGTGGAATTTCCCAGGTCGCCCTGCAAAGCGCGCCCGATATAGCGCACGTACTGCACCGGAAGCGGCTGATCCAGCCCCCATATCTCGCGGATGCGCTGGACGGTCGCCTCTGGCGCGCGGGGTCCGGCGTACATGCGGGCGGCATCTCCCGGCATCATGAAGACCATCACAAACGTCAGGGTGGCGACGCCGAACACCACCCCGACAGCCCCGATAAGGCGACGAACGAGATAGGCAGTCATGCGAACTCGAAGTGGTCGGATCAGATCGGCACGAGACACACAGGCGTCCCGTGCCGATCATGACAGGAGATAAGGAGGCGGTTACTGAACCGTCGCAGAGTCGAACTTGAGCAGGTACGCCGGGTCGGCTTGGATGCTCAGGCGGGCGCTGCGGTAGTAGTAGTTCTGCAGGTGGTACAGGAAGGCGTTCGGCTGCTCTTCAAACAGCAGCGCCTCGAATTCAGCGAACGCCGTCCAGCGATCCGCACCCGGTGGGATCACGTTGTATTCGGCGAAGGCGGCGTCCGTCGCCTCGCTGCAATAGCCACCCCAGTTGTACGACCCGCCGCATTGCAGCAGCGGCTCATAGGTGTTGGACGGGTCGAGGTAGTCATGATACCAGTTGGTCATGACGACCTCGATGGTCTCCGGTTGGTTGACCAGGATGTCGAGGAACTGAGCGTTATCGATGACCGTGACATTGGCGGTCACGCCGATCTGCGCCCAGTCGGCGACAATCGCCTGGACCACCTGCTGGTTGGTCGCGTCGGTATTGACCAGGATGTTGGTGGTCAGCCCATCGGCATAGCCCGCCGCCGCCAGCATCGCCCTCGCGCCTTCAGGATCATAGGCGAACGGCGTGAGGTCGGCATTGTTGCCGGGCATGTCCGGGGGCAGTGGACCGGTCGCCGGCACTGGACGCCCGTTGAGGAGCTGCACCAACCGGTCTCGGTTGATCGCCATGCTCAGCGCGCGGCGCACATCCTTGTTGTCGAAAGGCGGATTGCGGTGCTGGAAGACCAGGTAGTCGATGTTCGGGAAGGCGACGTTGGTGATCAGCCGCTCCGCCAGCGCCGGGTCAGTGGAGATACGCGGATATTCCGAGCTGGGAACCCAGTCGAAGGCGATGTCGGCTTCGCCGCTGTCCATGCGCAGGATGCCGACCGACTGATCGACCAGCAGGTCGATCACCACGCCGTCCACCTTGGGCGCATCCGGCTTCCAGTAGTTGGGATTGCGCGAGGTGGTGATGCGCAGCCCGGATTCCCAGGAGTCGAGGATGAACGGTCCCGCGCCGAGCGGCTGGCGTCCGAAGTCGTCGCCGGCGGCTTCCACGCCCTCGCGGGCGACAATCGAGCCGGGCGGCAGGGCGAGACGCTGGAGGAAGGTCCAGACCGGGGTCGAAAGCGTGAACTCGACGGTGCGCGCGTCAATCGCCTTGACGCCGCTGATCTCCGAAGCTGCCCCGTCGCGATATTCCGGCGCGCCGGCAATCGCCTCGAAGAAGAAGTTGGTCGGCGACGGGAAGTCGGGCGCGAACATGCGCTCGAAGCTGTATTTCACGTCGTCGGCGGTGATTTCGCGTCCGTTGGAGAACTTGACGCCCTCGCGCAGGGTGAAGGTGTAAACCAGACCATCCTCGCTGACCGTCCAGGATTCCGCCAGCGCCGGCGCGACGGTGTCGGTCGTCTCCATCTCGACCAAGCCGCGATAGAACAGCCCGACCGTCGTCCAGGTTTCGACTTCGTAAGCGACGTGCGGGTCGGCGGTGCGGATGTCGAACAACGACACGACGTGAATGACGTTGTCTCCCTGAGCAGCAGCCGGCGCGAAGCCGACCACCAGGATCACGAAGACCAGCAGCAACAGACTGAGACGCCTCGCTGTACGGAGCATGAGCATTCCTCACAAGCTGATCGTTAGAAGAGCGTACATTACAAGTTGTAGCACGCCGTTTGTAACGTTGCAAATTCCAGCATGAGAGGACGCTTAGAAGTTCACAGCAGCGCCGTGCTGTGATTCGACAGCCGTTCCGGTCCCCCTTCGGTGATCAGGTAGTTGTGTTCGATGCGCGCGCCGAACCCCGGTCCATAAGCCCCCGGCTCCAGCGCCACCACCTCGCCCGCCAGCAGAGTCTCTTCGCTGAGCGGCACGAAGTACGGCGTGTCCGGGTGGTCAAAGCCCAGCCCGTGCCCAGCATGATGCGGGAAATGCTCCGCTAGACCATGCTGCGCCAGCGCGGCGCGCACCGCACGGTAGACATCCCCGCCGCGCGCCCCAGGGCGGAGCGCCGCTTCGCCGGCGCGCAGCGCTTCGTGGATCGCCACATCGACGCGGTCCTGCGCCTCGCTGTAGCCGTCATCGACGGCGATGGTCGCCGTGAAGTCGGCGCGGTAGCCGTTGACCAGCGGGAAGATGTCGCAGAGCATGACATCGCCCGGCTGCAAGGCGTAGGGCGTCGGCACGCTGCCGGGGTTCGGGCGCGACAGGCAGGTGAAATCACCAAACAGGTGGACCGGACCGCCGAAAGCGCTGACCGCCGCCGCGCACGCCGCATTGTAGACCTCCAGCTCGGTCGCGCCGACCTGCACCGCCGCTCGCGCGCCGCGATGCGCCGCCTCGTTGACCCGCACCGCCTCGCGGATCAGCCGCAGCTCGTCGGCGTCCTTGACGCGCCGCATCTGCTTGAGGATCGGGTTCAGGTTCAGCACCGCTTCCCCGCCGACCGCTCCCTGCGGCAGCCAGCCGAGTTCGGCGGCGATGCGCTGCGGCTGAATCGCCTCGACGCGCCCACGCAGCGCCGTCACCGCCTCGTCGAACTGTTCCGCGCCGGGACCGGCGGGCGCGGCGGCGTACCAGGGCGTGACCTGAATTGCGTCCGCCGCCAGCGCGTTGAGCTCATGGGCGAGCATCTCGTTGACCAGCAGGGTCGCCGTGCCGCTTGACGCATCGAGGAGCAGCGAGTTCAGCCCCCAGGCGGCTTGGCGCAGCTCCGAGTTGTACAGCCCGGTCAGGTAGAGGATGTGGTGCGGGTTGTTGAGGATCAGCAGGTCGGCGGGGACGGCAGCCATCAGCCGCGCCTGCCGGGCACGACACGCTTGCAGGTCCAGTCTTTCCACGATCAGCGCTCCTTGGTTCATCTGGTTTTCGGGGATTTGGCGGGATTCGCCAGATCAATGCATCATTATGATCTGACCTTGTCACATTATCGAGCAAAACGCCATGACCCACGCCATCCCGCTGGTTCCGGGTGCGCCGTTGCTGGGTAACGTCCTGGGGCTGACCCGCGACGCCATCCAGTTCATGGTCGCCGCCTATCACCGTCATGGACCCGTCTACCGCATCCGCGTGCCGGGGCGGGAGATCATCATCCTGGCGGGGTTGGAGGCGAATCAACTTCTGGCGCAGTCGGGCGAGGAGTATTTTCGTCTCCGCCCCATCTATGGCAAGCTGGTCGAAGAGACCGCCAGCGACCTCTACCTGCCGACACTCGACGAGCCGGCATACAGCTACTACCGTAAGCTGATCCGCCCGCGCCTTTCGCGCGACACGCTGGCGGGGTACATGCCCCAGGCGGTGCGGCTGATCCAGGAGACGGCGGCGGGCTGGCAGCCGGGGGGCGAGGTGCGCGTCATGGAGACGATGACCCGCCTGTGCCTGGAGATCGTCATCCGCGCGGCGGAAAACACCGAGGTGGGCGACGAGCTGGCGGATATCGTCTATTTCACCAACCGGCTGATCGGCTCCGGGGTGGCGTTCCAGCCCGCCTTCCTGCTCAAGCTGCCGTCCTACAAGAACGCCAAGAAGCGCTTCGAGGCGTTCCTTCAGCGCATCGTGGACGACCACCGCGACCGCGCCGCCCGGGGGGAAGCCGACGACGATCTGGTCGATCTGCTGATCAACGCCAAGACGATGGACGGCAACCCGCTGGAGGGGCACGATCTGCTGGCGTACGTGCATCTGCCGTTCGTCAACGGGGTCGCCTATTCGCCGCGCCTGCTCGGCTATCTGCTCTACGAACTGCTGCGCCAGCCTGAACTGCTCGCCGCCGTGCAGCAGGAGGTCGATGCGGCGTTCGCGCGCGGACCGCTCGACCTGGGGGCGCTGCGCGGCATGCGGACGCTGTACGGGGCGTGCATGGAGGTGCTGCGCATGTATCCCATCGCCGGCGCGCTGCCCCGCTGCGTCGCCAAGCCGCTGGACTTCGCCGGCTGCACCATCCCCGCCGGGCGGCTGGTCTTCGTCGCCACCGGCGTGACGCACTTCCTGCCGGAGGTCTACCGCGATCCGTACACCTTCGACATCGCCCGCTTCTTCGAGCCGCGCTCCGAACATCAGCGCAGTGGAGCCTTCGCGCCTTACGGCTTGGGCGGGCGCACCTGCCTGAGCGCTGGCATGGGCGAGGCGCTGATCATGACGGTCATGGCGACGCTCGTTCACGCGGCGCGGCTGGAGCTGCTGACGCCCGATTACCGGCTGGTCTCGAAGGTCGCGCCGATTCCCGGTCCCGACCTGGGCTTCAAGGTGCGGGCGCTCGGCGCGCGGGCGGGGTGATTTTCGGCATTACGGAGCGGGGAAAGCCGAGCGAGAGAGCCGGCGGTTGCCGGGAGAGCCGGCGGTTGCCGGGAGAGCCGGCGGTTGCCGGGAGAGCTGGCGGTTGCCGGGAGAGCCGGCGGCTCTCCCCTACGACTCTCATGCGCGAAGACCACCGTAGGGGCGACCCGGCGGGTCGCCCGGTTTCATGATCACCCACCCTGTATCATCCGCACGGGTGCGTCGATGGTTGACGGGGGAGCCATCGGTTGGCGGGAGAGCCGCCGGCTCTCCCCTACGACCCTCATGCGCGAAGACCACCGTAGGGGCGACCCGGCGGGTCGCCCAGTTACGTGATCACGCCAGGTG
>JAEURA010000343.1 GCA_016789005.1 Anaerolineae bacterium
CCCGCTCAGGTAGTCGAAGACGACTTCCTGTCCTGCCGTCCCGCTGAACGTGTAGATGTCCAGCGCGCCCGGCGCTTCCAGATTGCCCGCCCCGGCAGCCGGCACGCCATCCGACACCGTGTCGCCGATGTTGATGGCGAAGTTCTGAGAGGTCGGCACGGGCAGCAGTTGGAGCGAATAGGTCCCGAACGACGCCGGAGCATTGCCGCGCAGCGTCAGCGTGTACGTCCCGGTCTGTGCCAGCGCCTGCTGGCGGTCGCCCAGGATGGCGTCGAACAGCACCGTCCCATCCGGCGCGTTCAGCCGCCAGCCGATCTGCCCGGCGTTCCCGCTCAGGTAGTCGAAGACGACTTCCTGTCCTGCCGTCCCGCTGAACGTGTAGATGTCCAGCGCGCCCGGCGCTTCCAGATTGCCCGCCCCGGCAGCCGGCGCGCCATCCGACACCGTGTCGCCGATGCTGATGGCGAAGTTCTGCGGCGCAGGGACCAGCAGCAGATGGAACGAGTAGACGCCGATAGACGCGGGAGCATTGCCGCGCAGCGTCAGCGTATACGTCCCCGTCTGGGTCAGCGCCTGCTGGCGGTCGCCCAGGACGGTATCGAACAGCACCGCGCCATCCGGCGCATTCAGCCGCCAGCCGATTTGTCCGGCGTTCCCACTCAGAAAGTCGAAGATGACCGACTGCCCCGCCGTCCCGCTGAAGGTGTAGAGGTCCAGCGCGCCCGCCGTCTCAAGATTGCCTGCTCCGGCAGCTGGCACGCCATCCGACACGCTGTCGCCGATGCTGATGGCGAAGTTCTGCGGCGCGGGGACCAGCAGCAGGCGGAGGGAATACGCGCCGGTGCTGACGATCCCATTGCCGCGCAGCGTCAGCGTGTAGGTCCCGGTCTGCGTCAGCGCCTGCTGACGGTCGCCCAGGACGGTGTCGAACAGCGCTGTTCCATCGGGCGCATTCAGCCGCCAGCCGATCTGCGAGGCGCTCCCGCTCAAAACGTCGAAGATGACCGACTGTCCCGCCGTCCCGCTGAAGGTGTAGAGGTCCAGCGCGCCCGGCGCTTCCAGATTGCCCGCCCCGGCAACCGGCACGCCGTCCGACACTGTATCGCCGATGCTGATGGCGAAGTTCTGCGGCGGCGGCGTCAGCAGCAGACGGAACGAATAGACACCGGTGCTCGTCCCGGTGAACCCGGAGACCGTGATCGTATGCACGCCATTTTCGGTAAGAGTCACCTGCTGATCGACATAGAAGCCGTCGTACAGGACAGCCCCGGAAGGCGCGGACAGTGTCCAGTGAAATGTCGTGAGCGACCCGGAGAGTACGTCGAGGATCGCCGACTCGCCCGCCGCGCCGCTGAAGGTATAGGCATCCTGCGCGCCAGCCACCTCAATATTGCCCGCCCCAGCGCCGGGGACGCCGTTCGAGACGGTATCCCCGTAGGCGATGGCGAACGTATCAACCGTTTGCGCCGATGCCGGAGCAAGAAACAGGAGGGCAAGGACGAGGGACACGATGGCAGCCGAAAACAGCCTGCCTGGTACATAGGTACGGGGACGAGCGGTCACCCTTTCCGGCTCCATCTGGTGATCAGGCGCGGCGCGAAAGCGCCGCGAGCGCCCGGCGCACGCCGGAGATCAATCCTGCGCCGATGCCCCGGCGGGGTCGTACCGGGCGTTCGGCATGCAGCGCGTACTCCATCGTCTTCGAGGCTTCAGCGGGTCGGGTTGTCCGGTCAGTCCTCGTGCCGGAAAGAAGTGTCACGGTATCGTTCACAGCCTGGCGCGGCTTCATGTTCACCATCTCCACGATAAATCCAGTCAAATTGGCAGGTCGAAGCAGTCTGCAAGGGAGAGCGCCGCCGGGGACAAGATGTAGGGCGTTGGCGCGGTCAGAACTCTTGATGCTAGTATATGAATTTCACGCAACAGCATCGTGACAGAAACGCGACCGGGAAAAAGGCCATGACCGATTTACGGCTCTACCTGTTTGGCGCACCCCGACTCGAATACCAGGGCGCGACGGTCAAGATCGAACGCCGCAAGGCGCTGGCGCTGGCGGCATTTCTGGCGCTGGCGGATCAGCGGCAGAGCCGCGCCCTGGTGGCGAACCTGCTCTGGTCCGACCTGGACGAGGAGCATGGGCGCACCTCACTGCGCACCACCCTGGCAGCGCTCAGCGCCGCCGTACCAGTCGAGTGGGTTGAGGCGGATCGGTCCACGCTGGCGATCAAGCCGGAGGCGCTGTGGGTGGATGTGTGCGCCTTCATCGACCTGATGCGGCGCGCTGGTTCGCACGGGCACAGCGCCGACGCCGCCTGTGAGTCCTGTTTGCCCTTCTACCAGGAGGCGCTCGACCTCTACCGGGGCGACTTCCTGACCGGTTTCAGCCTGCCCGACAGCGAAGATTTCGAAGACTGGCTGCGTTTGCAGCGCGAATGGCTGCGCCGCGAACTGGCAGAGATGCACCGGCGGCTGTCGCAGTATTATGCCGACGCCCGGCAGTACGACGCCGCCATCCGTTACGCCCGCAGCTGGCTGGCGGTCGATCCACTGCATGAGCCGGCGCACCGCCAGCTGATGCGCCTGTACGCCGCCGGCGGTCAGCGTTCCGAGGCGCTGCGCCAGTACCGGCAGTGCCAGGACATCCTCGAAACAGAACTGGCGGCGCAGCCGGAAGACGAGACGACGCAGCTCTACCTCGCCATCCAGAACGACCGTCCGATCGCCGATGCCGGTCTTGGCTTCGCCGGAATCATGCCGCCGCTGCCGCCGGTGTTCATCGGGCGCGCCGAAAGCCTGGATGCCATCAAGCGGCGGCTCGGAATGGGCGGCGCGATGCGCAGCGCAACCGTGATTCAGGGGTGGCCCGGCGTCGGCAAGAGCACAACCGTCGCCATGATCGCCCATGACCCGGAAGTCACCCGGCAGTTCCCCGATGGCGTATTGTGGACCTCGCTGGGCGAAAGCCCGGACCTCGCCGCAGCGATCTCGGTCTGGGCGGACGCCCTCAATCTGACCGAGCCGAACCGCCCGCGCCGCGTCGAGGAGATGAGCGCCCAGATCACCGCCGCCCTGCGCGACCGGCGCATGCTGCTGATCGTGGACGACGTGTGGCAGACACAGCACGCCGTCCCCTTCCAGGTAGGCGGTCAGGGATGCGCGCTGATCATGACCAGCCGGCTCAACGATGTCGCCAGCGATCTGGCTCCTGCCGCCGACGACATCTACCGCCTGCCGGTACTTTCACCCGACTCCGGGCTGGAGCTGCTCGCCCGGCTCGCGCCGCAGATCGTCGCCAGCCATCCCGAAGAAACGCGCGATCTGGTGCACGACCTGGAAGGGCTTCCCCTGGCGATCCACGTCGCCGGTCGGCTGCTGCACAGCGAAGCGCGGCTCGGCTGGGGCTGCGGCGATCTGCTGGTCGAGCTGCGTCAGGGAGCGAATCTGCTGCAAGCCCAACCGCCCAGCGGTATGATCGGCGCAGAACGCGACCTCTCGCCGACGGTCGCGGCGCTGCTGAAGCGCAGCACCGACGCGCTCGACCCCATCACGCGGCAGCGCTTCGCCTTCCTGGGCTTGTTCGCTCCGAAACCCGCCACCTTCGACCTCGCCGCCATGAGCGCCGTCTGGGATACCGACGATGTGCGCCCGCTGGCACGCAAGCTGGTGGATCGCGGCTTGCTGGAACCGATCAGCGGCGGGCGCTTCCAGATGCACGCCCTGCTGGCGCTGCACGCGCGTTCGCTGCTCGAACGGGAGTATGGAGTCGCCTCATGACCGTGCAGCAGCCTCTCCAAAGCGCTCAGGCGCGTCTGGTCAGGCACTACGTGAACAAGCTGCGCCAGGCAAACGCCGCGCTCAGGCGGGGACGCGAAGCGCACGACTACTGGCTGACCCTGATCGACCAGGACTGGGGTCAGATCAAGCAGTGGCAGCAGTGGACAGCGAGCGGCGGCGAAGGCGACCTCGAACGGGCGAGGCTGTGCGCCGCGCTGTCGCTGGCGGGCAACGACCTGCTGCGCGTCCGCCAGTCTCCGCCGGAACGTCTGCTGTGGCTGGAGCAGGCGCTGCGGGCGGCGGGGCAGATCGGCGATGGCGAGGCGGAGCGGCTCTGCCTGTTTCAGCTGGGGCAAACCCTGTTCTATCTGGGTCGCGCCGATGAAGCGGAGCAGTATGGGCGCCGCCTCCTGGAGAAGGCGCGCGCCGCCGATGATCAGCCGGGGTTGGGTCATGCCTGGATCACGCTCGGCTCGGCGGCGCTGCACCGGGGCACGCTCGATGAAGCGGAAAACGCCTTCCGACAGGCGGCGGGCATCTTCGAGTCTCTGGGTGACCCGATCGAGATGGGGCGCGCCTTCCAGGGGTTGGGCAGGGCGATCATGTTTCGCGGCGACAGAGCCGCCGCCCGCCCCTATCTGGAGCGCTATCTGCACATCGTCGAGGCGCACGGCAATGAAGCGGAACTGGGCACCGCTTGCATCAGCATGCACAACGTGTTGTTCAACATGGGCAAGATCGCGGAAGCCAAGCCCTATGCCGAACGCGCCGTCGCGATCTGCCGGCGCACCGGATTCCGGCGCATGCTCCCCTCCGCGCTCCTCGCCCTGGGCGTCTGCGACGCCGAGATGAACGATCTGGACGCCGCCGCGATGCATTTAGAGGAAGCGCTGGCGGGGTCGCGGGCTGCCAGCGCGCCCGGCGGCTTGATCGACATCCTGCGCTATCTGGCGGATGTGCGGGCGCGCCAGGGGAATCTGGACGAAACGCTCGCCCTGCTGGAAGAGGCGCTGTCGCTGTCCCGCCAGGGGCACATCCTCTACTATCTGGTCGAGGTCTGCGCTGCGCTGGTCTGGTGGCGCGCCCCACGCGGTGAACTGGACCAAGCGCGCGCTGTGCTGCGCGAAGGAATCACCGCCGCCTTTGAGATTGGCGGCGAGTTTTTCCTCGTCCGCATCCTGGTCGCCGCTGCCCAGTGGCGGCTTAATGCCGGCGATCCGGAGCCGGCTGCCCGCTGGATCGGGCTGCTCTCGCGCTATGCCGAGCAGGCAGAGGCTCGGCACATTGCGGCACTTGAGTCAGCTCTGACGGAAGCCCTGGGCGCGGAAACATTTCAGGCTGTCTATGACTCTGGCAGGGCGCTTTCCCTGCACGACACGATCCGAGACATCGCGCAGGCGTTAGAGTGACGTCAAGCGCCTGCCGCTGAACTACATCCTGAACACGCCGTACTGGGTCGGCGGAATCGGCGCATTCAGGCAGGCGCTCAGCGCCAGCGCCAGGACACGCCGCGTCTCGGTGGGGTCCAGGATGCCGTCGTCCCACAGCCGCGCCGTCGAGTAGTAGGGGCTGCCCTCGCGCTCGTACTTGTCCAGAATCGGCGCTTTGAACGTCGTCTGCTCTTCCGGCGGCATATCCGGCTTGCCCTGGCGCGCCAGCTGATCGCGCTTGATGGTCAGCAGCACGTTCGCCGCCTGCTCCCCGCCCATGACGCTGATGCGCGCGTTGGGCCACATCCACAAAAAGCGCGGCGCATAGGCGCGCCCACACATGCCGTAATTGCCCGCGCCGAAGCTGCCGCCGATGATCAGCGTCAGCTTGGGCACGCGGGCGTTGGCGACAGCGTGGACCATTTTCGCGCCGTCTTTGGCGATCCCGCCCGTCTCGTAGGCTTTGCCGACCATGAAGCCGGTGATGTTCTGCAAAAACAGCAGCGGGATGCCCCGCGCCGTGCAAAGTTCGACGAAATGCGCCCCTTTCAGCGCCGATTCGCTGAAGAGTACGCCGTTATTGCCGATGATCCCCACCGGCATCCCGGCGATTCGGGCAAAGCCGGTCACCAGCGTGACGCCGTAGTCGGCTTTGAATTCGCGCAGCCTGCTGCCATCGACCAGCCGGGCGATCACCTCGCGCACGTCGTAGGACTCGCGGAAGGTGGTCGGCAGGATGCCGTAAAGCTCTTCGGGAGGGTAGAGCGGTTCCTCTGGCGCGGCGAGGTCGAGCATCACCTGTTTGCGATGGTTGAGCGTGGCGGCGATCTGCCGGACGATGCCCAGGGCGTGATCGTCGTCTTCGGCGAAGTGATCCGCCACGCCGGAGCGGTGGGTATGCACGAACGCCCCGCCCAGCTCTTCCGCCGTCACCTCTTCGCCGGTTGCCGCCTTCACCAGCGGCGGACCGCCCAGGAAGATCGTGCCGGTCTTGTTAACGATCACTGTCTCATCGGACATCGCCGGGACATACGCGCCGCCCGCCGTGCAGCTGCCCATCACGGCGCTGATCTGCGGGATGCCGGCGGCGCTCATCTGTGCCTGGTTGTAGAAGATGCGTCCGAAATCGTCGGCGTCGGGGAAGACCTCATCCTGCATAGGCAGGAACGCCCCGCCGCTGTCCACCAGGTAGATGCAGGGCAGGCGGTTTTCCAGGGCGATCTGCTGGGCGCGCAGGTGCTTTTTGACCGTCAGCGGAAAATACGTGCCGCCTTTGACCGTCGCATCGTTGGCGACGATCAGGCATTCGACGCCGCTCACCCGCCCGATCCCAGCGACGATGCCGGCGGCGGGCGCTTCGCCGTCGTACAGGTCCCAGGCGGCGAGCGGAGCGATCTCCAGAAAAGGCGAGCCGGGATCGATCAGCCGGTCGATGCGGTCGCGGACGAACAGCTTGCCCTGTTCCCGGTGGCGCTGCTGATACTGTTCCCCGCCGCCCGCCCGGACGAGCGCCAGACGCGCCCGCAGTTCCGCCGCCAGCGCCCGATGATGCGCGGCGTTCGTCTGAAAGCGCTCATCCTGCGGATCAATCTGCGACTCGATGACATCCATGTGCGACATCTCGTCAGTCTCTTCTCAACGGTGCAGCGCCGATTTTACTCCGAATCGCCGTGATGCATCATCGGCTTAACATCCCGTCTCTTTTGCAGTATGATCTGCCGAGTTTTGCCCGGTACAGCTTTTTTCATTCTCGGAGCTTCCTCAATATGACCAGTCACAGCGCCAGACGCGCGAGCATCGCCCTCGGCATCTTCATGGCTATCGTGCTGATCGCCGGCGCGATTATCCCGATCTTCACGCAGAATCAAACCACCACCAGCGAGACCACCACCCCGACCGAAGCGCCGATCCCGACGTTTCCACCGCCCCCCTCCAACCTGACGGAGATCACCTTCGATAAGGTGTATCTGCACCCGACCGGCATCTTCAGCATCGGACAGCCGGACGGCTGGGAGGCGAGCGAGCCAAACAAAGGCGCGACCATCGCCCAGGTCAACCTGGTCAACAACACGACGCTGGCGGTCGTGGACAGCTACGTCGAGGATGCCGGCGGAGCGATCCAGCCGGAAGAACTGTCCGGGCGCTTCACCCCTGAGGTGATTAACGCCAGCTGGGCGCTTTTCCGCAGCTGGGAAGAGACCAACCGCGTCTTTGACCCGGCGACGCAGCGCCTGCAGATTGACTTCAACATCACCCTCACCCGCCAGCAGTACGTCGCCCGTCAGTACGTCTGGACGGATGGGCGCTGGATTTACGTGGTGCGCGTACTCGCCCCGGAAAACGCCACCGAGATGCTGCGCTACCTGCTGGATGGCTTCGCCGCATCGTTCACGCCCAATACCTTCTTCCAGGGGACGCCGCTGGACTGGACGGCGCATTACGACAGCGCCGCCAACACCGTCATCCGCTATCCTTCAGAATGGCAAGTCACCGACAGCGCTCTGGGCGGTCCGACCAGCATCGCCAGCAACAATGGCGTTCAGCTGCGCCTGACGCATGCCGCCGGCACGACGGTCAATGATGAAGACGCCGCCCGCGCTTTCGCCGAGTCGCTGCGCGCCGGGCTGACCGTCTCCAGCGTGAACGCGGTCGAGCACGGCGGTGTACCCGGTTTCGCCGTCGCCTATACCTTCAGCACCGTCGATGGCGAAGGGCAGAGCGGTCTGGCGGTCCTGCTGAATGGCACGGATGGCGCGCTGCACGTCGCCGACCTGCGCTTCCCGGCGGCGAACATCGACCTGAATGCCATCACCCTCGACGCGGCAGCCGAGACGGCGGCGGAAGCGACCGCCGAAGCGCCGGCGCTGGACGTTACCGACGCCGCGCAGATCGACATTTACCGCGATCTGGCGCGGGTGATGAGCACCTTCGTGACCGTCCAGCCGATCCCGCTGGCGAACGTTGAGGTGACCCCGACGGTCGCCGCGCCGGTCGAAGCGACGGCAGAAGCCACCGCCGAGGCGGCGGAGCCTGAATCCGAGGCGACTGCTGAGGCGACCCCGGAAGCCACTGCCGAGGCGACCGAAGCGAGCTAGACCCTCCCCCCTGTTCCTCTCCCGCGCTGACGCGCGGGAGAGGAACAGTATCCAATGATTTACCTTCTGCCGCCGGCTCACAAATCAACCTATCCAGCGCCGGGGTGTGCAAATCGATCCACACCCCGCCCTTCACAGCTACTCCCCACCGATGGCGCTGAAGAATTCCCAGATCACGCGCGACCCGTCGAATTCGCGGCTGACCACCCCAGAGTCGATGCCGATCGGGTTCGGTCTGCCGGGCCAGGTGTGCCCGCCGAAGAGGATGCCGTACAGCAGCACCGCCGTCTCGTCGGCACAGGCGGTGTGCCGGTTCAAAATCACCAGCGTGCCGTCTTCCGGGGCAGCATCCGGCTGCGCTTCCGGCGGGGCGTCATCGTTGCAGGCGTTATGCTCCCCCCAGTAGATCAGGCTTTCGGCGGCGCTCAGATAGCCGTCACCCTGCCGCGACAAGCCGGACCAGGGGATCGCCCGGTCGTCGGTGCCGATCATGAACAGCACCGAAAGCGGCGCGCCATCCTGACAGAACGGGGTCACATACTGCGGCATAGTCGAAGCGACAGAGGCGACGCCGGCGATCATCCCGTTTAGCTCACAGCCCGCCCGCAGCGCCATCATGCCGCCCATCGAATAGCCGGCGGCGAAAACCTGCGCCCGGTCGATGCTGAGCCGGCTGGACAGAAACGTGATCACCCCGGCGATGTATGCCGAATCGGAGACATCGAGGTTGACGCGCGTATCGAGCGGGCGTCCGTCGTTCCAGAAGCCGTTGATGCCATCCGGGTAGGCGACGACGAAGCCGAATTCGTCCGCCAGATCGGTGAACCCGGTGTGCGCTTCCGCCAGGACGCCAGAGCCGTTGGCGGCGTGCAGCACGACCAGCAGCGGCGCGGGCGCGGCGGCATCGGCATAGCCCTCCGGGATGTAAACGCCGTAGTTCCGTTCGACCTCTCCCTGCATCACTGTCACCGTGTAGGTTCCGGGACCGGGAAAGTCGCGCATTGCGCCGGGAGGCGGCGGCTCTTCGGTCGCCTCCGGAGGCGCTTCCGACACGGCATCGGTCGTCTCCGGCGTCACCTCCGGGGTCGCGTCCTGCGCCAGAGATGCCGATGCTCCACCCATGATCAGCAGGAGCGCCAATCCCAGACCGATCTTTCGCAAAGTCATGGTCTTCTTCCTTCAATAGTTATTGGCTGTGCTGCGCACACATTTTTGCGGATCGCACTACTTTTACTGACCTGCACGGGCAGACGTTCATCTGAACAGGTCGGCGTCGCGCGCGGCGCTGACTGTAAATGAAGACGCCCCGGCGCGAGTCCGGGGCGTCAGCTCAGCGTACGGCATCGAAAAAATGCTCAGCCGGGGGCGAGCGTCGGCGCAAGTGTCGGGTTGACCTGCGCAGCAATCGTCGGCTGCGGCGGCAGGGTGGGCGCGCTGCCCTGGAACTCCTCATCGACGGCGGTCGCCCCCGGCGTCTGAGGCAGCAGCAGATCGCTCTGGCTGAAGGTCTGCGCCGCTGCCAGAGGGCTGGTGCCGGTATTGGAAGCCGTTCCGATGCCCTCGACGCAGCGGAAACCGATCCATGCCGTCGGCTGAAGCGGATCGCGATCCTGGCGGTGGACGGTGCGCGCGAAGAACGGCACACTGTCCCACGAGCCGCCGCGCACAACTTTGGTCGTGCCGGAAAGCGGTCCGGTCGTGTCGGGGCTGGTCGCCTCCGCCCGCCCGTAGAAGCGCGCGTCGTACCAGTCGCTCACCCACTCAGCGACGTTGCCCGCCAGGTTAAGCACACCGTAGGGGCTGGCTCCGGCGGTGAAGTCGAAGACCGGTTTCTTTTCCGCCTCGCCAGACGCAGGGCGTCGGGTGCTGGCGAGCAGCGAATCCCAGGTGTTGCCCCAGGGGAAAACGCGCCCGTCGCTGCCGCGCGCCGCGCGTTCCCATTCGGCTTCGGTCGGCAGGCGGCGTCCGATCGCCTGGCAGTAGGCGTTCGCGCCATACCAGGTCACATTGGTCACCGGGTAGTCGTTGATAGCGAACAGGACGCTGTAAGTCTGGCTGTCGAACTGAATATTGCTGGTCTCAGAGTCGTTGCGCGTCTGCAAACAGGCGAAGCCGCCGCAGCCGTTGCGATGTGCCCCCGGTCCGAGAGTATTGATGAAGGCGAGATACTGGGCGTAGCTTACTTCGGTACGATCCATGCGGAAGGCGCTCACCGTGACCTGATGTTCCGGCGCGGAGTCCTCGCCATATTCCGGCTGGCAGTTGCCTGCCTCGCCGCCATAACCTGCCAGGCATTCGCGCACCGCCTGCGCCACTTCTGTGACGTTGGTGCCCATCGTGAATGTGCCGCCTTCGATCAGCACGGTTTCGCTGGCAATCGCCCGCACGGCGTCCATGCCGCCGGCAGCCGGCAGCGCGCCCCCCTGAGAACCGTCCCCGGTGGTGTTGGCTCCGGTTAAGCCCAGCGGCGTCGGCGGAATTGTCGCCTGAAGGGTGAGGAAGGTGGGGTCGATGGTCGGCGTCGCCGTCGGCGGCTGCACTTCCAGCAGGATCTGTGTCGTGGGGGTCGCCGTTGCGGCTTCAGCCGTCGGCGAAGGAGTCACCGGCGCAGGCGTCGCAGTGATGATGACGATCTGCGGCGTCGGCGAGGGCAGGTTGGCGAGGGCGTTGCTGTCAACATTCAGGAACCCCAGCGCCAGCGCGCCGAGCACCAGAATCACCGAGCAGCCGAAACCCAGCACCAGCCCGATGATCACCCACTGCCAGGCTGCGCCGCCGGATCGCCTTCCGACATACCCATAACTGCTGCGTGACATACTGACTCTCTCTCCTGGACGAATCAGGAGCTACTGACCGTCGCGTGTGTATCCAGAAAGCCAAGTCTAAACGAAAGACCCTACCGCTGACAACGGTAGGGTCTTTCTTGTGTTGTACGTCGTAGGGAACTCAAAGGTTATTGACGACGTTGGAGAAGACGTTGCCCACCCAGGGTCCCAACCAGACTATCACGACGAACGCCACGAGGACTACAAGGCTGAGGATCAGCGCATATTCGACCAATCCCTGACCTTCGAGCTCCTGACGCGCTGCCGCGGCGACACGCGCCAAGGAGCGTCGAAGCTGATCATGAAGCTTCGACGGAACCATAAGCCCTCCAAATAAGACCGCCTGTGAATGACCATGTGAAAAAACCTGAATAATGACTGCACACGGACATGACCATTGTACTATACGATTTGGCATGCAAATCTAAAGTTTTTCGGAATTCTTCACGAATGGATATGCGGCAATCATCGTGAGCTATAATCGAAAAGAAACATTTCTGCATCATGATGACAGGTAGGGTGCTGCCTGCTCCTGAAACCGGGGTGGGCTTGGACGACGGCAGGGGACAGTGATCAGCCTCAGCGTGAACGATAAGGCGGCGGCATCAGGACGGATGTCAGGACCGCGCCCGGTCAATTTGCGGACCGATCTGGGGGCGCTTGCCGACCTGATCGAGCTGGCGTTTGCCGATACGATGGACAGCAGCGGGCGCGCCGCCATTCGCGAAATGCGCGCACTTGGCAGCATGGGCATCGCCCGCAGCCTGGTCATGGGCTTGAACGAGATGGCAGAAGGCATCGGCTTGGGCTACGTCTGGGTCGAAGACGGACAGATCGTCGGCAATGCCTCGATCTATCCCGCCCGCCTGCCCCAGGGCGCTCCTCGTGCCTGGATTATCGCCAATGTCGCCGTCCACCCTGAATTTCGCGGACGAGGGATCGCCCGTGCCCTGATGGAATCGTGCCTGGGGGCGATTCGCGCCCGCAGTCAAACCCCGCACCCCACCGCGATCCTCCAGGTGGTCGATCCAAATCCGGTCGCCCATCATCTCTATGAGCGCCTGGGATTCATCGCCGAAGGACGCTTCACGCACTGGCGGCGCAGCGCCGTTGCGCGCGCCATGCCGTACGGGGCTGAGTCGCCGCGTGTCGCCATCACCCGGCGGCGCGCCGGGGAATGGCGTGCTGAATACGCGCTGGCGCTGCGCGCGCGCCCCGATGCTGCCGGCGGAGTCGGCTGGCTGCGCCCCACCCTGCCGAGCCTGTTCAGGCAGTCTCTGCTCAGCCGGATCAGCGACCTCTTCAGTCTGCGCTCCCTGGAGCGGCTGATCATCCGGGGCGAGGGGCAGGACACAGGGCAGATTCGCGCTTCGCTGTGGATCGAAGGCGGTTTCACCAGCAGCAGCACCCAACTGACCCTCCTGTGCGATCCTGAGACCAGCGCCCTCTATGGGGAAGCGCTGCTGCGCCTGGCAACTGCGCGCTATCGACTGCGCGCCAATCTGACCCTGGAACACCCTGCCGATGACGAGGTCATCAATACCCTGCTGAAGCAGTACGGGTTCACGCCACAGCGCACCCTGATGCACATGCACTGGCATCCCTGACCCGTCACACCGGCATAACCAACGAATCGAACCAGTAAGGACTCCTCTGCATGACCGACAAAATCATGATCGTCGATGACGAACAGCATATCATCGATCTGGCGCGCCTCTACCTGGAACAGGAAGGCTACGCCGTCACCAGCGCCACCGATGGCAGGACGGCGCTGCGCCGCATCCTCGACGAAACGCCCAGCCTGGTGGTGCTCGACCTGATGCTGCCCGAAATGGACGGCTGGGAAGTCTGCCGCCGGGTGCGCGCTGAATCGGAAGTGCCGATCATCATGCTGACGGCGCGCAGCGAAGACATCGACCGCATCGTCGGGCTGGAACTCGGCGCCGACGATTACCTGACCAAACCCTTCAACCCGCGCGAGCTGGTCGCCCGCGTCCGGGCGATCCTGCGGCGCGCCAACCGCCCGCCGGTCACCGTCAGCAGCGAAAACAGCGTCAGCCTGCAAAACCTGACCATCTACCCGGAACGACGCATCGTCCTGGTGGACGGCAGGCAGATCGACCTGCGCATGAAGGAATTCGACCTGCTCTACACCCTCGCCAGCAACAAGGGCATCGTCTTCACCCGCGAGAAGCTGCTGGACGTGGTCTGGGGCTACGACTTCGCCGGCGAAACACGCACCGTCGATGTGCACATCGCTCACCTGCGCAACAAGCTCAAGGGGATGCGCCCCACGATTGAGACGGTCTGGGGGGTCGGCTACCGCCTGGATGCCGAATAAGAACCGATGATCATGTTTCAGCGCCTGCGAGCGCGCCTCTTCGTCTCCTACCTGCTCGTACTGTTCGTCACGCTGGCGGTGATCAGCTTCGCGCTGCTCTTCATCTTCAACACCCGTGCCGCGCCGACCGAGCCGACGCTTCAACGGCTGGCGACGGTCGCGGTCAGCGTCAACCTGCGCGAGGTGATCGTACAATCGGGCTTCGATCTGATCCGCCCGACCCAGGAGGACTTCAACCGCCTTACCGAGACGCTCAGCGAAGTGGCGGCGGCGCGCGGGGTACGCCTGCTGCTGGTCAACATGAACGAGCGCACCGTCCGCTACGACAGCGCTGCCGGTTTTGCCGTCGGCGCGAGTTTCGTCAGCGAAATGAACGCCTACCGCTTCCCGGCAGCCCTGACGCGCTACCTGTTCACCAACATCGACGCCATCACCGGCAGCTTTGCCGACCCGCAGGATGGTCAGCAATGGGTGTTCGTCGGAGTCGAAGGGCTGCGCGAACAGGCGATCTTCAGCGCCGATACCTTCGCGCTGGTCTTCGCCGACCTTCGCCCACAGCAGACGCTCCAGGATGCGCTCACCGAGTTCGGCGCAGAGCTGTTCCCGCTGCTGGCGCAGGGCGCGCTGGTGGGTGTGATCATCGCCGTCGTCGTCGCCGGCTTCATCGCCCGCAGCATCGCCCAGCCCTTGCAGACGGTCGCCACCGCCGCCAGCGAGGTCGCACAGGGGCGCTTCGCTCAGCATGTGCCGGTGAAGGGACCCCGCGAGGTACGGGCAGTCGCCGAGGCGTTCAACCAGATGAGTGCCAATGTCCAGAGCGCTCAGCAGGCGCAGAAGGACTTCCTGGCGAACGTCTCGCACGACCTCAAGACGCCCCTCACGTCGATTCAGGGATATTCTCAGGCGATCATCGACGGTGCAGCGCTTGACCCGGTGAAGGCGGCGAAAATCATCCACGACGAAGCCGAGCGGCTCAACCGCATGGTCGTCGAACTGACCGATCTGGCGCGCATCCAAGCCGGGCGGCTGTCCATGAAGTGGACAGCTATCGACCTGGGACAGCTCACCGACGGCGTGGCGCAGCGGCTGGCGGTCGTCGCCCGCGAGAAGAACATCACCTTGAGTGTGAACTGCGCGCCCATGCCGGAAGTCGCCGGCGATGGCGACCGGTTGGTGCAGGTGGTGACCAATCTGATCGGCAATGCTATCAAGTACACACCAACGGCAGGACACGTCTGGGTGAGTACCCGCGTCGAGAAGAGCGGCGTGCTGCTGACCGTCAAGGACGACGGTCAGGGCATTCCAGCGACCGAACTCTCGCGCATCTTCGAGCGTTTTTATCAGGTGGACAAGGCGCGCGGACCACAGCGCGGCACAGGCTTGGGTCTCGCCATCGTGCAGGAGATCGTCGCCGCGCACGGCGGGACGCTGAGCGCCTACAGCGACGGCGAGAACACCGGGTCAACCTTCACCGTCTGGCTGCCTTCGCCGCAGATGACGACTATCATCCGCCGGCGACCCTGAACCAGGCGTCCGCAGCGCTTATGCGCCGGGGTCGTCCTCTTTCTTGCGCCGCTTGTGTGGTCGCGCCGAGGTCGTGGGGTAAAAGAACAGCACCATGCCGTAGTTGCTGGCGCGCGGGTCAGCTTCCAGTTCAGGATCGTCGCTGTCACAGTCGATGAATTCGTCCATCAGCGCGCTGAGTCGTTCGTAGAACTCGTCAGCGCGTTCCGGCAGCATCCGCCATGCCGAACGCCCGATCTTCAGCCGCCGATTCTGCTCTGGCGCTTCTGACAGGTCGATCAAGCCGGAGGCGATGCTTTTGCTCAGGTCGGCGCGCATCGGATCGATCAGGGCGTCAATCACCGTATCCAACCCGCCGTCCTCTTCGCCCTGTCCGGGCGCGAGCAGCGACCGCTTGATGCGAAAGCCGGCGGCGGCGGCGTCATACTGCTTCTCGATGATCCCGGAGACGATTCGTGTATCGACCACGCGGATCAAGCCGTGCTCCTCCATCAGATTGATGTGGTAATACAGCTTGGTCGGGGCGATGTCGAGTTCGGCAGCGATCTGCTTGACGGTCCTGGCGCTTTCAAAAAGCGTCTCCAGGATGCGCTGGCGCAGCGGGTCAGAAAAAACCTTCAGCGCTTCCAGGGTCTCGATTTCGTGAAGGTCGGGGAGCTCGCGGGTGATCTGCTTGGCGTCGGGTAGAGTCATGAGATTGGCTGCCGGTCTAGTGTCAGATAAACGTTGCGCCAGGTCAGATAGAGGCGCGTTTTACAATGCTTGAATCAATTTCAATATTCTAGTCCACTCGACCCGGCAGCGCAAGCGAAGCCGCAAAATGGGGTGCATTTCAGATTATTGGGGAGACGGGCGGACAACGCGGGCGTTGTCCAAAATGGTCCTCCGTAGGGATGATGCAGGCATCGTCCGCAAAATGCAAAATAAAAGCCCGCCGGGCGGCGAAACCCGGCGGGCATGAACAGCAGGCGGCGTCGGCGCGAAGGCGTTCGACCAGGGTAGGACTGATCGACGCTCACACGTTCGCCAGCCTAGCGGGCGCTTTCGGCAAGGATGTAGTCGCCGCCGTCATTTTGCATCGACGCGCGTGCGGAAGCGGTCAGGCGTTCCCCGACCTGAATGAGACGTTCCCCCACCCAGGCGGTGAAGGCGTGCGGCGCGCCGCTCGGCTGATCGGGGGCGACGCTGCTGGCGATCCGCTCTGTCTGCGCGCGGCGGAGCATTTCTTCCTGGTAAAGCTTGTTGCTGGCAAAGGACAACTGGTTCATCGCGCCGGTACTCCTCATGATGCTATTTGAGCGCATCCGAACTTTTCATTCCATCCGAACATTCTAACGAATTCAAATGGTTGACTGAATTCTATGACGATTTCAGTCTGCTGTCAAGACCCCTGTTTGAAGACTTTCAAATGGGGCAGGTTGCGCTGTCTTGTGCTGATGATCTGCTATACGTTGGAAGAGTCAAAAAGTGTTCAAAAGTGGGTCGCGAATCGGCAAAACGGCTTCACGAACGCGGAAAAGCGCAGGCGGTTCCAAGAATCGTGACGGCGACCTTCTCCCCGACCGCCCCTTCCCAGCTCGCGCTGACACGCGCCGTCAGGGCTGCGCCGTCCGCCAGCTTCAGCCCGACGCGCTGCGCATAGCCGTAGTACTCGCGCCACAGGATGACCGCCGCGCCGTCCGCCTGCGGGCGCAGATCGATCATCTCCGGGCGGATCAGCACATCGACCGCGCCATTCAGCGGCGCGCCCAGGCGCAGCTCTCCCAGCGCGCAGTGCACCACGCCACCGTGCGCCTCGCCTGGCAGAAAATTAGCTTCTCCGACGAACGCCGCCACGTCCCGGCTGACGGGCATACGGTAGATCGTCGAGGGTGTGCCGAACTGCGCCACCCGCCCCTCCAGCATGACGGCGACGCTGTCGGCAAAACTCAGCGCCTCTTCCTGGTCGTGGGTGACGAAGATCGAGGTGATGCCGGCGTGGCTCAGGATGGCGCGCACTTCTGCGCGTACCTGGGCGCGCAGCCCGGCGTCGAGGTTCGAGAACGGCTCATCGAGCAGCAGGAGTTCCGGCTTGGGGGCGAGCGCGCGCGCCAGCGCCACGCGCTGCTGCTGACCACCGCTCAGCCCGTGCGGCATCCGGTCGCCGACGCCCGCCAAGCCGATGCGCTCCAGCAGCGCCGCCGCCTGGGCGCGCCGCTCGCGGGCGCTTCCGCCCAAGCCGAAGGCGACGTTATCCAGCACCGAGCGATGCGGAAAGAGGGCGTATTCCTGAAAGACCATGCCAACCCGGCGATTTTCGGCGGCGATCTGCACGCCCGCGCCGGCGACGCGGCGTCCGTTGATGACGATATCGCCGGAATCCGGGAAGTCGAACCCGGCGATCAGCCGGAGCGTGGTCGTCTTGCCGCAGCCGCTCGGACCCAGCAGCGCGACGACCGCACCGGGCGGCACGGCGAGATCGACTCCGCGCAGCACCGGGGCATCGGCGAAGGTCTTGGTCAGCGCGCTGCAAATCAGGGCGCTGGAATCGGTCGAGGAGGTCAAAGTCGGTCGGCGGTCTGTCTCTCTTGCCAGAGCATGACCATCAATGATAACGCCGACACCAGCACCAGCAACAGGGCAGGCGCGGCGATCTGGGCGAAGCGCGCCTCGCTGGTCGCCGTCCAGATGTCAGCAGGCAGCGTCTCGAAGCCGGTCGGAGCGAGGAGCAGGGTGGTCGGCAGCTCCTTCATGGCGCTCAGGAAGACCAGCGCCGCGCCGCTGGTGATGCCGGCGCGCGCCAGCGGCGCGGTGATGCGCAGGATCACCTGCCAGCGCCGCAGCCCCAGCCCGCGCCCGGCGTCTTCCAGGCGGGGGTTAATCTGGGTCAGGGCGCTGCGCGTCGCGCCGATGCTCAACGGCAGAAAGCGGGTGCAGTAGCCGAGGATGAGGATCGGCATGGTCTGGTACAGGCTGGGAAGAAGATTGGAGGCGAAGAAGACGAAGGCGAGCGCCACGACCAGCCCCGGCAGCGCGTTGCCCAGATACGCGGCAGAGCCGAGCCACTGGCGGAAGCGCGACCGCGATCGGAGCGCCAGATACGCCGGGGGGATCGCCAGCAGCGCCGACGCCAGCGCCGAAAGCAGGCTGGCGCTGAGCGAATTGAGAGTCGGGGCAACCACCGGCGACAGCTCCGCGCCCGCTACTGCGCCGCGCAGCAGCCAGCTTAGCAGCAGCCCCACCGGGAGCGCCACGCCGACGCCCACCAGCAGCCCACAGAAGAGCAGCGCAGGGATCGCCCAGACGCCCAACCGGATGGGCGCGGATCGACGGGCGCAGCCGGTCCCAGCGCGATAATTGCCGCTGCCCCGCCGGCTGATGCGCCGCTCAAGCGCCAGGATGGCGACCGTGACCGCCACCAGCATCAGCGCCAGCACCGCCGCCCGCTCACGGTCGAACGAGCTGGTGTACTGGGTGTAGATGACGCGGGTGAAAGCGTCGAAGCGCATCAGTGCCACCGCGCCAAAATCGCTCAGGGCGTAGAGGGCGCTGAGCAGCATCCCCGCCGCCAGCGCCGGGCGCAGCTGCGGCAGCGTCACCTGCCAGAAGACCGCTCGCCGTCGAAGCCCCAGGCTGCGGGCGGCTTCTTCCTGCGCCGGGTCGGTGTTGAGCAGCGCGGCGCGCACCGGCAGAGCGACGAAGGGATAGGTGAAGAGGGTGATCGACAGCCACGCGCCGACGAAACCGTAGATCGGCGGCAGTTTTTCGACGCCCAGCGGAGCCAGCAGGTCCGCCGCCAAGCCGCGCGGACCGAACGCCGCGATGAAGATCATCGCGCCGATGTAGGACGGGATGACCATCGGAAGCGACCCCGCCACCAGCCAGAAGCGGCGCAGGGGCAGCGTCGTGCGGGTGGTCAGCCAGGCGAAAGGGACGCCGACAAGCGCAGCGCTGATCGCCACCGCCGCCGCCAGAGCGATGCTGTTGCCAACGACCGCCAGGGTGCGCGGGCTGAGGGCGTACGCCAGCCCTTCGCTGCCGCTGCCGAGCGCCCGCACCGCCAGATAGGCTATCGGCAGCAGCGTCACGGCGATGGTGAGCGCGGCGATGACCGCCAGGATGCTCATCGTGCGCGACCGCCGCCGGACGCGGCGCAGCGGCGCACGGAGCGCCATCAGCCACCGTGCGTCGCTGCCGAACCCGAAAATGCTGCGCGTGAGCTGCATTGATTCCGCTTTCATCCTGATCATCACACAGAACGATCAAGGGCGATCCGGCGGATCGCCCCTACAGATTTGTGGGCAGCCGCCCTTACGGCAGCGCGCCTGTCTCAGAGAGGAGTTCGAGCGTCGCTTCCAGGTCGCTCAGGTCGGTCAGATCGATCTCCGGCGACTGTATCTCGTCGAGCGCGGTCAGCCTCGCATCAATCGCCACGCCGTCGATCATCGGATATTCGTAAGTCTGCTCGGCGAAATAGGTCTGCGCCGACTCGCCCAGCAGCCAGACGATCAGCGACTCGGCAGCTTCCGCCTGATCGCTGGTCGCCAGCACGCCCGCCCCGGCGATATTGATCAGCGAGCCGACATCGCCATCCGGGAAGAAGTAGTTGGCAGCGGGCACATCCGGGTCTTCCGCCAGGAAGCCGAACAGGTAGTAGTGATTGACCAGCCCGACCTCGATCTCGCCATCGATGACCGCCTGGACGACGGCGCGGTTGTTGTCGTAGCTCTGCGTCGCATTGGCGACCATCGCTTCCAGCCAGGCGCGGGCGGCGTCTTCGCCCAGCAGGATGCGCAGCGCCGTCACGTGCGCTTGCAGCGAGGCGTTGGTCGGCGCCCAGCCGACGCGCCCAGCCCAAGCCGGATCGGCGAGGTCGGTGATCGATGCCGGCAGCTGTTCTTCGCCGAGGATCTCGGTGTTGTAAACCAGCACGCGGGCGCGCCCGGACAGCCCCACCCAGACGCTGTCGGGCGAAGCGAATGCCGCCGG
The DNA here is from genome assembly GCA_016789005.1 of Anaerolineae bacterium. Taxonomy (GTDB): domain Bacteria; phylum Chloroflexota; class Anaerolineae; order Aggregatilineales; family Phototrophicaceae; genus Flexifilum. Next base: position 19,958 of record JAEURA010000343.1, read on the forward strand.
GACCAGCGCGACGGTTTCCGGCTTGAGCGGAGCCAGCAGCCCTGCCTGCGCCAGCGCGCCGAGCGCCCCGGCATCCTGAGCGATGAAGACATCAGCAGGGCTGTTCGCCCCTTCTTCCAGGAGCGTCGCCGCCATTTCAGCGGTTCCGCCATAACGCACTTCAACCGGAATACCCGTCTCGGCGCTGAACTGTTCAAGGATCGGGGCGATCAAGCCTTCGCTGCGCCCGCTGTAGACGACGAGCGGCGAAGCATCCTGCGCGGCGGCGGGCAAAGAAGCGGCGATCAAGCCGGAAAGGGCGAGTAGAGTGAACAGGCGGAAGGTCTTCCGCATCGGTGTCTCCTGAAGATGAGCTAGGAACGATGATCGGTGCATTCAGCGCTGAATAGATGCTATTGTGAAATGAAACGCCGTTCCATTTCTACGCTTGTGGTAAATATCCGGGTTTCGCAGTCGGGCAAGACCTGATTAAACCAGGGAAATACCCGTTGTTTGCACAGGGTTAAACCGAGTTGCACAGGGTTAAATGGGTTTCCACGCGGCGTTAACGCAACTTCGGCTCGGTCGCTGCGTATAGAGCGATGAAGCATACAGCCCATGTTACAATATTGCCGACGAGCGATATTGTGATGAAGGACAAGACTCCATGCCTCCCTGGTGGGGAACACGTTCCAACGTCTCGAAGCGACTGCGACTCGAATATGAGGCAATGCGCGCCGCTTTCGGCAGCACCTTTCGGCTTCAAGTGCCCGACGATCCCAGGGAACCGCTGTTTTGGGTGGGCGAAGTGACGCTCAATCTGGTGAACGTCAAATGGAAGAAGTACCGCCCGGAACATGCGCTGAAGATCCTTTACCCCGACGATTATCCCAATCGTCCCGCCGAAGCCTACGTGCTCCAGCCGAAGATTTACAGCGAAAAGCACCAGTATGAAGACGGGCAGCTGTGCCTCTTCAACCCCAAGGATGGCGAGCGCTACGGGTGGAATCCGAGCGGATCGACGGCGGTGACGGTCTGCGCATGGGCAGTCCAGTGGTTGTATGCCTACTACACCTGGAGAGATACGGGCGGGTGGCCCGGCATCGAGGAGCGGGTTGATCCTAATACGCCGCTCGCGCCGCGCCGCCGCCCCGCCAGTGATGAGTGAGGCGCAGACATGAAACTCAAACTGCTGGGACGCCGCAGCGATGCTGCCGTCCCTAATCTGGTCGTAGCCCGGCGGGTGATCGCGCGGATGATCGCTGCCGCCCAAAGTCACCTGGAAGACGAGACCGGCGAGGCGCTGATCGGACTGATCATCCCCGACGAAGAGAGCGGCGGCGCGGCGACGATCTACGTCCTGGACACCATCGCTCCGGATGACAGCGCCCTGCGTCTGTACCACACCTTCCAGCAGGGCGACGAGCTTCAGGACGAACTGATCTGGTGGCTGCAAGAGAACTGGCGTACCCACCGCCCAAGCCTGATGGGAGATCGCAAGAAGTTCGATGCGCCGCTGCGCTACCTGGGCGACTGGCATAAACAGCCGGGTTTCATGATTCAGCCGAGCGAAGGCGATCTGTTCACCGCCCTGGATTGGATCGACGACGAGAGCAATGGCATGAATTTTCTGATCGCCCCTATCGTCACGCTGGGGCATCCCTCCAGCGCCGCCGCCGGGGGCAACTACCTGACCGCGCCGCTCAACGAAGGCGCCGCGCTGCGCGTCGATTTCTGGTACATCGATGCCCAGAGTCAGGTTTTCCTGCCCATCGCGCCGGTCGAGTCTCCCAACGATCAGCTCCCGTCGCTGGCGCCCTATCCCTGGCATCTGCTCGACGAAAAACGCTTCGCTTCCGAAGTGCGCAAGATCGAGGAAGCGGGCTATTTCGTATCCCTCACGCTCTGGGATACGGACGGGACGCTGCCGCTGGAGGTCTGTCTGCTGACGGCGCGCCTCGGCTCCGACAATCTACTGATCCTGGTCACCCCTTATGATTATCCGGCGCACCCGCCCACCGTGCGCATCGCTCCATTCATCCACATGGGCGAGGACGACGATCTCTACGATGTCTTCGCGGAAGCCTGGGAACAATCGGTCCCGCCTAAGGAAGCCGCCCTCTTCAACCCTGAGGAAGGCTTGATCAGCCTGATCCGCGCAGTCGATCCACAGCCGGACCCGCCGGACCCGCCCTCGGAGCCATCGGCACAGGATGCGCCATCAACCAACGCCGCGCCGCAGAAAGCTGCGCCGTCCGCTGCATCAGACGCCGGTACAGCGTCGTCCGATGCAGCCTCGCAGAAGGAGGAGGCGTCATGACCTGGGATCGCGTGGAACGGCTGATCGGCTCAGAGAATCTGGCAACGCTGGCGACGCGGCGCGTCGGCGTGATCGGCTTGGGTTCCGGGGGCAGCTTCGTCGCCGTCAGCCTGGCGATGAGCGGCGTCAAACACTTCGCCCTGATCGACCCTGACGTGCTGGAAGAAAGCAACATCCCGCGTCACGCCGCCGACCGGCGCTACCTGGGCTGGAACAAGGCGGAGGCGGTCGGCGACCTGATTCGGGCGCGCGTCCCGGACGCCGAGATCACCCTCTTCCCCGGCAAATTCGAGGATCATCCGGAAGCCTTCGCCGGGCTGGACCTGGTGATCGTCGCCGTCGATAACGAAAACGCCAAATATCGCATCAACCAGCGCTGCCTGGAAGCGCGGCTGACCGCCGTCTACGCCGGAGTCTATGAACGCGGTGAAGGCGGCGATGTCGTCATCATCCATCCCTACGATGGACCCTGCTATGCCTGCTGGGCGGAAGAGCTGCGCGCCGGGGCTGCGCCGGGCGATGATGACGCCGAACTCGATTATGGTATGATCGGTGAAACGGGCACGCTGGAAGCGGAGCCGGGGCTGTGGCTTCATGTCGTGCGCGTCGCCTCTGCCCAGGCGGACATGGCGCTGAACGAACTGCTGCACGGGACCGCCGTTCATCGTCCCCGGCCGGGCAACACGGTGGTGATGGCGAACGCGGCGATGGAGATCGTCCCCGGCGAACTGACGCTCCCCTACGCTGCGGAATGGTTCGCCATCGACCGCAACCCGGGCTGTATGGTCTGCGGACTCGGAGAAGCAGACGCCGATCTTTCCCTTGATGAGCTGCTGGCGGCGCAGGGTGGAACTGGCGCTGTTCAAGAATCCTAGAGGTCATATAACGATGAGCGATCAATCTCCAACGACGCCCGTATCCGAGGATCCCGAAGCGCCCCAGACGACGCCGGAGGTGTCTGCGCCGGCAGCGTCCGTGCCGGCGGCATCGACACCCACCCCCGGGACATTTGACGACCAGGACAGCCCGGACGAGCGCTACGGCGAGCGGCTGGAGCGGCTCGGCGGCGAACCTGCGCCGGTGATCACACCGGACGAATTCGCCCGTCTGCAGCGCGCCGGTCAGGTCCATATCGATGCGCGCGGGCGCGTGCGCACCACCCGCCGAAGCGACGCCGAAGCAGGCGTCTCGCTCAAGAAGCGCCGAGCCTGGTACAGTCCACATGGGTGAATGAACAATGAGCGACTCCGTGACCCCGACCACGCCCCGATCTTCCTCGCCACCTTCTCCGGAACAGCTCGTGCAGTCGGTGAAAGCGCGGTTGGGTCACGTCGATCCTGAGGTCGAAGCAGCGCTGCTGAGCGTACCGCGCGCCCATTTTTTGCCGAACCTTTCGCCAGAGCTGGTGTACAGCGACGCAGCCTTCCCCCTCAAACGGGCGATGGATGGCACGGTGACCAGTTCCGCCAGCCAGCCGACGTGCGTCGCCATGATGTTGCAGCAGCTGCAGCTTCGCCCTGGCGATAACGTGCTGGAGATCGGCGCGGGCAGCGGTTACAGCGC
>JAEURA010000350.1 GCA_016789005.1 Anaerolineae bacterium
CGCAGCCCATCGCGCCGGCACAGAGCGCGCCGTCGATGAATGTGATCGCTCGCCCCGCCCCGCTGGGACGGGATCGCGCCGCCGCGCCGCGCCAGACTGCGGTCACTCCCGCCTACATCCCACCCACCGCGCAGATTGCCGCCCAGGTCACCCCAGCCGAAGCCGAGCGCGTCGAGGGTGAGCGCCTGTTCAAAGGGCAGCGCGCCGACGAGCAGGTTCTCTACGTCTTTCGCCGTCACTGGTGGGCGTTCGGGAGGCGGCTGTGGATTCCGCTGTTCATCGCCGCCGCGCTGCTGGCAGGGGCGATTGCCGCCGCCACCCAGGCTGCGCCGCTGACGGTCGCCGCCCTTGCCATGATGGTGATCCTGCCGGGGCTGCTTACGGCGTATCTCTATCTGGAGTGGCGCGATGACAGCATCGTCCTGACCGATCAGCGCATCGTGCGCATCTGGCGGCATCTGATCGGCTTCGAGAATTCGGTCAGCGAAATCCCCCTGGACCGCGTGCTGGAGGTCAGCACCAGCGTGCCGCCGGGAGACCCGTTCGCCCACCTGTTCCGCTATGCCACCCTGTACATCCGCACGGCGGGGGATGCGGCGAATCTGACGCTTGATCTGATCGCCGATGCCCCCAACCTGCAATCGCTCATCTTCGCCCAGCGCGACCAGTACCGCAGTCGTGCCGTCCGCCAGCAGCAGGATGTCCTGCTGGCAGATATTCAGACGGCGCTGGGCGGCGCACCGACGGCGCAGCTCGGCGCGCTGCCGACCGCCGCGCCGGCAGGGAGCGAAACGCTTGACTCCATCGACAACGTTGGACTTCCTTTCATCCGCACCCGCATGATCACCCCCAGCGGCGAGATCATGTACCGCCGTCATGGGAGCATCTGGCTGCGCCACGTCTTCCTTGCCAGCCTGCTGCTGCTGGCGGGCGTGATCCTGGCTGCCGTCAGCCTGATCGCCCCCGGCCTGCCGTTCACCGGCGTGATCGGCGTGAGCGCCGGCATCGCCCTGTGCATCATCGCCGGGCTGTGGTTCTTTCTGGCAGATTGGGACTGGCGCAACGACCTGCTGGTCATTGGCTTGGACGCCATCACCATCACCCATAAGCGCCCGCTGTGGCTGCAAAACGAGGTCGAGCGCATCCGCCTGCTCCAGGTGGACAACGTCGCCTCTGAAAAAGAAGGCTTCTTCAGCATGCTGCTGAATCGCGGTGAGATACGCATCTCCCTGCTGGGCGCTTCGGCGAAGGACACCAAGGTCTTCGACAACGTCCACGACCCGGAGTCGATTCAGGGTGAAATTTCCCGGCGGATGGCGCGGCTGCGCATGCAGCGGCAGACCGAAGGGGTCGAAGAACAGCGGCAGGTCATCCTTGATTACCTCTCCGCCTATCATCAGATGCAGGGGACGGCAGGCGCACCGGGACAGGTGCAGCCAGGCATGTCCTTCAACCCGCCGACGCCGGGGAACGCCGCGCAGCAGGGAGCGCCGCCGCCCAGCGATAACATCCGTCCGCCGCGCGTGCCGCGCCCGCGCGGGGGATAAAAGCGCGCCATAATTTTGTTATAATGGCGCAACCCATTGCCAGTTCAGGTGAAACCGACCCAACGCTATGACGATTCGCACGATCATTCAGCCCGATAACCCGATCCTTCGCAAGAAGGCGGTGCGCGTCACCTCATTTGACGCCAAATTTCAGACTCTCGTGGACGACATGGTCGAGACCATGCTCGACGCCCCTGGCGTCGGTCTCGCCGCGCCCCAGGTCGCCATCAGCCAACGCCTGATCGTCGTCCGCCTCGCCGACGACGAAGAGAGCCGCGAAGAATATGGCGACGACGCCGGCAAGCTGTACGTCCTGGTCAACCCGGAACTGATCAAGCACAGCCGCAGGCAGGTCGAAGGCGTCGAAGCCTGCCTGTCAATTCCCGGCTACGTCGGCAAAGTCTGGCGCTACGACGAGGTGATCATCACCGGGCAGGATCGCTATGGCAAGCCGCTGCGTGTCAAGGCGCGGGACTGGCTGGCGCGAGTCTTCCAGCACGAGCTGGATCACCTCAAGGGAAAGCTGTATATCGATATCGCCACCGAGGTGTGGAAGCCGGAGCCGGAAGAGGGCAAGGATCAAGCCGAGGTCATCGACGCCTGACTAGCCCACCCCCCACAGGTAGACCGCGCCGCCGGCGTCAAACAGCAGCAGCAGACGTTCGTCCGGCGTCCAGGCGACATCATGAATCCGAGTCGTGCCGACGCTCAGCGCCGCCTGGTTGATGGTCTGCGCCGTCACCTGCTGCAAATTCCACAGCGAAACGCCCACGTCCAGGGCAGAAGTGATCAGCAGGTCGCCTGAAGGCGCAAATGCGGCGGCGGTCCGGCTGCTGATGGTCTGCGGCAGGCGCGCCGCCAGCCGGGCGCTGGCGATATCCCACAGGGTCAGCCCGCCGACTCGATTGCCGGCGACCAGGAATCGACCATCCGGCGAGAAAGTCAGCAGTTGGTTCGCCCCGCCCTGCCCGGTCTCCAGCGCCACCACCCGCGCCGGATCGCTCACCGACCACAGCGTGGCGTTGAAGTCGGTGCTGACGACGATCCAATCGCCGCTCGGCGACGCCGCCAGCCGAAGCAAAGATGACGCCCGACCGATCTCGCGCTCCGCCGTCAGCGTACGGTCTGACCACCGAAAACGGCGCAGCAGGCGGTCGCCCGCCGCGCTGATGATCTCCTCTCCGTCGGCGCTGAACGCCAGCGCTGTGACCGGTGCGCTGTGCGCCTGAATGGTCGCCAGCGCCCGCCGCTCGAACGGGTCCCACACCTTGACCGATCCATCCTGCCCGCCAAGCGCCAGCCATCCGTTGAACGGATCGAAGGTGGCGACCTGGGCGAATCGCTCGACGCCCCGGAAGCTGTCCACCACCGCGCCGCTGTCGGCGTTGAAGACCAGGACGGCGCCCTCTTCGGTCACGCCGTAGATTTCCGTCTTGTCCGGGCTGTAGTAGACCTGCATCACCCCCTGCCGCGAGGTCTGGATCAGCAGCGCGCCATCGGTCAGGTTCCAGCTGAGCAGCAGCGAGTCGTTGATCCCCGCCAGGCGTGTGCCATCCGGCGACAGACTGACGCTGAACAGCGTCCCCGGCGTCTCCGGCTGGGTCAGCCGTCCCAGATACTTCAGGCGGGAGACGCTGGCGAGCGAGATCGGCTCCGTCACGTCCTGGGCAAACTGGGCAGGCGCTTCCAGCGTGGGCGGGTTACGCCCGCCGCCCGATGGCGTGGGCGATCCGCCGCACGCCGCCAGCAGGAGCGACAGGCACGCGATGAAAGGGCGGCGCAGATTCACGGAAGCGGCTGCAGACCGCCTTCGACGATGCCGAAATTAGCCACGGCGATGCCGAAGTCGATGATCTGGCTCAAGCCGCATTCCCCTTCGAAGGGCTCGACCTGTCCGTTACCGTTCAGATCGATGCCATCGACCATCGCATCGGCGAAATGGGTGGATTCTTCCATTTCGCGCTGCACCGCTTCCAGCGAGTCCGATGCCAGCAGCGCCCGCTCGCGCACGATCACCTCCTGCATCCAGCCGCGCGTGTTGAGGATGCAGACGCGGATCAGTTCGACCTGACTTTGAAGCTGCACACTGGCTACCGGCGACTCGGTGATGGTCGCCAGCTGCTGATCGATGTGATCGAGGAAGAAGGGCACGCCGACGCCCCGTCCAGGGTTGTCTGCCCGCCCACTGGCGTCGAGGTCTTCCTGAGCCTCCAACCCGCGCAGGGCGTTGATGGTATGCTCAGCGTGGGTCTTCATGCTGCCGACGGAGGTCGCCCGCGCCGCCAGTCCGGCGTGCTGCTTGGCGATGTTGGCTTCGCTGATCGCCCCTTCGATCAGGCTGGTGTTCGCCCCGGAACCGCCGCGCGGCGGCAGCCCGTCGGGCGATTCCTGAAGGATCTGCGCCAGCGCCGCAGCCACCGCCAGCGGCACCGAACCGCTGTAGACCACCTCATCCGAAGGCGCAGCGCCGGGGGTCTCTTCCGCCGTGATCAGCAGGGCGTTGTAGTGCGTCGGCAGGGAAATGCCTTCCTCGCTGGTGTAGCTGAGCGCCCCTGCGCCGAGCGGGTCGATGCGCACCGTCCCCAGCAGCAGAGCATCGCCGGTCTCGGTATTGATCATCCAGGCGGCGTACTGTCTGCCTTCCGGAGCCGGTGTGAAGTTGTCGGCGCGCAGGCTGACCGTATCGCCGGGAGCCTGCACGCTGCTGAAGCTGACCCGTCCGAAAGTGGGCGGCGCGGGAATCGCCGTCGGCGCGGTCACCACCACCACGTCAGGCGAGCGTGTCGGCGCGTCCTGCGGTGGGGCAGACGACGCATCGGGCGCGGGTCCGGGTGGGCGGTTGGGATTCAGGACGAGCAGCACGACCACGACGAGCAGCACGGCGATGATGGCGAACCCGCCCAGCAGCACCAGAGGGTTGGTCCCCTGCTGAGTGACGACCATCGTCGGCGGCGGGTTGGTGATGCCCGCGCCGGTGGGAGGCGGCGTGAATGTGCCAGGAGACTGCCCCGCGCCCGTCTGCGCCGACGCATCAGGACGGGTGGCATAGGCGGCGGCGGGCGGACGAGCGCCGTCGGCTGTCGGCGGCGGATACGGAGTCTTCGGGTAAGGTGTGACTGGGAACGGGGTCACTGCCTCGACTGTGGCGTCATTGAGCGACGCAGTGCTGCGGGCGGGCGGCAGATGCGCCCCTTCGCTGTGCGCCGCCTGACTGAAGGCTTCGACGAATTCAGCGACCGTCTGATAGCGCACTTCCGGGCTTTTTTCCAGGGCGCGCCCGATCACACCGACGAAGGGTGGAGCCAGGTTGTCCAGGGGAGGCGTCGCGCTGATCTGCTTCAGCACGATCTGCATCGCCGTCTCGGCGTTGAAGGGCTGCCTGCCGGTCAGCATCTCGTAACCCACGACCGCCAGCGAGTACAGGTCGCTGCGGTGATCGACCTCCACACTCTGCGCCTGTTCCGGCGACATGTAGGACGGAGTCCCGACCATCGCGCCGGTCCCGGTCAGCGCCGCGCCGGCTTCCATCAGCTTGACGATGCCGAAGTCGGTCAGCAGCGCATGTCCCTCCTGATCGAGCAGGATGTTCGCCGGTTTCACATCGCGGTGAACGACGTTCTGGCGATGGGCGTAATCGAGCGCCCCGCCGATCTCGCGCATCAGCCGGTCAGCTTCGGGGACGCGCAGCGGTCCTTTGCGCAGCCGGTCGGCGAGCGTGCCGCCGCTGACATACGCCATCACCAGATAGAGGACATCGCCTTCATCGCCATAATCATAGACCGGCAGGATGTGCGGGTGCTGCAAGCGGGCAATCGTCCGCGCTTCCAGGCGAAAGCGCTCGACAAACCGCGTGTCCTGTCCTGGGTGAGGCGGCAGCACCTTGATCGCCACGTCGCGGTCGATGTCGTCCTGGTGGGCGACGTAGACGGTCGCCATCCCTCCCTGACCGAGCAGCCGGGTGACCTGATATTTGCCGAGTTTCTTGCCAATGAGCGATGATGTAGACACGGCGAACCTTTTCCTAATTCAGCGCGTAGGCTGCTTCAAGTTCGGCGCGCAGCCGCTGATAACTGACGTAGCGCGCTTCGGCGACGACACCCTTTTCAACCGCTTTGCGCACCGCGCAGCCCGGTTCGGAACGGTGCGTGCAGTCTCCAAAACGACAGACGCCGACATACGCCGCGATCTCACGAAAATAAGCGTCCAGCTCTTCCGGTTCGACATCCCACACGGTCAGGGTGCGAATGCCGGGCGTATCCGCCACGTAGCCGCCGGCTTCCAGTTTGATCAGCTCGCTGTCGCGGGTGGTGTGCATCCCTTCCTGGTTGCGCTGGCTGACAGATTTGACGGCGCGCCCCAGGTTCGGCTGGATGCAGTTGAGCAGGCTGGTCTTGCCGACGCCCGATGGTCCCGTGAAGACCGACACGCGCCCGGCGAGGCGTTCGCGCAGTTCGGCGATGCCCGTCCCGTGCAGAGCGCTGGTCATCAGCAGGTCATAGCCCATCGCCCGGTACGGCGCGAACTTCGCCTCGATCTCATCACCATCCGCCAGATCGATCTTGTTGACGATGATCACCAGCGGGTCGATCTCCGCCTTCTCGCCCATCACCAGGAAGCGATCCAGCGCGTAGGTGTTCGGAGCCGGCGACACCGCCGCGAAGACGAAAAACGCCTGATCGGCATTGGCGATGATGACGTGCTGGCGCTCTGGAGCGCCGCCGCCGCGCAAGCCTTCGGTGCGGACCGCCCTGGCGACGCTGTTGCGGCGCTCCTCGACGGTTTCGACCGTCCCCACTCCGGGTTCGACTACCTCGATCCACACAACATCGCCGATGGCGGCGATGTCGGCAGACTGCGCCTCTTCCATCAAACGTCCGCGCAGACGACAGACGTAGGTCGTCTGATCGCTCGCTTCGACCCAGAAAAAACCACTCTGTTCCTTAACAACCAGCCCACGCAGCAAAGTTTATGCTTTCTCTCAGCAGGGAGTTAGCGCGTTCGTACCTTCATTGTACACAAATTTGCATTTCCTATTCGCCCTGGCTGCAAGCTCTGGATGAGTCTAGGTATCCCGCCTGACAGCCGAGAGCCGCAAGACACGGGCGGCGCGCTCTACAGGTAGAATCTGCCGTCCTCAGGGCGTCTGGTGTATCATGACGGTCATGCAGTCGCATATTTGGAGAAGGATGTAGCCTTGATCCCCAGTCCAGACTCAGAAGCACAGCCGCGCGAAGACTCTATCGTGCAGTTGGAGCCGCCCGCCGAAGCCCCGGCGCGGCTGGCAGATCAGCCGGTGGCGACCATCTCTCGCGTGACTTTCAACTATTTTCTCATCGCCTTCGTCGCCCTGCTGGTCGGCCTGGTGATGGGTTATTTCGGCTATGAACGGGTCGCCGCCAACGCCAGCGCCGTGGTGAGCGCCAACAACGAAGCCCTGATCGAGCAGGTGGCGGCGGCGGTGGTCGCCGCGCTGCCGCAGGGCGAAGCCGACCCCGCCAGCGCCCGCGCCGAGGTGGACATCGCCGGCAATCCGACGCGCGGACCCGAAGACGCCGTCATCACACTGATCGAATTCGGCGATTTTCGCTGCGGCTACTGCAAGCGCTTCCACGATGAGACGATCACACCGCTGATGGAGCAGTTCCCCGACCAGATTCGTCTGGTCTTCCGCGATTACCCGGTGCTGGGTCCCGATTCGCTTTCGGCGGCGCTGGCGGCGGAATGCGCCGACGATCAGGGCAAGTTCTGGGATTTCCACGATGCCCTGTACACCGCGCCGGACCAGCTGACGCGCGAGGCGTTCCTGAGCTACGCCGAGACCCTGGAGATGGACATCCCCACCTTCACCGCCTGTTATGACGACCAGCAGCACCGCAGCGAGATCATCAACGATTACGTCACCGGGCAAAATCTGGGCGTTTCCGGCACGCCGACCTTCTTCATCAACGGCAGGATTCTGATCGGCGCGCAGCCGCTCGACACGTTCGTGCTGGCGATTGAAGCCGAACTTATCGAGCTTCAGAACACGGAAACAGCGTCGTAACTGATGTTACGCAAAACCCGCATCCCCCAGCCCCTTCTCCCTGAGGGAGAAGGGGCGCAAACTCAAGCAGAGGGCTTGAGTCTCTGACCCTGAGGGAGAGGAATTTAGGCTGAGGGTTCTGGTCCGTAACATCAGATAGTAACTTCCAAGGGCAAAAAAATGGATGACCCGACGGGACGCCCCTACAACCAACATGCCGTAGGGGCGAGCCGGCGGCTCGCCCGTTGAAGAAAATACGAGCGGGCGCTTCAACTCAGGAACCCACCCCCCACAGGCGAAGTGTGCTGTCGCCGGCGGAAAGGAGCAGCCGACCGTCGGGACTGAACGCCAGATCGGGCGGCAGGCTGTCGTGAGACCCGATCTCGCCGATGACTGCGCCCGCGCCCACGTCAATCAGCACGACGGGGAAGGTCTCCACGCCGGTCAAGCCGCCGCTGAAGGGCACGCCGCCCGCCGCCGCGATGAGTGATCCATCAGGACTGAAGGCGACCGCCGAGATCACCTCAGACGCCGCGCCATCCACGACCTGAAGCGTCGCGAGTTTCTGCGCCGCGCCGGCGAGAATCCACAGGCTGACTGTGCCGTCCGGCGCGCCGACTGCGATCAGCGATCCGTCGCCGTTGAGCGCCACCGGCGTGCCGACGAAATGCGCCGCCGCGTCGGTGTCAAAGCTGGCGATCTGTGTCCCGCTGCCGACCTCCCATACGCCGACATGGATCGTGCCGTTTTCGGTGTAATCTGCCGCGATACGCGCGCCGTCGCCGCTGAACGCCAGGTTAACCGCGCCGCCGGGGGTGTGCAGTTCCGCCGTCGTCGCGCCGGTGATCACATCGCGCAGCAGCACCGGCGCGGGGGTGACCGCCGACGCCGCGCTGATCGGCATCTGAGCTATCGCCAGCAGCGGCAGCGTCGGGTGAAAGCGAATGCTGCCGATGCCGAGCGCCTCATTGGGAGCCGCCGGCGTGGCGTCGATGCGGCTGACCGGCGCGCCGCTGCCATCGCGCACCTGGATGTAGGGAAGCTGAGAGAAATCTATCGGCAGTTCGAAGGTCGCCAGCACACCTGGCGCGGCAGCGACCGGGTAGCCGCTCCAGCCGGTGACCGCTTCGGCGCGCGGCGCGAGCGCGGCATCGGCGAGGTTGTAGATCAGCAGGTTGTCGGAAGAGCGCAGCCCCAGCGTGCCGTCAGAGGCGACGGCGAAGCGCGGCAGCCCGACGACCAACCGAGCGATCTCGCGGACCTGGGCGGCATTGGCGGCGCTGATCGGCGCCAGGGCGGCGGGCAGCGCCGCCGTCGTCACCGACATACAGCCGTAGAGCGTCGCCTCGCCGGTCTGATCTGGACACTGATCGATGTTGTCCGGTGTACCATCGCCGTCGGCGTCCGTGCAGCCGCCCAGTTCAGGAGTCCCAACGACGCCGGGGCAGGAGTCGAAGATGTCGGGCACGGTGTCGCCGTCGCCATCCTGCGGGGCAGCGCCCGCCGGGCAGCCGAAGTTGTCGCCCAGCCCGGCGTCATTCGGACAGCCGTCGATGGCGTCGGGGATGGAGTCGCCGTCCGCGTCCGGCAGGCAGCCGCTCGGCGTCTCGGCATACTCCGTCCGACACTGATCCTGCGCGTCGGGGATGCCATCGCGGTCCAGATCAGGGGTGACGCCCGCCGGGCATCCAAAATTGTCGTTCAGTCCCGCCTCGGTCAGGCACGTATCCAGAGGATCAGGCGTCCCATCCCCATCGAGATCGGGCAGCAGTTCCGGCGTGCAGCCGAAGAGTTCCGGGCTGCCAGCGGTCTGCCAGCAGAAGTCGTCGCGGTCGATGACGCCATCGGCGTCGCTGTCCGGCTCCTGCGCTGCCGCCGGCAGCGCCAGACTCAGCAGCAGCAGGGCGATCACAATTCGCTTGATCATGGTCTCTCTCCTAACGCATGAGGTGTTGAACGCCCCCTATCACCCCCACACAGGGGCGTAAGACGCTCGCGATGCGCGGTCATGCTACAATACCCGCAAAGTCATGGGAGTCGAACAATGTCCGCACAACCCAAACTGAATCTAACAGATGTAGAGCTGAATGACATGGTTGCGCAGGCAAAACGGCGCGGATTCGCCGATCTGACGAGCTACGTGCTTCAGCTCGTCAAGGCGGATGCCAAAGAACATGGCGAAGCTTTCCCAAATGCCGAAGCCGTGCAGGAAGATGAGGGAAATCCGCTTGAGGATTTCCGCGCTGCCTGGGAAGAAATCAGGCGCGGCGAAACGCTTAGCCTGGACGAGTTTCTGAAAGCGGTTGAGGATGGCGGTTGAAATCCGGTTCGCACCGCAGTTCGCCAGAGTCGTCAAACGCCTCCAGCGCAAGTATCCACACATTCTTGAAGACCTGTCACCGCTTCTTGACGAACTCAACTCAGGAAGAACGCCAGGAGATCGTCTTGAGAAACTCTCACCATACGTCGTCTACAAGACCCGAGTTCCCAACAGCGATGCGCGTCGCGGAAAAAGCGGTGGTTATCGCGTACTATATTACCTTCGCGCAGCGGAAGTCATCATTCTGGTGACAATTTTCTCCAAGAGCGACCAATCAGACGTCGCTGAAAATGCCTTGCGCCACATCCTGGACGAAGTTGAGGACTCTCCTCCATTCGGCGAATCCTAGGGAGTCCCAGGGGTTACAGGTGCACCGGCTCCCCGCGCGCCGCCGATTCATACGCCGCCGCGACCACCTCGACCGCCCGCAAGCCGTCTTCTCCCGTCACCGCCGGGTCGCGCCGCTCGCGCACCGCCGCCACGAACTCCGCCAGCATCGCCCCGTCGGCATCCGATCCCCAATAGGCGTAGCGCGGTCGTCCGGCGTCGGCGCTGGTGACGGTCATCACCTGCCGGAAAGCATCCATCGTCACCAGCCCGCCCTCGGCGACGATCTCCAGAGCCAGTCCGCCCCAGGTCGGATACCCCGCCGGTTTGCTCCAGCTGCAATCGATGCTGGCGAACGTCCCATCGGCGAAGGTCAGCATGACCAGCCCGCCCGTCTCGACCTGCACGTGATCCCCGTGCATGATGCGGTTGGTCGCCGCGTAGACTTCGACCACCTCGCGCCCCAGAAACCAGCGCAGCAGATCGGTCAGGTGTACGACGTGGTCCGCCACCGCGCCGCCGCCCGCCAGTGCCGGGTCGACAAACCAGTCGCGCTTCAGAAACGCCGCCGACTCGCGCTGATGCAGTTCCGGAAGCTGCCCCTGGTTGGTCGAATTGACGCCGTAGATCGCGCCGAGCGCTCCGGTCTCGACCTGCCGCTTGACCTCCATCGCCGGGGCGTTGAAGCGCATGGGAAAGGCGGTCATCAGCGTCACGCCGGCTGCCCGGCACAGGCGCACGATCTCCTGCGCATCCTCGACGGTGGTCGCCAGCGGTTTCTCACACAGCACGTGCACCCCTGCCTCCGCCGCCCGCCGCACCAGCGGCAGATGCCGCGCATTTTCCGAGGTGACAATCACGGCGTCCGGCGCATCGGCGATCAGCGCCGGGGCGTCGGGGTACAACCGCACGCCGAACGTCTCGGCGAAATGCCGACCGCGTTCCAGGTTGTCGTCGGCGATGCCGATGAACTCGACCTCCGGCATCTGTTGGAGGAACGCCGCATAGGATTCGGCGTGCAGGTGGGCAAAACTCAGGATTCCAATTCGCATCTCGCCGCCTCGTTTCTGCGTGGGAGTTCACCATCCCGGCATCGGCACAGCGCAGCACATCCAGACCGGGGGTGTTTCTTTCAACAGTTTGCAGCACCCTGCCCATACCAAGATTCGGGTCTTTACACCGCAGGCGCGCGGTCATAACCTGTTCCGGTATGTATCCGACATCGAGGTCCCTCCCATGAAGCTGAAACGCGCCAACACAATCCTCTACTGCCGCCACTGGACTGAGACCGTCGAATTCTATCGGGACATCTTGCAGCTTCCGATCGCCTTCCGAAACGACTGGTTTGTGGAGTTTCGCCTCACCGATCACGCCTATCTCAGCGTGGCGAATGTCCAGCGCGCCACTATCCAGAGCGCAGAAGGGCACGGCATCACCCTATCCTGTCAGGTCAGCAATATTGATTCCGCCCATGAAACCTTCAAACAACAGGGAGTAGCCGTCACCCCTATCCGGCAAAAATGGGGGGGGTGGTCGTTCTATCTGCACGACCCGGAAGGACATCGCATCGAACTCTGGCAGCCGCTGACCCCCTGATCGCGCAGCGTCGATCGCCCCCGCCGCATCATCAGCGACACTTACACGCGGCTGATGCGCACCCGCCAGACTTCTGGACCTTCTTCCACATATTCCCAGGCGAAGAGGTCGGCACGCTCATGCAGGAATTGATAGTACAGGGGGGTCGGCGCATGATCGTTGACAAGCTCGAACGCCTCGCCCGGCTGAAGGCTGTCGAAGAGATTGAAGATCTTCGGATGCCGTTCACGGGGTGGGATGGTGCGCACATCAAGTTGAGTCACGGATCATCTCCTTATCGGTGAAATCTGCGCATTGCATGAAACTGTCCCGAGCGCTCTGGGGTCTGATGCGCAGCTCGGACAGCCCTATTCTCGGCGAGAGAACGCCAAACGTAAAGCACATATTCTTAAGCGCCCGTGCAGGTTTCGCGCTGTCGTTTTCTAAAGCCATGTCTCGCATCTTTTCAACGGACGAGCCGCCGGCTCGCCCCTACGGCACGTGGGTTGTAGGGGAGACCCGGCGGGTCTCCCGTTCGTGGATTTCTTTCGAGACTTCACTTTAGCTGCCGCTCCTGACCCGTCTTCTGTCGTCCGTTTTCGCCCGCTGACCCATCAGCCTCGCCGATCCGGGAAGACGACTGCGGTTCAAGGATGATGCGCACCGCGTGGTCAAAGGTCAGATAGTTCCAGACCCAGTTCACGAACACGCTCAGGCGATTGCGAAAGCCCATGAGCGTCACCAGGTGCAGGAACAGCCATCCCAGCCAGGCGGCATAACCGCTGAGCGGTATGCGTCCATAAATCCAGGCTACTGCCCGGCTCCGCCCAATCGTCGCCATCGTCCCCCGATCGTGATAGCGGAAGGCGCGCGGCGTATCTCCGGCTTCGCGGCGCAGGATATTCTGAGCGGCGAGCATACCCTGCTGTTTGGCGACGGGGATCAGTCCCGGATAAGGCTTGCCCTGAGGATCTTCGAGAAAAGCCATATCGCCGACGACGTAGACGCGATCTACCCCTACAGCCTCCAGGGTTGGCTGAACCGGAACGCGACCGCCCTGCTTCAGGCTGACGCCAAGGAAGGCTGCCAGCGGCGACGCTCGCACGCCAGCCGCCCACACCAGCGTATGCGCCTCAATGACCTGACCGTCGCTAAGATGCACCTCGAAAGCATTGCAGCCCACTATCGATTTCCCTAACAGCACCTTGACGCCGAGCGATTCAAGCTGTCGGCGCGCCGCCTCGCGCAGGTCTTTCGGAAACGGCGCGAGGAGATCTTGACCGGCTTCAACGAGGATGACCTGAGGACGGATGTGGCCAAGTTCGGGATATTCTTTTTGCAGCACATGGTTGCTCAGCTCGTGAAGCGCGCCCGCCGTCTCCAGTCCGGTGGGTCCGCCGCCGGCGACGACAAAGGTGGTCAGCGCCTGTCGGTGGTCAGCATCCTCGATCCATGTCGCTCTTTCAAACAGCTTCAGGATATGGTTGCGCAGAATCACTGCCTCGCCCAGAGTCTTCAGCCCGAACGCAAACTGGGCGAGCGTGTCGATGCCGAAGTAGTTGGTCACGCTCCCCGCCGCGATGATCAGATAGTCATAGGCATGCCGCTGCATATGGCTGTCCGTCTGAACGAGGACAAAGCGCTCGGCAGCATTGATCTCTACCACCTCGCCCAGTTGGAAATGAATGTTGGACTCATGGCGGAAGATCCCACGAAGCGGGTACGCGATTTCGCCCGGATCAAGACCACAGGTCGCGACCTGATAAAGCAGTGGGGTGAAGGTGTGATGGTTGTGGCGGTCGATGAGCAGTACGTTGGCAGGCTTGTTCGCCAGCCTTCGCGCCGCATATAACCCGCCGAAACCAGCGCCGATGATGACGACGTTGGGGGTCATGTTCAATCCTATTGAATCGCCTCGACGCGCACTTCCTGCCCCGTCTCCGCCGAGCGGATCGCCGCCAACGCGATGCGCAGCGCCGCCAGCCCATCGCGCGCCGTCACACGCGGCGTCACGCCTTTCGTCAGCACATCGTAGAAATGGCGGATCTCGGTGGTGTACGGCGACTCGTGCACCGGACTGCCCGGCAGTCCCACTTCCGGCGCATCGTCGCCCGGTTTCCGCTTCGGATAGAAGGCGAGCGGCTGCGAAACCCCCGCCGGATGCTCGATCAAGCCGCCGGACCCGGCGATCTCCAGCGCCGTGCGGAACATGGGCGGCGGGTATGCCCAGCCACCCTCGATGTTGGAGATCGCCCCGTCCGCGTGGCGCAGGATGGCGAGGGCGTAGTCCTCTGGCGCATCAGGACGCTTCGCACGCACGCCGCGCGCGTAGACGCTGATCACTTCGCCCGCCACCCAGCGCGCATAGTCGAAGTCGTGAATCATCAGGTCGAGCATCATCCCCCCCGATTTCGCCGGGTCCAGGAACCAGTTGGCGTCGGGGGCGGGCTTCGGCTGGTAGCTGGCGCGGGTCAGGCGCACGACGGCGACCTGACCGATCTCGCCGGAATCGACGATCTGCTTCGCCGCCGCATATTCCGGGAAGAAGCGCACGACGTGCGCCACCAGCAGCGGCACGCCCGCTCGCTCGCAGGCTTCGACCGCCTCCAAGCCCTGGGCGGCGGTGCGCGCCAGCGGCTTCTCGCAGATGACAGCCTTGCCCGCCGCCGCGCACGCCAGGATCAGCGGGTGGTGCAGGTGAGTCGGCGTGCAGATATCGACGACATCGACATCGGCGATCAGCGCCTCCGCCGACTCGTACACGCGCCCGCCATGCTGCGCCCTCAGCGAGGCGGCGCGCGGCGCGTCGAGCGAGAAGAAGCCCGCCAGCTCTGCCGGCGTCGCCGCCCAGCCCACCGCGTGAGTTGAACCCATCGAACCTGTCCCCAAGATTCCTACCCGCAGCATCGCCCGATCCCTTCCACCGCCGTTCGCGGCTCCCTGGTTCATTCGCTCAACGGCAGCCGGATGATGAAGACGCTGCCGCTTCCGACTTCGCTGCTCACGCCGACTGTGCCGCCGTGCATTTCGACGATCTCTCTGGTGATCGCCAGCCCCAACCCCGACCCGCCGGCGCGGAAACTGCGCCCCTCGGAGGTGCGAAAGAAGCGGTCGAAGACTCGCGGCAGGTCGGCGGCGCTGATGCCGATGCCCTGGTCTGCCACCCGCACGACCAGCATGCCGGATTCTGCGGCGGTCTCCACCCCGATCCACCTGTTTTCGCCGGTGTAGTGAATGGCATTTGAGACCAGATTGACCAGCGCACGCTCGATCTGCCGCTCGTCAGCCTGCGCCGCCGGCAGACGCGCGCCCAGATTCAGGTCAAACGTCAGGTGTTTGTCAGCCGCCACCGGCGAATACGTATCGTAGACGCGCTGAACGATGTCGTTGATGTGGCATGGCGTGAGGTTCAGCGCCATCTGTCCGCGATCCAGATCGGACATGGTGCGCAGGTCTTCGAGCAGATTGCGCAGATGCTTGAGCTGGTTATCCAGCGCGCGCACATGTTCGGCGATCTGCTCCGGGCGCTGCTTGAGCAGGTAGAGGCGGGTGCTCAGCCCTTGAATTGGGGTCGCCAGGTCGTGGACTACATCCGCCACCAGCCGGCTGCGGAAACGCTGCATCTCCTTCAGTTCGGTGATGTCGTTTCCGCTCACTAGGACGCCACTGCGGGTGACATCGTCGGCGACGTTCAGCGGGATGAGGGTCAGCTCGACATCGCGCTCCACGCCCTCCGGCGATTTCAGCCGCGTCTCAAGCCGGTGGCGCTCGCCGTCATAGATGGCTTTGAGCATGGCATCGCAGACCAGCGTGATCTCATCTTCTGTGGAAAGCGACCACAGGACGAATTCGAGATAGCGCGAACCGCGCTCGTCGAAGGCGGTGCGGAAAGCAGGATTGGCGACCAGGATGTCGCCGGTGGAATCGGCAAATGCCAGCGCGTTTGAGGCATTGTTCAGGACCAGCTCCAACTGCTCTTTGGCGCGGCGCAGCGCTCTCGTCCGTTCATCGACCAGGCGCTCCAGCTCCAGGGTATAGCTCCGCAGTTCGGCTTCCAGGCGCTTCGCCTCGGTGATATCCTGCACGCCGCCATCCATGCGCGCCAGGCGGTTCGCAGTCTCATCCCACCCCGGCTGCGCATAGACGCGCACCCAGCGAATCTCGCCGTCCTTCCTGACGATGCGCAATTCCGAGACGACACGCTTGTTCTGGTGCAGCGTCTCCAGGTCGAGGTCATCCAGCGCCAGATCTTCGGGATGGAGCATGGCGCGCCAGCCGCCGCGCGCCATGAACTCCTCCGGCGTATAGCCGGTGATGACCTCGAATGCTCCGGTCAGCAGTTGGATGCTTACTTCGCCGTTCGGGCTGACCGCCGTCGAAAAGGTGTAGTCGGAGGTGACAGAGGAGATCAGCCGGAAGCGCGCTTCGCTCTGGCGCAGTGCCGCCTCGGTCTGATCGCGCTCGGCGAGCGCCTGCTGCGCCTGATCAAGCGAGCGACGCATATCGCGGATGATGAGATAGCCCTGCAGCATGACGAACGTCAGGATTGCCGTCTGAGCCAGCCAGGCACTGGAAGGCGTGGCGATCGGCAGGGGAATCTGGTCGCCCAGGGCGACAAGCCCTACGCCGAACAGGATCGACGCACCTCCCAGCACCACAGCAGCGCGCCAGCCGCTCAAAAGCACCGCAGTCATGACGGTAAGGATGAACAGAGCGAAGAGCGGCGACCGCGTGCCGCCGGAGGTCACAATCATCACGGAGACGATCAGCCAGGAACCGCCGAGCATGAAGCGGCTGGCGGCGCGCACCCTGCCCGTTTTTACCAGCACGATCACCAGGCTGAAGATGAACAGCAGCGGCGGGGTGAAAACCAGTCGAAGGCGCTGGTCCGGCGCGATCACCAGCAAAACACAGGAATAGACGATGGCGATGAGGATACCGGCAAGCGCGACCGCCATAAGGCGGAACGCCAGGCGTGATTTCTCTTCGTCACCGGGGAATGTCGGCGCGGACAAGGAACGCTGAAGGGACGGAGGGAGGGCGGTGAGGCGCTTAGGCGCAGACATTACAGCACTAATCCTATGCTGAGGCGGCGAGCAAAACGAGGTTGAAGGGCATAGAGCGTATCTGATAATTCATCAACGCTCTCGTAGGGGCGGGTCGCGAGCCGCCCGCACTGCCTGAAAAATCGTCACGGTTACGGCGGGCGCGTCGCGACGCGCCCCTACCAAGGGCAATGATCAGACAGGCTCTAAGACGTTTCATGATCCTGATCAGATTTTCCCCGGTTATGACCTTCTGCCGGAGCAGTAATTTTACTCCTGTCGAACGCCCGTCTGGACGGCGGACTCCGCGTTTGCCTCCGCCAGCGCTTCCCGCGCGGACCCCTGCAGCGCCGCATAATCTGGCGACCGCGACAGCCACAGAAAGCCGACCGCGCCCGCCGCCGCCGCCGCCGCGCCGCCGAACCAGATCGCCGATGGGGCGATGGCGTCCGCCAGGATGCCCCCAGCCGCCGGACCAATGCCTGCCCCGGCGCTGTAAGTCAGCGTGTACATGCCCATATAACGCGCGCGTTTGTCGGCAGGGGCGAGCGACGCCGCTACCGTCGTCCCGGTGGGAGCCAGCATCAGTTCGCCGATGGTCAGCACTGCCATACTGATCATAAACGCTGGCAGCGCCGCTGCCAAACCGAACATGATCAGCGCTACGACGTAGATGCCGGAAGCCAGCATCATCACCCGCAGCGGCGGGAAACGGCGCGTCAGCCGGGTGACGGAAAACTGGAGCAGGACGACCATGCCGGCGTTGATCGAAAGCAGCCAGCCGAACTGGTTTTCGGCGATGCCAAAATAGGTCTTGGTATAGACCGAGAGCAGGCTGAAGACCAGCGCAATGGCGATCTCCACCAGGGTCAGCACGGCGATGAAGCGCATGAACGGGCGGTCGCGCAGGATTTCGCCGTAACCTCGTATGAAGCTTCCCTCGCGCGCCCGCGTCCGCGCCGCCGGGGGCAGGCTTTCCTTCAACAGCACGACGACAGGCGGAAGCAGCAGCAGATTGATGGCGACGATGCCGAAGTAAGCGAACAACCGCGACTGAGCGATGAACTGCCCGCCGATGGCAGGTCCCAGCGCAATCGAGAGGTTGGTCATCATCCGTATCAGGGCGAATGCGCCGGCGCGGTGGTCTTCATCGACGATGTCGGCGACGATAGCGTTCGACCCGATCGTGAACATCGGCTGGGTGATGCCATAGAGGGCGATCAGCACCGCCCACAGCGCCAGCGATTGCGCAGCGCTCATCACCAGCATCAAGGCGGAAAAGAGGATCAGCGAGCCGATCATCAGGGGTTTGCGCCCGAAGCGGTCGTACAACACGCTCACGCCGGAGATGCCGATAATCGTCGCCACCGACTGAACCGGCAGCAGCGCCGTCACCTGCGAGAGCGGTGCGCCGGTCTGCTCCTGAATGAACAGCGTGATGAAGGGCCAGATCAGCGAGGATGCCAGACGGTTGAAAGTAAGACAAGCCAGCAGCACCCAGAACTGGCTTGGGTAGCGATAGCGGAGCCTGGACAGCGTCAAGATGCGCTCGTTCCGTCCGTTATCGCATCTGACCCATTTCCCGGCGCACCATCTGGTCGTTTCAGAAAAAGCGCCGAACGGGTCACTTCGACGACGATCTCGCCGCGCTGGTTGTGTCCGACGTGCGTCAGCGTGACGATGCCGGTGTTCGGGCGCGACCTGCTCTCGCGCTTGGCGACCACCGTCGTCTCGGCGTAGATCGTATCGCCGTGAAAGACCGGGCGTGGATGCCGCACATTCTCATAGCCCAGATTGGCGATGATCGTACCCTCGGTGGTGTCGGCGACGCTGATGCCGACGACCAGGCTCATGGTCAGCAGACCATTGACGAGCCGCTGCCCGTATTCGGTGCGCGAAGCGAAGTCTTCGTTGATGTGCAGCGGCTGCTGGTTCATGGTCATGGCGCAAAAGAGGATGTGTTCGGCTTCGGTGATGGTCTTGCCGAGCGCATGTCTGATCACCTGCCCCGGTTCGAGTTCGTCGTAGTATTTCCCCGCCATGCTGCGCTTCCTGAATCTCCATGCGTCGTCAGAGCGGGGAACATAACGCAGAAAAGCGGATGGGGAAAGAGGAAGCGCGAACAAAGAAGAAACCCGACATGAGGGGGGCATGTCGGGCTTCTCGTGGGGAAGGGCTTTTTCAGTGATGCACCAACACCCTAACCCATGAACCTGGCGCTACCAATACGCCGCGTACCATCCAGGGGAACCATTTTACACCTGCCAGGTTCGGTTCAGATTGTCTCCATCACTATCGCGCCGCTGGCTGAGCGGGCAGTGAAATCGAGATGAGCGCGCCATAAGAACAGCACTCCCGTTACGGGACCTCTGGTTCGGGACTCTGCCTTGCGTTCGCGCGAAGCTCACATGAGCGGCGTCTTTTCGATGTCGGCATAGTCGCGAGTCAGTTCGCGCCAGGCGTGCCCCAGCCGCCGGAATCCCTCTTCGATGTCCGCCGGTTTCTGCGCCCCAAAGTTGATGCGCAGCTGATGCCCGCCGCCGCCGTTCGGGAAGAATACCGAGCCGATGGCGTAGGCGACGCCGGTTTGAATCGCCGCGATGTACAGTTCAGCGGCGGTGGGTCCGCTGCGCGGGAGTTCGACCCACAGATAGTATCCTCCCTGTGGTTCGCTCCAGCGCGCGCCCGAAGGCAGACAGCGCGCGGCGGCGTCCAGGGCAGCGTCGCGGCGGCGGCGCAGTTCGCGGTTGTTGCGCTCCAACTGCTGCGCCAGCACACCCCGTTCCAGCAGCAGGTGGATCGCCCGCTGATTCAGCCCCGGCGTGGAAATATCCGCCGCCTGTTTGACCCGCACCAGCCGCTCGTGATGGTGATTGTTGGCGATGACGTAGCCGATGCGCATCCCCGGCAGCAGATTCTTGGTGAAGCCGCTGGCATGAATGACGATTCCCGACTCGTCCAGCGCCTTGAGCGGCGGCAGCGCTTCGCCCTGGAAGCGGAATTCGTGATACACGCCGTCCTCCAGGATGGGCACGCCATATTCGCTCGCCAGGTTCAGCAGCTGACGCCGCCGGTGCAGCGACATGACGCCGCCGGTCGGGTTCTGGAAGGTCGGCATGCTGTAGATCAGGCGGGGGCGGCTTTCCAGGATCAGGTTCTCCAGGATGTCCAGGCGGATGCCATCCTCGTCCATCGGCACACCCTGGATGTTCAGCCGGCGCGTGCGGGCGATGTCGATCAAGCCGAGATAGGTCGGGCTTTCGCTCACCAGCAGGTCGCCCTCGCAGCAGATCGCCTGGACCACCAGGTCGATTGCCTGCTGCGTGCCGCCGGTGATCATGACCTGCTCGGCGCTGCATCGGATGCCCAGGGCGCTCACGTAGTCGCGCACCGAGGCGCGCAGCGGACCGTAGCCCTCGGCGACTTCGTAGCTGAGCGCCCGCCCGGAATCGCGATCCAGGATGGTGTTGATGGCGTCGCGAAGGTGCTGCACCGGAAAGAATTCGATGGGCGGCGCGCCTGTGCTGAAATTGATCACGCCCGGCTTGCGCGCCAGGCGCATCATTTCGCGAATCGACCGATCCGGCGTGACCGGCAGCTCTGCCGGGTGATGGTTATGGCGTCCGTTGTGTCCGTTCATCTCTGGCGGCGGCGTGCGCTCGCCGGCGACGAAGGTCCCGCGTCCGGCATGCGCGCTCAAATAGCCTTCGGCGCGCAGCTCGGCGTAGGCATTGACGACACTGATCCGGCTGATGTCCAACTGGTGCGCCAGATCGCGGCTGGCAGGCAGACGGGTCCCTGCCGGCATGACCCCGCTGTCCACCTGCGAGCGGATGAAGCGGATGAGCTGCCGATAGATCGGCTCTTCACTGTCGCGATCCAGGACGATGTTGAATTCGCCGGGCAGCATGGTCGGGTCTCCGGGTAGTCGAATACGCAGATAGGTTGGGTTGAAAAGCGCCTCTGTTAACGCTATCAAACCTCATTAAAACCATTATAAGACCAATAGGACCATTTTGTTATGCTTATCGGCAGGGTTGATCTTGCAGCCTGCACCCAGGCGGGCAGGCAGGGCAAACGCATCAAATATCCCGATGGGGTCACAACGGACATGATGGGTCTGGTAGGGGCGGTTCGTGAACCGCCCGCGATTTCGGGCGCATCGCGATGCGCCCCTACGACGCGTTCTGGCTGCTTATGAGCCAACAAC
>JAEURA010000039.1 GCA_016789005.1 Anaerolineae bacterium
TAACATTTGCAAAGCCGATCTTCTAGTCACTATCCCCTTCATCCCAGGCTTGCTATCCCCCGTGTACTTAAACTGCTGGCGATGAGCGAGGAGCCAAGCTGATGACCGTGAATTTCGACGAAGTCGTAAAGCTCGCCGAACTTACTTCCGACCCGCTGATCACGGCGTCAGCGATTGCCAATACGGTTTGGTGATGGCAAAGCAGCGTAAAACTCTCGGCAAACTGAAGCCACAGCACACGTTCTTTCTCAATCCGTACTCGAACGCGCGGTTCACCCGCTGCCCGAAATGCGACTCGAAGACGAAAATACGCAAGTTCCCGTTTGCGATTCACATCGATCCGCGGGTGATGATGACCCTGAACATGAGTGGACCTTACTGCCCCTCGTGCGACCTGATCATTCTGCATCAGGACAGGGTCGAGGAATTGTTGACCGCCACGTTTGTGCAGCGCGATCCATCGATCATCGGCAACAACTATCTCATCGTCGGTGTTGTGGAGCAGTCCTACTGGAAGAAAGCCAGCACGCAGGGTGGTTCGTACCAGGAACTGTTCGACAACCTGCACGACTTCAAACGGGTCGTGAAGTTCGAACCACAGCGCTGGGTCTGGATGCCGAAGGAAGAGATGAGCGTGCGCCGGGGGGATGAGCAAGGGGACGAGGGACGCTAATCCCAACTCACTTGCCACGATTGATATTACTTCACGGGAGGAACTCTCATGACACAGCAGAACCCGGATTTTGAGAGCGTCGAGTACCACCTCGTCTACAACGAACTGATCAACGCGGCACGCCGGCGCGGCATCGTGACCTACCAGGAATTGGCACACGTCGTCGGGCTGCCCCTGGAAGGCAACTACATGGGCAAGCGGATCGGAGAGCTGCTGGGGACCGTGTCTGAAAACGAGGTGCGCCACAACCGCCCGATGCTCAGCGCCATCGCCGTGACCACTGGCGGCAGACCGGGCGGCGGCTTCTTCACCTGGGCGCGGCAGCTCAACCTGCTGCAATCCGAGCACAAAGCCGACGAAGAGGCTTTCTGGGAGCAGCAGCAGAAGCAGATTTATGCGACCTGGCAGCAGAAGTTCCACAAGGGCTGAAAGCATTCTACCTAGAGCCTGTTATGAACTTTTCTCCCCTCAACCCCCCAGCCCCCTTCTCCCACAAAAACGGGGAGAAGGGGGAGTCAGGTCTCCTCGCCCCGCGCGCGTGGGAGAGGGGAACTCCTGCTGCAGAAGTTCATAACAGCCTCTAAGCGGAATCTTGAAAGAAATCCACGAACGGGAGACCCGCCGGGTCTCCCCTACGACCGCCAACCCGTAGGGGCGAGCCGGCGGCTCGTCCGTTGAGAAGATACGAGACAAGGCTTAGAGCTAAGTCTTGAAACAAATCCACAATCGAGCGACCCGACGAATCACCTCTACCACATAGATCGTAGGGGCAGCCCGCTAGGTCGCCTGAAAGAGGGGCGAGGATAAGGCTCAGTTCGGTTCGCGCAGCCGCTCCGCCACCAGCTCGACGATGTCCTTGATCTCAGGACCTTCGCCGACGTTCGCCTTCGCCGATTCGAACATCTGCATACAGAAGGGGCAGCCGACCGCCAGCACTTCCGCGCCGGTCGCCTTCGCTTCTTCAAAACGTTCCAGATTCACGGCTTTCTCGCCGTGCTCTTCTTCCTTCCAGAACTGTGCGCCGCCCGCGCCGCAGCAGAACGAATTCTTCTTGCTGCGCGGCATCTCTATCACGTCCACCCCCAGGTTGTGCAGCACGAAGCGCGGCTCGTCGATCACGCCGTTGTGCCGCCCCAGGTAGCAGGGATCGTGGAAGGTGACGTTCGGCTGCTTTGACGGGCGCGCCGATTCCGGCAGCTTACCGGTCATGATCAGCTCTTCGATGAAGGCGGTATGATGCACCACCTCGTAGTCGCCGCCGAACTGCTGATATTCCTTGCCCAGGTTGTGGAAGCAGTGCGGGCAGGTGACGACGACGCGGCGGGTCTTGCCCTCAAAGGCGGCGTTGAGCGTCTCGACGTTGGTCATCGCCAGTTCCTGATAGAGGTCTTCCTTGCCGGCGCGCCGGGCAGAGTCGCCGGTGCAGGTTTCGGCGTCGCCCAGCACGGCGTAATTGACCCCGGCGCGTTCCAGCACCTTGACCAGCGCCCGCGCCGTCAGTTGGGCGCGCGGGTCATAGCTGACGGCGCAGCCCGTCCAGTACAGCACGTCGAAGTCGGGGTTGTCATCCACCGTCGGGATGTCCATGTCCTTCGCCCAGGCGAAGCGCTTTTCGGGGTTCTGCCAGGGGTTGCCCTGCCGCTCCATGCCTTTGAACGCGCCCTGAAGCTCTGCCGGGAACTCGCCCTTCATCAGCACGGCGTCGCGGCGGATCTCCAGGATGTCCAGCATCGGCTCGTTGCCCACCGGGCAGATCTCGATGCAGGCGGCGCAGGTGGTGCACGCCCACACCGCCGATTCACTGATGGCGCTGCCGATCAGCGGGAAGGGCGACGCCGATCCGCCCGCCAGCGCGCTCATGTTCTCGCGGATCAGATAGCGCTTGTTGATCTCGTACGCCGAGGGCGAAAGCTCCTTGCCGGTGGTGTACGCCGGGCAAACATCCTGGCAGCGGTTGCACATGATGCAGGCGAAGCCGTCGAAGAGGTGCGTCTTGGGCAGGTGTTCCAGCTTTTCCGCCCCGAACTGCTCGACGCTCTCGTCCTCGAAGTCGATCTTAGGCATCTCGCCGAGCGACGTGCGGCGCGGGCGGGTCAGGAAGTTGAGCGGAGCCATGAACAGGTGGGCGTGCTTGCTCTGCGGGAAGTAAGGCGTGAAGAGCAGGATGCCGCCGAGCGCCACCCACCAGAAGAGGTGTTCCAGCATTTTGAGCGCATCGGCACTGCCGCCCACCCAGATGCCGCTGACCACCGAGGCGAACGGGCGCAGCGGATCGAACGCGCCGGCATCCGCCACCTGCACCGACTGCCCCAGGAAGCGCGCGCCGACGTGCAGCAGGATGAAGCTGCCGACGATCACCGAGTCGGTGGTGACGCCGCCCGCCTTCACCTTCGGGTGCAGCAGCACATTATCGTGGTATTTCAGATCTTTCTTGTTGGGCAGCACGAAGCGCCGCAGGAGGAAGTAGGTCACGCCGACCAGCACGGCGATGCTCAGCAGGTCGCCGACCAGCTTGTACAGGTCATGCAGGACCCCCGCCTCTCCCAGAAAGACGTAATCAGGCAGAAAGCCTTCCAGGACATCGGCAGCGTTGACCAGGAAATAGAACGTGAAGCCCCAGACGATGCCCAGGTGAAACAGGCTGCTGACCAGGCGGGTCTTCAGCGTCGTCTGCTGTGTGAGATAGACGCGCAGTGCCGTGATCAGGCGGGAGGGCAGGCGGTCGAGATACAGCTCGCGCGTCCCTCGGAAGATGACATCAGCCATCTCCTTGAAACCAACGTAGGTCGCCCCCAGGGTGAGCAGCGACAGCAGGATGAAAGCCATTTTTTCGAAAGCGGTGAGCATGGCGCGAATCCTGAGTATGAAGCCTATTGCCCTAGAGTGTATCCCGCAGGTGAGAAATGGGCAAAGCGCCGGGCAGAGGGTGCATTCGGATTTGGGGGCGAATCCGCTCCGCCGGGGCTGAAAGCCACCCGGCTACATCTTCCCGGCGGGAAGCGGATTGTAACCCGCTCTGACCCGCCGGGAAAACGAAGAGTCTGGCGGCGGGTCAGAGCCACCTTCAGGTGGCTTCCCGCCGCAATTGATAGCCAGGGGTTTCAACCCCTGGTGGCGGAACACATTCCTGCCCCCATTTCCAAATACAC
>JAEURA010000078.1 GCA_016789005.1 Anaerolineae bacterium
CCTAACGCCGCGCGTCTCATACGCGCGGTGCGTCCCCTGAACCCAGGGCAAACGCATCAAATTTCCCGATGGGGTCACAACAGACATGCTGGGTCTTGTAGGGGCGGTTCGTGAACCGCCCGTGAACCGCCGGCGATTTCGAGCGCATCGCGATGCGCCCCTACGACATGTTCTGGATGCTTATGAGCCAACAGCCGATTTTGATGCGTTTGCCCTGATGAAACCGGGCGCTTCCGCGTCAGGCATCGGGGGTGTCGCCGCGCTCCCAGTAGTCTTCAAGCCCGACGCCCAGTCCGTCAGCGATGCGGTTGACGTAAGCGTAGTAGGCGGTGATCTGGACGATGTCCAGGATGGCGCGGTCGCTGAAGCCCTGCGCCCGCAGCATCTCGACATCCGCCTCGACCATCGCCCAGGGTGTTTGGGTCAGCTTGACAGCATAGTCGAGCATGGCGCGATCCGCCGCGCTCAATGCCGCCTGGGCATAATCGGTACTCAGGTGTTCGACCAGAGATTCGTCCTTCGTCAACTGACGAAGGTTGCGCGCATGATGGCGCAGTCAGTATTTGCAGTGGTTGATCGCCGAGACGACGGTGGCGATCATCTCCCGCTGCGCCCGCTTGAGCGGTCCATCGCCGTACATCAGCGTTCGGTACAGAACCTCATGATCGAGCATCGACCGGGGATGCAGGCTGTGAATCTTCATGATGTGATCCACTCTGCCCGTTTTGCGGTCGCCGGCTTCGGCATAGGCGTCCTTCACCTCGCCCTGGGCATCGGACTCATCCACCGTCTCGATCCAGGCGATCTTCCTGCGAGTCATGCGTCATCCTCCGTGCCCTCATTCGGTCGAATCTCCGCGAGGCGCTGACCCCGTTCGACGATATCGCCCACTTTGACCAGCAGCCGCGCCACCACGCCATCCGCCGGAGCCGCGGCGCGAATTTCCATCTTCATCGCCTCCAGCAGGAGGATCGTCTGCCCGCGCGCGACCACCTGTCCTTCGCTCACCAGCACCTCGCGAATCTGTCCCGGCATCTGCGCCGTCAGTTCGTTCGCGCCGGGACGCACGCCCCGCCGCCGACCGCCCCGCGCTTCGGGCGGTGACAGGGTGTAGACGATCCCATCCAGCGCCGCCAGACGTTCCACACCGGCACGCTCGACGTACACCGTCCGGCGTTCTCCTTCCAGGGTCAGCGTCACGCCGCCATCGGGGCGCGGCTGGACGGCGGCGATGTGCTCCCTGCCGTCGATGGTCGCGCGCCACCGTCCATCGGGCAGCGGCGCAAGATCGACCGTCACCGCCCGACCATTGTAGAGGTAGGTCTTCTGCATCGAATCCCTCAGCCGACCACGCGGGCGCAGTTGGGCAGGTCGGGGAAGAGCGCCTCGGTGAGAGGACCGGTCTGCGCTGCTTCCGACACCCGTGTGGTGAGCATGAACATCATCAGACGGCGGTCTTCGACCGGTTCGAACCAGTAGCGGGTCTCGTAGTCGCGGTCGTTAAAGACCGTCTCAAAGACGAAGAGCCGCAGGTCGCCGCTGGCGCAGGTCGTTGCCAGGCGATAACTCTGGTAGTTCTGGAACAGCAGACCCCAGGTATCCGGGTTGAAATAGCCGTCCACGACTTTCGGCGGCAAGCCGCAGTCGTAATGCAGCAGCTCGGCGTAAGCGACCGCACCGGTCGAGTCGTTCCACCAGGTTCCGATGGTCTTCTGCTCGCCCTCGCTGGGCTGGTAGCTCCAGCCGGTTTCGGCGTTCAGCACATCGGCTTTGTAGCCGTCAACCACCGCGCGATCCAGCTCTGCCGGGATCGGGTCGCAGGCGATCAGATAGGACTCCGTCGGAACCAGCACCGGGTCACCGCTCTGCGCCGCCGGCGTCGGGGTCGGAGTCATCGTCGGGACCTGCGTCGGCTCAAAGGCGGTCGGGGTAGGCAAGAGCGTGGGGACGATCACCGCCGTCGGGGCGATCAGCGGCTCCTGGGCGCCGCTGCTGATGCCAAAGACACCGAAGAAACCAAAGAATCCCAGGACTACAAGACTGAGGATACCGCACATCTTCTAAACTCCTCTTGAAAGACCTCTTGCTCCGGGGCAAACATAACAAACCATCAAGAGCCTCGTTGGGGCAGGCGTTTACCGACCTGCCCTTGCCAGGCGCATCGCGATGCGCCCCTACAGCCTATTTTGCACCCATAGGACTTAACGGTCGATTCTGAGAGCGCCCTGCCCCAGGCGGAACCCATCCGCCAGCGCCCAGGGATCGCCCGGCGCAGTGTTCGCTGCCTGGACGGACTCCGCCGACTGCCCACCGTTCAGATCTGCCAGCGCCACCGCGATCAGCGCCCCATCCGGCAGCGGCAGATCATCCGCCGGCAGCAGATCGTCCAGGTGGCGCTCGATGAAATTCGTGTCGATCTCGCCCGCCGCAAACGCTGGATGATTGACCAGCGCCCGCAGAAAGCCCAGATTGGTCGTCGTACCGATCAGCGTCGTCTCGCGCAGGGCGGCGTCCAAACGGCGAATCGCGCCGGCGCGGGTGCTGTCATGGACGATGATCTTGGCGATCATCGGGTCATAATGGATGGTGATGGCGTCGCCCGATTCCACGCCGGAATCGACGCGCACGCCCAAGCCGGCGGGCGGCAGAAAACGCAGCAGCACGCCGGTGGCGGGCAGAAAACCGGCGCGCGGGTCTTCGGCATACAGGCGCGCTTCGATGGCATGTCCGCGCTGTGTCAGGTCCGCCTGGGTGAAGGGCAGCGCTTCGCCCGCCGCGACGGCGAACTGCAATTTGACCAGATCGAGACCGGTGACCAGCTCGGTGACCGGGTGTTCGACCTGCAGCCGGGTGTTCATCTCCAGGAAGTAGTATTCGCCGGAAGCCGCTGCGATGAATTCGACCGTCCCGGCGTTGACATAGCCGACGGCGCACGCCGCTTCGACCGCCGCCGCGCCCATGTTCGCCCGCAGTTCCGGCGTGAGCAGGGGGGAAGGCGACTCTTCGATGACTTTCTGATGCCGCCGCTGGGCGCTGCACTCGCGCTCGAAGAGGTGGACGATGTTCCCGTGCGAGTCGCCAAAGACCTGAATTTCAATGTGCCGGGCGCGTTCGATGAACTTCTCCAGATAGACTCGCGGATCGCCGAAGGCGTGCAGGGCTTCGCGCCGCGCCGCCGCCAGTGATTCCGGCAGTGCGGCGGGATCATAGACCACGCGGATGCCCTTGCCGCCGCCGCCCGCCGCTTTGACCATGACGGGATAACCGATCTGCCCCGCTGCCGTCAGGAATGCTGCGTCATCGGCGGCATCGCTCTGAAATCCCGGCGCAAGCGGGACGCCTGCCCGTTCCATCAGGGCGCGCGCTTCGGTCTTGACCCCCATGCGGCGGATCGCATCCGGCGGCGGACCGATCCAGACCAAGCCGGCGGCGATCACCGCCTCGGCAAAGGTCTCGACCTCGGACAAAAAGCCGTAGCCGGGATGCACGCAGTCGCAGCCGGTCGCCAGGGCGGCGGCGATCAGCCGGTCGACGTTCAGGTAGCTTTCGGAAGGGGCAGCCCCGCCGACGGCGACCGCTTCGTCTGCCAGGCGAACGTGTCGGGCGTTCGCATCGACCTCCGAATAGACGGCGACCGTGCGCACGCCCAGTTCGCGGCAGGCGCGGAGGATGCGCACGGCGATCTCTCCTCGGTTGGCGATCAGGCACTTGCGCAGCATCAGGCTACCTGCGGCGGTTCATAAACAGCGTCATCAGGGTGATGGCGACGGGCAGCAAGATCGACGCCGAGTCCGTCCCCGGCGGCAGAGTCACTCCTTCGACCGGCGAAAGCGGCAGCGGCACGAAGGTCACCACGAAGACGATCAAGCCCAGCACCGCCAGGAAGCGCCGGCGCGGATCGAGCGGGGTGATGTTGTCGAGCGGGACGGCGTAGATGCGCCCGAAGAGCAGCAGCAGCACCAGCACCAACACCCAGCTGGCGCCGGTCGAAAGGGTGACGAGGACCAAGCCGACCATCGCCGCCATGAGCGGGGCGTACAGCCGCCGGGCATGCTCGCCGATCAGCGCATAAAGGACGTGCCCGCCATCGAGCTGTCCAATGGGGATCAGGTTCAAGCCGGTGACCAGCAGCCCGACCCACCCCGCCCGCGCCAGCTGATTGATGTACACGTCATACGTGCCGTTGGGCAGGAACTCGCCGAAGACCAGGGTCTTCATCAGCGCGTAGAGGAAGGAATTACCTTCGAGCATACCCGGCTGGATGACATCGACCGGCGAGGTGCGCAGCCCGATGTAGAGGACCGGGATGGCGACCATCAGCCCGACGAGTGGACCCGCCAGACCGATGTCGAGCAGCGTCTTGCGGCTGCGCATCGGCTGGCGCAGTTGAATGACAGCGCCAAACGTGCCGTAGAAAGTAAATGGAGCCGGGATGAAGTAGGGCAGCGTGACCGCCAGCTTGTGCCGCCTCCCGGCGAAGAAATGCCCCAGCTCGTGCGCGCCGAGGATCAGCAGCAGGCTGCCGGCATAGGGAATGCCGCGCCACAGTTCGCCGAAGAAGTTGGCGATCAGCGCTTCGACATCTGCCTGCGGCGCGCCCAGCCCGGCGATCTCGTTGATGGCGACCTCCGTGCCGATTATCAGCAGGCTGATGACGGTGAGGGCAAGCAGGAGGGCGTTGGGCCACCAGGGACGCGGCGCAGGCTGCACCCGCCCGCTGAAGATGTGGATGATCTGCCTGCCCTCGACCTCGCGGAAGATCGGCAGATAATCCATCGCCGCCAGATCGGCGTCGAGCTTGTCGTATGCCTCTTCGGAACCCATCAGCAGGTGTCCGCTGTAGGAGACGACGTATTTGGCGCTGCCGGAAAAGGGCAGCATTTCGTTCAGCGACCGATCTTCTTCGGCGAGACTTTCGGATTCGATGGCGAAAACCTTCATCACCAGCCCGCGCAGATCGGCAGCCGCACTGTCCTGGTGGGGGTCCAGCCCGACAGACGACCGCAGCCGGGGGCGGTCGTTGGCGGACGAGGCAAGCTCTGGCAGCATCGACGAGACTCCTAATACTTTCGCGTTGACTTCGTGGCTCCAGCATGCCTCACGGGAGCGCGATGATCTCCCAGGCGTCGCCGCCCGGCAGCAAACGCAGCACCGAACCCTCGGCGCTGCTCAGGTAGAGCGTCTCAGCGCCATCGCGGGCGGCGGCGCGCTGGATCAAGCCGTTGAAGCGCGACTCCGGCTGCGCGCCCAGCCCCAAACGATTGCGCACCAGATCGTTACCGCGCCAGACAAAACCAAGTTCATTGGTCGGCTGGAAGTAGCCCGGCGGAACCGGGAAACCCGGCTCGGATCCGGGATGGATCGCCGGGTCAAAGCGGTTGTCGAGGACCAGCCATGCCGGGTCGAAACCGTCGTTGAAGAGCGCGTAGACGCGGTCCACCGCCTGCACATAGATCATCCGTCCGCGTTCGAAGGGCTGCTCGATGATGAAGGTCTCTTCGGCAGGGCGCGTCGGGCAGTCGCTCGGCGCGGGGTTGAAGAACCAGACATCCGGGCACGCCAGCGGGATGGAGAGCGGCTGTTCGACGCGCTGCACGCCATCGCCGATGCTCAGCACGAAGTCCAGCACGCCCCGGTCGCTGGCGCGCGTCTGCACCGGCAGGCTGCCGTCAGGCGGCACGTTCCACAGCCGGCTGCGCTCCCCGCGATCCATCTGGTAGATGACCGCGTCGCTGGCGTTGCGCGTGGACCAGTAGAGTGTGACGATGTTGCCCGGGGCGACCGCCGCGCCGTCAGCGGTGAAGAATTCGATGCGCGGCGCATTGGGGTTGAGCAGGGCGCGGGTGGGCGAGACTGCCGCCGTCACCGGCTGACCAAACAGCGGCGTCGGCGAAGGTCCGCCGGTTGCCGGCGGCGGGGTCAGCGTGGCGGTCGGCACGGCGCTGCGATCCAGCGTCGGCGAGGGCGTCTCGGTGGGAGTGGCGGTCGCGGTCGGGCGGGTGGTCGGCACGACTTCAAACGCCGCCGCGCCGCAGCCGGACAGCGCCGTCGCCAGGCTGATCAGCAGGAGCAGGGAAAGAGCACGCCGGAAAGAAAGCTGCATAGGGACGGTCTGTTCCGCAGCGCTAACGCTGGAGCGAGCGTTCGCCCGCCGCGCTGACGATGGGCAGGGCGGTCACGTCGCCGACGATGGTGATGGCGCAGCGGGCAACCCAACCGCGCTGCTCGGTGAGGTGGTTCTGCACCTGCACCCACATATCCAGATCGCTCTGGAAGTTGACCGTGCAGAAGCGCTCCAGGTCCCAGCCGTTCCAGCCGACGATGTGAATCCAGGACCCCTGCGCCACCCGCCCGATGCGCGGATATTCCAAGCCGGGACCGCTGCGGATGGCGACCGGGGCGTATTCCGCCTTGCCGCCGACGCCGGTCAGCGAAGGGATCGCCGTGCCGTCAGGCAGCACCGCCAGCGGGTACTGCGGCGCGCCGACGTATGCCTGACGGGTCGGAGGCTGGGTCAGATCAATGGCGGCGAAAAAGTCGGTGGGCGTCGGCGCTGCCCCATCCTGGGCGACCGTCGCCGGGGTCAACAGCGCCAGCATCGCCAGCGCTGCCAGCGCGCACACGAGAAAAGTCGTGGTATGACGGTTCATAAGCTGCATCTTCCGCGCCAATCTGCCGGTTCTATCGCTACCAAGTATAACCGAGTTCGCGCCCGCCCGCCTTCCCATCGCCCGGCGGCGCTGCGCTTCAGGGTGTACGATCATCTCAGACAGCGTCTTAAGCCGCTGCTGTTTGACCAAGAATGATGACGGAGGATCGCCCATGCGCCGCCTGCTGCCAGTTGCCCTGTTTCTGCTGATCGCCGCCTGGATTTCGGTTTCCGGCGCTGCCCAGGAAGGAGCGCCCGCGCCGACAGCGGTCGTCTACGCCGCCAGCGCAGAGGACTTCGCCAACCCGGAACGCGGCTTCTACGATCAGGATACGCCGATGTGGATCGGCGAGGAGCGCGCCCCGCAGTCCGTGCAGGCACTGCGCACCCTGCGCGCCGATGGCATCAGCCTGGTACGCTGGTATTTCCTCATCGACGAATATCGCGAGTCGCCGCTCACCGATGAAGCGCTGGCATACATCAATACGCAGTTCGAAGCGGCGCGCAGCGCACACCTGAAGGTGATTCCCCGCTTCGCCTACAACTTCCCGCAGTCGGGCGAATATCCCTATCAGGAGCCGGACGCGCCGCTGGAGCGCGTCCTGGAGCATATCGCCCAGCTGACGCCGATTCTGCAAAAGCATGGCGACGTGATCGCCTTTATGGAGGTCGGTTTCGTCGGCGCGTGGGGCGAATGGCATAGTTCGACTCATCATCTGGTGGACGAAGAGACCGGCGTCAATGCCGCCTCAACCACCATCGTCGAAGCGCTGCTGGCGGCGCTGCCGGCAGACCGCATGATCGCCATGCGCTATGCGCCCTACAAACAGCAGCTTTACGGCGACGCGCCGCTGGACGATGCCCGCGCTTTTTCGGCGGTCCCGCAGGCGCGGATGGGCAATCACAATGACTGCTTCCTCGCTTCTGAGACCGACTGGGGCAGCTACCCCGAAGACACGGCGGAACGCGAGGCGGTGCGGCGATACCTGAATCTCGACAACCGCTTCGTGCCTCAGGGTGGCGAAACCTGCAATGCCGATGCCGAAGCGGAGCCGTTCATCGGCTGTCAGAACGCGCTGAGCGACCTGGAACTGCTGCGCTTCAGCGCGCTCAATCTGGATTATCACGAAGAGGTGCTCGACGGCTGGCGCGCCGAGGGCTGTTTCGAGGAGATCGCCCGGCGGCTGGGCTACCACTTCCGGCTGATCGACGCCGCCGTCCCCGCCGCCGCGCAGCCAGGAGAGTCGTTCACCGTGCCTATCACGCTGATCAACGATGGATTCGCCAGCCCCTACAACCCGCGCGCCGTCGAGATCATCCTGCGGACGACCGACGATGGGCATGTGTACACGCTGCCGGCTGCAGATGCTGACCCGCGCCGCTGGCTGCCGGACAACGGAGCCTTCGCCGTGACGCTGACAGCGGTGATTCCGCCCGACCTGCCCGCCGGCGAATACGAGGTACTGCTCGCCCTGCCGGACCCGACTGCAACGCTGCACGACGAGCCGGATTACGCGATTCGGCTGGCAAACGCCGATCTGTGGGAGCCGCAGACGGGCTACAACAAACTACTGGCGACAGTGCGGGTGGGCGGCTGAGGGCGATCAGCGCAGTGCGAGCCGGCTGCCCTCGCCGGTCTTTTCGACCAGGATGTGCACCGGGAAGGCGTCGCGCAGATCGTCGATGTGGGTGATCACCAGGATCAAGTCAAAGTCGTCCTGAATGGCGGTGATCGCTTCGACCAGTTTGGCGCGCCCGGCTTCGTCCTGCGTGCCGAACCCTTCGTCGATGAACAGGGTGCGCAGCTGCGCCCCGGCGCGTCGCGCCAACATCTGCGACAGCGCCACCCGCAGGGCGAAATCGATGCGAAAGGCTTCGCCGCCGCTGTACATCTCGTACTGCCGCGTGCCAAGCGGGTCGGCGATCTGAATGTCCAGCGTCTCGGCGACCCCGCCAGTCACTTTTTCGCGCTGGGTGGTGATGGCGATGTGCATCTGCCCGTCGGTCATGCGGCTGAGCAGGCGGTTTGCAGCGTCTTCCAGTTCCGGCAGCGCGGCGTCGATGATCATCGCCGGGATGCCGTTCTTGCCGAAGGCAATGCGCAGATCGTCGTAGAGCGCCCGCTGTTGGCGCTGTGCAGCGATGCGTTCGATCAGGTCCAACCGGCGGTTGCGCCCCGCCTCGATAGCGCTCAACTCCTGGCGAGCAGCCCCGACGTGCTCGCGCGCCTTCGCCTCTTCCTGCTGGCGCAGCATCATCTCCTGATGCCGGCGCTTGGCTTCATCGGAAAGCGCCCGCAGTTCGGCGATATCTTTCTCCAGCCCGCTGACCGCCGCCTGTTCTGCCTCGTATACCTGTTTCTGATCGTCCGCCTCGGCTTGCGCCTCTTCGAGGTCAGCGCGGGCGGTTTGCAGCGATTCTTCCGCCTGCCTCAACTGGTGGAAGCGCACCTCATAATCGTTGAAGGCGCGCAGGCTCTGCCGCGCGTCTTGGTGACTGGCGTCGTCATAGCCGAGTTCTGCCCGCGCGGCGTTGAGCGCCGCCAGCGCCTCACGCTCGGCGTGGGCGTAATCGTCTTCTGCCAGCTGCCGGCGCAGCGCCTCGCCCCGCGCCCGCTCCGGCTCAAGTCGAGCGGCAGCCTCCTGGGCAGCTTGCAGACGCTCCTCCAGTTTGCCCATCTCGGCTTGCAGTTCAGGGAGGCGCTGAAGCAGCACGGCGATCTCGCTGATCGTCTCGCCGTGTTCGGCGATGACTGTTTCCAGCGCCTTGACCCGCGCGACGTTTTCGCGGTGCTGGTCGCCCATCACCCTGCCCTCGCGCTCGATCTCGCCGATGATGGCGTCGCGGTGATCCGGGGTGAGCGGCTGACCACACAGCGGGCAAACCGCGCCATCCACATCGCGCAGCCGGGTCTGACGCTCCTTCAGCTTGTTCATCTCGCTCTTCAAAGCGTTGTTCGCGGCGGACCTCCCGCCGCGATCTTCGCGATAGGCTTCCAATTGCGTCTGCAGGGCGGCGCGCTCATTCTCGCGCAGGCGCAGCCCGGCGATTCGCCCGCGCAGATCGTCCAGCGCTTCGGGATCGCCTCCCTGGACGACGCGCTCCAGCGAGTCGATGGTCACGATACAGGTGCGCAGATCACTTTCCAGCGTCCCGCGCGCCGACTCAATCGCCATCTCGTGCTGGGCGCGCTGTTCGTCGAGCCGCTTCAGTTCGATCAGCTTAGCCCCGAGCGACTGATCCCGTTCGCGGGCATCCTGAAGCGCCCGATAGCCCTTTTCGATCTCTTCCTGCCGCCCCAGCAGCCCGGTGAAATCGTCCACCCGCTGGCGGCGAATCTGCACGCGCGCCGCCGCCTGCCCCAGCTTGTGTTCCGCCGCCTTGAGGCGCTGCCGCGCTTCGACCAATCGGTCCTCGGCGTGGCGGCGGTTCGTCTCCACATCACGCATCTCGTCATAAGCGCGGCGGGCGGTCTCGGCGCGTTCGGTCGCCAGGATGAGCGCCTCCTGCGCCGTCTGAAGCTGCCGCCGCGTCTCCGGCTCGCGCGAGATGGCGGCGTCAATTTCGCGAATCTGCCCCTCGGCGACGGCGATCTCGGTGTCGATTTCGGCGACGGCGGCTTTGGCGCGGCTCTCGAACGCCTCCCAGCGGCTCAGACCAAGGATTTCCGAGAGGATCTGCTTGCGCTCCTTCGGCGTCTTGATGGTGAAGGCATCGGCATTGCCCTGGCGCAGAAAGGCGGAATGGGTGAAAGTGTCGTAGTCGAGGTTGATCGTCCGGTCGATCAGCGTCTGCGTCGCGCGCATTGACCCTTCGGTCAGTTCGATGCGTCCGCCGTCGGTGTCCAGCGCATAGAACGCCAGCGCGCCCGCCGCGCGCGTCCGAGAGCGGGAGCGGACGACCTGATACATCACGCCCGCCTGCTCGAACTGGAGCAGGACGTACATATCGGTCTGCCCCTGGTGGATCAGCTCCTCGTCGCGGCGGGCGCGCGCCTTGCCCCACAGCGCCCAGGTGACGGCGTCCAGCAGCGAAGATTTGCCCGCGCCGTTTGCGCCGCTCAGGCAGGCGAGATGAATCCCTTCGAAATACAGCGGTTCGGGAGATCGATAGGCGAGGAAGTTCTTGATTTCCAGGCGAATGGGCAGCACGGCGAAAGTCCGGTCTGGTCGGCAAATGCGAACATTATAGCAAAACGCGCCGGCGGACGCCCCGCCCACTAAGGCGCGTAGCGCACCCGCCACACCCAACCATAGACGTAGTCGGCGACCATCAGCGATCCGTCGGGGGCGACGACCACATCCACCGGGCGGATCAGCCCCGTCAGGAAAGCCTCTGGAACGTAATCCGCTTCGCTGAGCCGGCGCGGGTCGATGCGGACGATGCGCTGCCCTCCTTCGATGTTGTTCCACAAGGCGACGAACAGGTTGTCGAAGTAGTTGAGCGGGAACTGCGTCCCCGTATAGACCGCCACGCCGCGCGGCAGGGTGAAATCGGGAAAGCGCAGCAGATCGGGCAGGACGGGGACGCTCGCCGGCTTGATCTCACAGGTTTCGCAGCCGCGCTCCCGCCAGTACGGAAAACCGTAGTGCCCGCCGGCTTCCAGGCGCAGCAGGCGGTCGCCAGGTCCTGCCAGGATGCCGTTGTCGGTCGCGTAGAGCTGACCGATGCTGTCCACTGCCAGGTCAAAGGGGTTGCGGATGCCCGCCGCATAGACAGAAATCTCGCCGGTGTAAGGATGCACGCGCAGGACGGACGCCTCGTGCGGGTCGAGCGCACGGTACGCCGGGTTGGATCGCGGCGGGTTTTCCGACGTATCGCTGACCGCGCCGACGCCCACATACAGCGCGCCGTCGCGCCCGAAGATCATGCCGTTCGGCTGGTTGTCGATCAGCGTGAAGCAGCAGGGCAGATCGACGACGACCGGTTCGCCCTCGCCGCCGCCTGCCGGGATGCGCCAGATGCCGCCGGACTGCTCCGGCGCGGCGCGGGCGCTCACGTAAAGTAAATCCGTCTCCGGCTGGAACGCCAAACCGAGCGGCGAGAAGAGGCTGCCGCTGTATCGCAGCAAGGTTCCGGCAGCATCGAGACGGTAGACCGCGCCGCGCCGCGTGCCGTCTTCCAGGACGGTGGCGTAAAGCGCACCATCGCGCCCATAGGCGATCTGCTGCACCTGACCGGGGAAGCGCTCGGCAGGCTCGACGATGAAGCCCTGAGGCGCGCGGATGCGCCGCAGCCACCCTTCGAGATCGTCCTCGCAGGGGAAATCACCGCAGGACCAACCGACCGCTTCACTCACCGCCGCCGGACCTGCTTCGAACGCCGCCGGAGCACCGAAAGGCAGCGGCGGAGTCAGAGTCGCCAGTGGAGGGGTCCCCACCACGCCGTTCGGCGTCTCGGTCGGCGTTGATACATCCAAGGATCGGGTGCTGAACGTGGCGGAGACGGTCTCCGCCGCCAGCATCACCGAAAGCGCCGCCGACGACGCGGACGCCGCCTCGCTCGAAAGCTGTGTCGCGGCGGGCGCAGGGGTATCCGTAATCGGCGGCATGACGGTGAAGGTGGGCAGCGGCATGTCCGACGGTGTAAGCGTCGGCAGCAGCGTGTTCGTCGCCGAGGGCGTCAGTGTCACCGTCGGAGGGGGTGTATACGTGTAGGTCGGGGTGCGCGTGGGTGTGACGGTGTACACCGGCGCAGTGACCGTGACCAGCGGTTCGGTCGCCTGAAATGCCACTTCGGTCGGTTCCGCGCTGCACGCCGCGCCGAAGAGGATCAGCGACAGCGCGATGATGAGCCTAGCTGTCATCGCCGCTCCTGTTTCTGAGATAGAGACTCACAGCAGCGCCGTGAAATGACTGCCGCTGAGCTTCTTGATCGCGTCGAAAGCGGCATCCTGCACCATGCCAGACTCGTCTGACAGCGCGACGGTCAGCGCATCAAGAGCGCGGGCATCGCCGATCATCCCTAACGCCTCGGCAGAAGCGCGGCGGACCCATTCGTTCTCGTCGGTCAGCGCCGCCAGCACGGTCTCAAACGCCAACGCATCGCCCAGGCGACCCAGGGCTTCGACGGTGGTCTCGCGGACGGCGTCATTCGGGCTGCCCGCCGCCGCAATCAGCGAACTGACCGCCTCTCGGTCGCCGAGCATGCCCAGCGCTTCGGCAGCAGCCGCCTGCACTGCATGCGGAACCTCAGCCGCGTCGCCATCGATCAGCAGGACCAGCCCGTCGAGGCGGCGGCTGTCGCCGGTGCGCCCGATCATGCGCAGAAACAGCGCCTTCTGGTGTTCGTCAAGAGGATGCGCTGTGAGGGCATCGTGCAGCCGATCCGACACGGCGAGATCGTCGCGCTGCACCATATCGATCAACCCGGCGCGCAGGCGCGTGCCGATGCTCAGCTTGAGCAGTTCCCACACCCGGCTGTGCAGGTCGTCCAGCAGCATGTCGAGGACCGGCTGGAGCGCCCGAAATGCGCCCAGCTTGATCAGCGAAGACAGCGCCGCGTACTGCACCTTGGCGTGCGCATCGGACAGCGCTGTGATCAGCGCATCGGCGGCGCGGTCGTCGTTCAGCGCACCAAGCTTCTGCGCGGCGTAGAAGCGCACGCCTGCATCAGCGCTTCGGAGGTCTACCACTAACTGTTCCAACATGTGTGTCTGTCCATGACGGCTCAACGTTGGGCGTATTCTACACAATATCAGGTGGCAATGAGCGACCGGATGGGTCACAATTGATGCAGCAGCAGCGCGCCGCCCTGACAAATGAGAGATGCTGTCGG
>JAEURA010000112.1 GCA_016789005.1 Anaerolineae bacterium
CCCATCCTCGCCTTCTACGGCAGCGGCGAACCGGTCGTCAAGCCCGACGAGATCGAGCGGCTGCGCGCTGAGCTGGTTGAATCCAACCTGCCGCACGAGGTGGTGGTCCTCAAAGGGGCGGCGCGCGCCTTCTTCCACGACGGCGTGACCGGCGCGCAGGACGACCCTGACGTGATCGCCTGGGAGCGGATGCTTGTCTTCCTGGACCGGCATGTCCTCAATCGCGGCTGATGCCTGGCTCGGCGGTGCTGGTCGGATCATGAACTCCTGTGAAGTCTGGGCGCTGGGCTGTGTGCCCTACGAAGAAGCCTGGGCGCTCCAGAAGACGCTGGCGCAGCCTGATGCCCCGGATCGGCTGCTGCTGCTGTCGCATCCCCACACCTACACGCTCGGCTCGGCGGCGGACGAGCGCAACCTGATCTGGGATGCCAACGAACGCGCACAGCGCGGCGTCACCGTCCGCCGCATCGACCGGGGCGGCGATGTCACCTATCACGGACCGGGTCAGCTCGTCGCCTACCCGATCCTCAACCTGCGCCGCTATGCTGACGCGCTCACCCCTCCCGGTGAGGAACCGGCTCGGCTCGGCGCAGTCGATTACCTGCGCCGCTTGGAGCAGGTCATCCAGCGGGCGCTGGCAGATTACGGCGTCCCCGGCAGCGTGATCCCCGGACTGACCGGCGTGTGGGTCGAAACGCCGCGCGGCGCGGAGAAGATCGCCGCTATCGGCGTCAAAATCACCGTCAAGGCGATCACCCAGCATGGCTTTGCCATCAATCTGAATACCGATCTCGACTACTTCAACGGGATCATCCCCTGCGGCATCCGCGACAAAGGTGTGACCAGCCTGGCGCGCCTGCTCGGTCAGCCGGTCGATGAAGCCGCCTTCGCCGATGCGCTCATCGTCCATTTTGGCGCGATCTTCGGCTTCGAGATGATCGCGGCGCATCGGTGAGGCGCAGCCAAACAAAAAGGGGAGACCGATTCAGCCTCCCCAGGTTGACGCATCAGGCGATCTATCCAGTCTCAGTGAATCACGGAAGTTCAAATTTGCCGTGAATGGTTGATTTTTCCGACGCCTCACCCCGGAAATCTGACGATTTCCTGCCCTTCTCCACGATGGAGAGGGGCGGTTGAGCGCAGCGAAACGGGGTGAGGTTACGGAAGTCGTGAGTCACTGAGTCTGCGCTACAGGCGTTCGGCGACGCTCTTCGCCTGTGTAAACAGCAGCAGGTAGTCAGGACCGCCGGCTTTGCTGTCTGTGCCGCTCATGTTGAAACCGCCGAAGGGATGCACGCCGACCAGCGCCCCGGTGCATTTGCGGTTCAGATACAGGTTGCCCACGTGAAATTCCGCCCGCGCGCGTTCCAGTCGCTCGCGGCTGCCGCTGAAAACTGCGCCGGTCAGCCCGTACTCTGTGCTGTTGGCGATCTCCAGCGCGTGGTCGAAGTCGCGCGCCCGAATCAATGCCAGCACCGGTCCGAAGATCTCCTCCTGGGCGACGCGCGCATCCGGCGGCACGTCGCCGAAGATGGTCGGGGGGATGAAGTAGCCGCCCTCCGGCGTGGCGAGCGGTTCGCCGCCCAGCAGCAGCTTGCCTTCCTGTGTCCCCAGTTCGACGTAGCTCATGATGCGGTTCATCGCCTCGATGTCGATCACCGGACCCTGGTGCACGTCGGCTCCGGCGTCCGGCGCGCCGATGCTCAACGCCGCCGCCCGCTCCACGATCTGCGGCACGATTTGATCGTAGATAGCATCGACCAGGATCGCCCGCGACCCGGCGGAGCATTTTTGTCCCTGGAAGCCGAAGGCGCTGTCCACCACGCCCTGCGCTGCCGCTGCCAGGTCGGCGGTTTCATCGACCAGCACGGCGTCCTTGCCGCCCATCTCCAGGATGGCGCGCTTCAGCCACTTCTGACCCGGCTGCACCTTCGCCGCCACTTCGTTGATCTGGATGCCGACCGCCTTCGAGCCGGTGAAGGAGATGAAGCGCGTCTGCGGGTGGGCGACCATGCGCGCGCCGACGATCTCGCCGGGTCCGGTCAGGAAGTTCAACACGCCGGCGGGCAGCCCCTGATCCCAGAACAGCTCCGCCATCTTGTAGGCGATCAGCGGACTCTGTTCGGCGGGCTTCAGCACCAGCGTGTTGCCCGTGACCAGCCCGGCGGCGGTCATGCCGGCGGGGATGGCGTTCGGGAAGTTCCAGGGGGGAATGACTGCGCCGACGCCCAGCGGGATGTAGGTCAGTGACAGCTGCTCTGGCGGGTAGACTGCCAGCATGCCGCTGCTGTCGGTGATACGCAATGCCTGATGCGCGTAGAAGGTCATGAAGTCGATCGCCTCAGCGGTATCGGCGTCGGCTTCGTACCAGCTCTTGCCGACTTCCAGCACCATGATGGCGCTGAACTC
Organism: Anaerolineae bacterium; assembly: GCA_016789005.1. Taxonomy (GTDB): domain Bacteria; phylum Chloroflexota; class Anaerolineae; order Aggregatilineales; family Phototrophicaceae; genus Flexifilum. The sequence continues at coordinate 2,410 of JAEURA010000112.1, forward strand.
GTGTTTGCGGCGGCGCATTTCGGCGGCAGCGCGCAGCAGGTAGCGGGCGCGGTCGGCGACGGGGACCCGCGACCATGCCGGAAACGCCCGCGCAGCAGCTTCGATGGCGCGGTCGGCATGGGAAGCATCGCCTTCTGGGAAGGATGCGATCTGTTCTGCCGGGCGGGAGGGATTGACCGAGACTGTGCCGGCGGCGGTCGTCACCGGCTGCCCGTCGATAATCATCGGATAGGCGCGCCCGATGACCTCGGCTTTCACGCGCGCCAGGGCGGCGGCGAAGGCGGCGCGGTTTTCTTCTCGGCTGAAGTCGGTCAAGGATTCTGGGCTGTAGGGACGCAGCATCGCTTCTTCTCCATTTCTTGGTCGATCTGTATTGAACTCGGAAGAGTTACAGAAAATGAAAAGAACGTCAATTTACAAAAATTCACGAATCGAAAATTGATAAAAAATTCATAAAACCTGCTTGATTCTTCCGGTATTGCCCATTACCATTGGATTCAAATCGACATCAGAGCCAACTTCGCAGAAAACGTTTACTGATGTCGTGCGTTTCCCCCCGGAAGGGGGGTGATGATCCGCTGTACGTCGCCGAACCATCGCCGCTTCACTACAGCATCATAACCGAAAGCAGCACATCGCGCATCGTCGTTCCCGGACAACATCGACGCTTCGCCGCACACTGGACACCGTCACTGCTCGCTGCTACGCGGATCATCGCTCCCCCTCAGGGTATTTCCCCCCTGAAAGTCGTCGCACATCAGCATCACCATCTCTCCTCTGCTGCGGGTCAGCACTATTGTACAGCCTGCCGTTCCATCCAGCTTCAACTGCGGAATCAGCACATCCGGCGTCACCGCTGTGCCGCGCTTCTTGACCGTCACGCTGCCGATGTCGTGCGCACGCAGCCAGGATCGCAGTCGCTTGACGCCGAAGGGCAGCACCTCGCGGATGCGCCAGGCGCGCAGGTAAGGCGCAGTCGGCGGCAGATTGCAGGTGAAATAGGCGATCTCGGCGTCGAGCAGCGCGCCATCGTGCGCCGCCGCCACCTGCGCCACCGCGCCCGCCCGAATCACCGCCGGATCGGGTTCGACCAGCCAGCCGCGCGGCGCGTCCACGACGGGCTGCGCATCGGGTTGGGTTTCCAGCACGTGCAGCGCGCCGCCGATGGACATGACCGCCCGGTGTCCAGCCCCCGCCTGCGGATCGTTCAGATGCAGCATCGCCTCCTTCAGTTCACCCTCCGCCGAGATGAAATCGAGGCGCGCCGCTCCGGTCAGATAGTCGCCCAGTTGATCGATCTGCACACCGGGCGACAGCTTGACCCAGATCCGCGCATCCTTCCAGGCGAGCACGGTGCTGAGCGGCGGTTCATACGCTTCGACATGATGCAGACGCCGTTCACCCGCGCGCCGCGCCGGGTCGAAGAAGATCACCTCCGCCGGCTGAAGCCATTCAAGCGGCAGGTCTCTGGCGTCCGCCGTCTCGAAGAGGATCGGCAGCCCCAGGGCGGCGGCGTTGAGCGCTGCCATCGCTGTGCGCGTCGGGTCAAGGTCCACGCCGACGACCTGCGCGCCGCCTTCCGCCAGCGCCAGCGAGTCCGCGCCGACACCGCAGCAAACATCGAGGAGTCGTGTGCCCGGCGCGCCTTCCAGCAGCCGCTTTCGCCAGGCGCGCGCCGCCGGGTGACTCGCCTGTTCCAGCGCGGCGCGGTCGAAGAACATGCCCGCCGCCTGCGCGCCGAATTTGCCCACCGCGTCGCGCCTCAACCGCGCCAGCTCCAGCGCCGCCGAGGACTCGCGCGCTGTGAAATCGCGGCGCAGCCTGCCGATCAGCGTGAGCGCGCCGCCCTCCGATAAATCAGCGTGCGCCAGATCCGCCAGCAGGGCAGCGCCGCGCGCGGAGGTCAGGAAGTCGAGATCACCGCCTGTGAAGCGCAGCATGAGCCTGGGTGTCGGGAATATGAACACGGCAGAACACCGGCAGGACGCTCATTCGTCGGGCTGCTCGGCGCTGCTTGGATCGATATCGATGAAGGCGACAGCGCCCTGTATGGCGGTCTCCAGACTGGGATTCAGCAGGACGGGGTGCGTCCATCCCAGCGCCGTCGCGCGTCTGAACTTGGCGATCTTGCTGATCCCCTGGACGAGTCCGCTCAGCACCGCCTCCTGCATGAAGGCGACTGCTGCCGGCAGACTGCTGAACGCCAGCAGCGCTGGTCCGCTCGCGTTTTGGAGCGCCGCCGCTCGCCACTCCACGCTTTGACCCGGCTCAAGCTTCCAAACCGGCAGGTTGGGCGTCTGCTGGATGAGCAGATGCAGAAATCGCCCTTTGTAGTTCGCCAGCGCCGTGTCAGCCTGCTCGCCGCCGACGGAGACGCGCACCCGCTCCAGGGTGTCTTCGGTCTCGTGGACGCGCTCGCCGCGCGCCAGCGTTCCGACGGGCAGAGGACATTCCGCCCCCGTCTCCACCAGAATACGCACGTAACCCGCCGCTTCGAGCGCCTTGAGCGGCTGCTCATCGGGGTCGCTGCTGGAATCGATGGTGATCAGCCGTCCACCCGGGCGAAGCAGCGCCAGCGTGTCGCGCAGAAATGGCTCATCGAGCGCCACATCGAAGCCGACGACGGCGTCGAAGGCGCAGCGAGGGAGAGATGGCAGTTCTA
>JAEURA010000122.1 GCA_016789005.1 Anaerolineae bacterium
TCCATCCGTGCCAGATCGTGTCGCCTGAGTCCTGCTCTTTCTTTCAGTTGAGTACACTCCTTGGGTTGCCCGCTCCGTTTGACCGATTGCCCTACAACTTCGAGCAGCCCGGCCAGACGAACGATCCACTTGGGTGGCAGACGGGTAGCCCGCTACCCGTACAAGGGTTTGGACCGTCAGCTTTTTCATACGGCAAGAGTGGTTTCTCACTATCAGGGGAGCAGAGATACACAGAAGCCAGCGCGCCGAAAGAAGGAATCTATGATCTGACCTTTGGTTTCCACAGCGGCGTCGATTATGGTGGCGGAACCTGGTTCCAGCGCGTCGTCATCTCCCTGTGCGATGGCATTGTCATCAACGGCAACAACATCACTGGAACTCCGGGTCTCGGTGGCTCTGCACAGCCGGGGTACGGCGTCAGCGTGCGCTGCTTTATGGATGCGTTGAACAGCCCATTCGCAGACAGCGACCACGATGCCCAGCATCTGCCTAATCTGTCGAACATCGTTGTGACCTACAATCATTTGCTCTCAGGAGCGCAGTACGTTCAGTTACCCACCCTCGGCAGCGTTGTTCACGCCGGTGATGCGATTGGGCAAACGGGAGGAGACTCGTTCGATCACCTCCACCTGAGTGTTCACTTTGCGCGCGGTTTCAACCGTGAGTCGTTGGGCGAGCCGGGGGACAAAAACACGTTCTACCTGAATCCGATGCTGATGTATTCGGCAGAGACTGCAGCGCTGCACAACTTTCAGGATTACTTTCCGACTGTAATCGAGGATGGACAAACCTCAACAGCTGCTTTTTCAAGGGGTATCCACGCGGATGATCTTTCATCCTGGTCTGTCGGAGGTTTCAACAGTTGGCCCTGGGGGGACACCCGTCGTGCCTACTACGGCGGGACTCACTCTGAGAACAGCTTCTGGCTCGTGCAAAACCCTGTACCCGATGGACCGAACCAGGTTGAGTGGTCACATGATGCTTATCCGTCGGTGCCGGCAGCAGATCTGCTCACGGTCACAGAACTACCCGAATACCTGCGTCAGTCCTATGCTCCATCGCCTTTCCAAAGCGTCAACTGCCGAATCGACGTGACACCTATTCGCTGCATCTACATGGGAAGCGAATATGATGCTGTCAGCCTACCCGATCTGGACGATGAGAGTCCCTACGCACCCATACCGCATCCCGGCAATTGAGGAGAGATCTCGATATGAACTTCGCAAAGACGAACCTAGCTGCACCATTCGTCACAATCACGTTTCTACTCTATGCAGCAACTTTCGCGCCGCGTGCCACGGCACAGAACACGATCGATGAAGTTGATCATGCGATTCTTCAAGTTGCCTGGAGTCCTTCCGGCAACATGCTTGCCGTCGGCAAGGCGGCAGGTTTCTGTGACACCACGATAAACTTGGTTACCGGTGAAACTGATCCTGAATTGCTGGCGGATGCATTAGCTCAAAATGCTGTATACATCGTCGATGCACAGACTGGAGTGATCGAGCAAACCCTCATTGGCAATACTTGTTCGGCTAATCGTCTGGATTGGAGTCCAGATGGCACCAAGATCGCCAGCGCCAGCGGCGATTCGCGCGGATTTCGCGTCTGGGATGCAGCAACCGGTGTCCTGCTTGCGGAGGATCAGCGCGGCGGACAGGGGATGAGCTCCCTAAGCTGGCGACCTGGCAGCACGAATGAGATGGCGGTGGCAGATATCGCGGGATTTACCCGAATTGTCTCTGCCTTGACTGGAGAGGCGCTAATCCCTCTGCTCGATGTGAGCGGTACAGTAGTTCGTTGGAGTTCGGATGGCAATCACCTCATGATGGGCGATACGTATCGCGACAGGATCAGAATCCTGGATTATCCGTCGCTGACGACAGCACTTCTCATTAATGTGGATGATCTGTGGTTTGCCGATTTGAGCCCAACAGGGAATGACCTTGCATCGATTACGAATAGCGGGTTGGAATTGGAGGTTTGGAACGCACACACAGGCGCGCTGCGTCTATCCATTACCCCAGATGCAGGGGATTACTTTTACAAACTCCAATACAGCCCGGATAGCCAATATCTCGCCGTCACAACGAATGGCAATCTGATCATCTACAACTCTACGACAGGCGTGGAACTGAGTCGTTTCACCCACCCGGGTCCTCTGCTCACACTTGACTGGAGTCCGGATGGTTCTCTTCTGGCATACGGCGGTGTACGGTCCGACGGCGGTCCTGCCCAACTTCTCATAGCCGGCATTGTTCCACCAACAACTGATCTCATAGGTCACATCACCCTTCCCGGTCGTATCGCTCCATCAGCATCCTATGTTGTTGATCTGGCAGTCAAATTGGGCGATGGCGGCATCGTCGTCAGCGAACACTCTGCAACCACCGATGTCAACGGCTACTTTACGGTGCAAGACCTGCCGCGCGGGACGTTCGACATCTGGCTCAAGCAGAATCAGAGCCTCGCCGTCATGCCTTCCGTCAATTTGAACGCCGCCGCCGTGAGCGTCGACTTCGGCTCGCTGGCGATGGGTGACGCGGACGACAGCAACGTCGTCAACATCGGCGACTTCTCCATCCTGGCGGCGGCATTCGGCACGTCCGATGGGCAGCCGGGTTACGACGCCCGCGCCGATTTCACCGGCGACGCCCACGTCAACATCAGCGACTTCTCCATCCTGGCGGCGAATTTCGGGCTGAATGGTGTGCCTCCGCCCGCCGGGGGAACCGGCGCGCCGGAACTGCGCGTGATGGAGACCATCCCGCCCGAACTGGCATCGGCGCGCCTGCGCTTCCTCACCAACGGCGGCAGCGTCTCGACGCGCGTCGGGGCAGCCTTCAGCGTCACACTCCGAGCTGGCAATTCTACGGTCGGCGGCGGCAGTGTCGTCAGCCTGCTCGACGGCGCGGAAGCCCATCTGACCTTCGACCCAACCAAACTTCAAGTCGATACGAGCATCAGCGGCGGTCTGACGCCTGGCACAACCCTCACCACCATTTTGAGGAGCGCCTACGACAACAGCGCCGGGACCATCGACTTCGCGGCGGGCACGCTGAGTGCACCGGCATCGGGGGAATTCACGCTGGTGACGATCCGCTTCCGGGCGCTCGCCTCGACGGGGAGCGGGGTGACGCTGGTGCAGGCATCGAGCGCGCCCTATCGGGAGAACGTCCTGACGCTCGACGGCGCGGCGATCACCCCGACGCTGACCCCGCTGAGCGTGAGGATCAGGTAGCGTCCACTCCCACCCCAGTCCAGGCAGGCACTGCCTGTCTGGACTGGGGCAGCGCGACGCTACCGCGCGATCAGTTCAACCCAGTAGCGCCCCGGCGTCCCTTCGGCGATCCAGCCGGTGATCCCCGTCGTCAGGATGCGCACGTGCCACCAGTTGTAGCCGCCGCTGCACACCGCCGTCCCGTCGATGACCTCGAAGGCAACCCCGTCCAGCAGTTCCAGCACCAGCGCGCCGCTCACGTTCGGTTCGGCGCGCAGACGGCGCGGCACGCCGTCGCCATAGCTGACCGCCGCCCGCGTGCCTGCCCGCCAGCTCAGCGGATGCGCGCAGGGCAGCGGCGTGCTGGCAGCGCCGACCCCGCCCTCGATCCAGTATTCGCCGGGATAGCCCTCGCCCACCCAGCCTTCGATCAATGTCTCGGTCACCTGATAGCGCGTCCGCACGCGATACCAGTTCAAGCCGTTCCAGCAGCGTGGACCTTCCAGGACGGTCATCAGCGTCCCCGGCGGGGCGACGGTGATCACCAGCGCGCCGGGGTCGGCGGCGTCGCGGACGCGGCTGCCGGTGATGGCGCGCACCTGCCCGCCGACGGCAATGCCCTCGCGCGCCGGGAAGCAGCCGCTCGTCTCGGGGTCGGGAACCTGTTCTACCAGATAGCGCCCCGGCGTCCCTTCGATGACCCAGCCCGGTTCGCCCACTCCGGCGACGCGCCACCAGTTGTAGCCGTTGGCGCAGACCGGACCGTCGATCAGGCGGACCAGCTTCTCTTCGGCGAAATAGTTGAGCAGCACGCCAGAGACGGAGGGCGTGGCGCGCACGTTGACCCCGCCGGTCACGACCACCAGCCCGCCGATGCGCAGTTGAAGCGGCGCGTAGCAGCCGGATGCCGGCGTGACCACCAGGATCGGCAGCGTCGCCGTCGGCGTGAAGACCGGTGTCGAAGTCGGGATTGCCGTCGTCGTGGTGGTCTGCGCCTGCGTGATCTGCGCCGGCGCGGCGATCAACGCGCCGATCAGCAGGGCGACGAGCGCGCCGATCAGCAAGTAAGGGAGGCGAACGGGAGTCTGGCGCATGGGCGGTCTCTCCGTCTGGACATGCACGAATGACTCTATTGTAGCCGGGATGACCAGATCGCGCCGCGATCCGCTTCGCACAGAGCGTAGGTGTTTCGGCGGCGCGCCGGCAGAAAAAGCGCGCCAAAGCGCGCCAAAAGGGGCGTACAATGAATATGCCGAAAATTGTTACGCAGTCCCGTCCGGCGGCATCGATCACCAACTGGGCGCATCACCCCCGCGCCATTGTTCCGCGCAAGACGAAAGGCAAGCCAAGCTCATGACCACGCCTTACGACAATAAGATCCTTCTGGTCAACTTTCGAGGCTTCACCACCCCCGGCAGAACGCCGACCGAGACGGCGCAGATCATCCGCCAGAAGACGCCCAACGTGGCGGGTGTGATGATCAAGACTTCCAACGGGGCGGTCTGGCAGGGCGAGATCGCCGGCGACAACGACCCCAAAGCCATCACCAGCCAGCGGGCGATTCGCCAGTGGGTCGATGAACTCGCCCCGCACAACCTGGAAGTTCACGCCTGGGGCGTGCCGCGCGCCAAACGCAAACCGGGGCAGACCCAGGCGGCAGACCTGCCGGGCGAAGCCGACCACCTCGTCAAATCGGTGCAGCCCGGCGTCCGCTCGCTGGTGCTGGATGTCGAACATGGCGATTACTACTGGCTGGGCACGCCCGACGAAGCCCGCCGTCTGATGGACATGGTGCGCGCCGGGCTGCCCGCCGGGACGCATATCGGATTGTGCATCGACGGGCGGCGCAACCGCGATTTCCGCTGGTGGGTGGACCCCTGGATTCCGTATGTGGACAGCATCCACCCGATGATCTACCCGATCATGTTCGGGCGCTACAAGAGCGTCGAGGAGCATATCGAGGAATCGCTGAACAACCTGCGCGGCTATGGCAAGCCGCTGGTTCCGATGCTTCAGGCGTTCGGCGAAGCGGGCGCGCGCCCCACCCAGGAAGAAGTCACCCGCCAGGGCAGCGCCGCCTTCGCGCGCGGCGCGGTCGGCGTGACGTTTTTCCGCCTGGGCTGCGATCTGTGGAGCGGGGACGGCAAGCCGCACATGGGCGAACCGGAGTACGCCGGGATCGCCGCCATCCCGCTGCCGAAACCCATCGATGTCGATCAGCCGACGTATAGCTGGCAGGATGTGATCAATGCGGTGGTGGCGGCGGCGACGCGCACCGAAAACCGCTGGCAGGATTGGCTGGACCGCGCCGGGTTCATGAGCGTCTTCGCCAACAACCTGCGCAGCCAGCGCTACAGCGGTCCGCCGGTGGAGGCGTGGGCGCTGCCGCCCGAAGCGCGGACGGAGATCCTCGACCTGCTCAAGCTGGATTCGGATACGCTGGCGCGCCTGACCGCTGACATCCAGAGCGAAGCCGAACGCATCGCCAAAGAGCGCGACGCCGCAGAGCGGCTGGCACGCGGCTCGATCATCGGCATTCACGGCGCGCCGGGAGCCGCTGCGCCCCCAGAGGCGATGTGGGACACCTGGATCAAGATGCTCAAGGATATGCAGATCAGCTGGTTCAAGCAGGTCGATTGGGGCGACCGCCCCGACGATCATATCTTCCGCTGGGCGAAGCGCCTTAAGGCGGAAGGCATCGAGCCGATCATCCGCTACTACGTCGGCGGCATGTTCCCGGACTCGCTGCCGCCCATCGCTTTCGACAAGATGCGCGCCTACGCCGCCGCCGGCATCACCTGGGCGGAGATCGGCAACGAGCCGAACCTGACCGTCGAATGGAAAGGCGAATGGCAGGCGAATTTCTCGGTCATGAACCCGGCGCTGGTGCGCGCGGTCGCGGCGGCGTGGGTGAAGGACGCCCAGAAAGCGCTAGACGCCGGGGCGAAACCAGCGTTCTACGCCACCGCCCCGACGGACTGGCGCGGGCAGAGCAACCCCTGGTTCAGCGGCGTGCTGCTGACGCGCGGCGTGGTCAGCGAACTGGCGCAGAACTACCGCCAGCAGACGCTCGATATCTTCGCGCGCGGCGGCTGGATCGCCGTGCACAGCGCCACCTTCGAGCAGCCGGTCGATTTCGACCCCTTCCCCGCCGGCGCGCCGGAATGGGACATGACCCTGCGCTCCTACGAAATCACGCTGCGAGAGTTCAAGCGCGCTTTCGGCGCTGCCCTCGACGTGGACGCCATTCCGGTCATCTCTACCGAGGGCGGTGTCTATACCAAAGACTCCAGCTCGATGTTCGGGCACGAACGTCTGGCGTCGCACGAGGAGCATGCCCGGCGCGTCACCGACATGTTCCGCTACCTCGACCGCGCCCGGCGGCTGAAGGCGATGTGCCCCTGGTGCATCTCCGTCGGCAGCCTGATCGGGCACTATGACGCGCAGTTCGCCGAGGACGGCTGGATTCGCGAAGTGAACGGGCAGCTTGCCCCGCTGCCGGTCTACGAGGCGATGCGCCAGCTTCGCTTCGACCAGAATCAGGAAGAGACCATTGTCCAGGAAGGGTCGGGCAAGATCATGCTCGACGTGGCGTACCACTCGCAGAACGACCCGAACACCGCCCGGACGCACCTTGCCGACTGCGGTCCGACCTGCCTGACGATGATCTTCAACACGGGGAAATCACCCGCCGAGCGGGTCAGCGTCGATGCGCTCTACCAGATCAGCCCGACGCTGCGGGGCAAGTCGGCGACGGATTTCACCACCCTGGCGGAGATGGCGGCAATCGCCCGCGAAAACGGCGTCGCGCTGCGCGGCGAAACGCTCGATTCGGCGGCGGCGCTGGACGCGCTGCGCCGTCACGTGCGCGAAGGCGTCCTGACCATCGCCCTGGTCAACTATGCCAGATGGATCGACATCGCCAAGCCGGGGTTCGTCTACCGCGATTCGCATTTCGTGGTGGTCACGGGCTGCGACGAGGGCGGCATCTTCGTCCATGACCCGATCTTCTCGCCGGCGGATGGGCGCGGCAGGCACTTCGTCTGGACGAACGAGAAATTCCTGAGCGCCTGGGGGTCGCTGCACGAACTGCCGAACCGGGGACCGGACTTTTATCTGATGGTCAGCGACAAGCGCGCGGCGGCGCTGCCATAGCGTTATGTCAACGCCGGGGCATGAAGGCTCATGCCCCGGCGCGCACTCCGCTGCTTCAGTTGAAGTTGCCGAATGTACTGCGGATGGTGAAGTAGGCGCTCGTCTCGCCGCTCACGTAGAGCTGCTTGGCGGTGACGTAAAGCGCTGTCCCGTTGCTGCGCCGCATCGCCGCACAGCTTCCGCCCGAGGAGTCGGGAAGCTGGTAGACCCGGTTGGTGGCGGGGTTACTGGAAACCCGATAAGGGTTGTACAGGCTGGCAGTGACCGAACGGTAGGTGCAGCACAGGCTGGTGATCGTCGCCGACTTCGCCGCCGGCAGCGTGACGGAGAACGGCACGGTGGGGTCCAGCGCCATGTGCACCTCGTAATCCTGCGAAATCAACTCGCCGATGTTTTCGACGGTGATCTCCAGGGCGATCAAGCCCTCCTCGTCGGTCGACTCACGTTCGCCGGCGTTCGTGTCCGCCGCCAGCGCGTTGGGGAACACCTGCGGACCGGTCGCCAGCAGGCACAGCCGAATCTCTCGCACGATGTCCAACCGCGATGTGCCGACGCTGTCGCCGGTGACCGTCACGTTGAAGACCTGATTTCGGTCGTTATAGTACCGAAAGTACACCGTGCTGTCGTCGAACACCTGCGGGTCGAACCTGCCCAGCGGCGTATCGCACGTCTCGTCGCCTGGCGTCGGACCGGGCGTCTCGCCAGCCATCACGCTGAGAGTCCCCGCCGCGCGCCGATTGCGGGCGTAGTGACCGATCCAGATGTCGTACTGACCATCCGGCGCGTTGGTAATCTCGACCAGCGGGTTGATGCTGCCGCCGCTGTCGTCGTTGCACACCCACTGCCCGTTCGCCGTGTTGACGATGATCGTGGTGTCTTCATCGCTGAAAAAGCCGAAACGCAGCGGGCTGCCCCTGCCGCCCGACCAGATCACCCGGAAGGTCGGCGCTTCGGTGGTGAAGCCGACACATCCTCGTATCGTCGAGGCGTCGGCATCTCCACTGACATCGACGTTGTAGACTTCGTACGGAAAACGATCAGCAGGGCTGAGATCGGCGGTCCCGTAGCGCGGCGACAAACCGAAATCAAGCTGACCACGCTGCGCTGCTGCGGGTCCGACCATCACCAGCGCGACAATGAGCAGCAGCGCAAGAATACGGTGTTGATGCGACATCACCATCACCTCCTGAAGCGTTTAAGGAGTTACAGCACAGCGAAAACCGATGTCGGCGACAAAGGTGAAGCCGGTGAGCGCGGTGATTGTTTCCGTTAGAGGCTGCGCCGTCATCGAGTCGTACGGGGTGAGCCAGCTGAAGCCTTTGGTATGCAGCGCGGCGGGGCGCATCCCGTCCCATTCCTGATCGCAGGCGTAAGGGTCGGCGCAGTCCGTCGGCGTGCTGGTCCATTCCGACAGGTTGCCGAGCAGGTGCATCAGTCCTTCCGGGGTCGCGCCCTCCCGGAACCGAGAGTCATTCACGGCGACCGGCGACACCGGGGAAAACTCGAATTCCGCCATCGGAATGTTGGCGTGCGCCGGGGTGGGCGAGTCCTCGCTCCAGGGGAAAGTTCGCCCATCCGTCCCGCGCGCCGCCCGTTCCCATTCGGCGGCGGTGGGCAGCCGCCGCCCCACCCAGCGGCAGAAATCCCATGCCTGATAGGCGGAGACCTGGGCGACCGGCATGTCCTCGTCGGCGTCGGCATACCAGGTGAATTCGCCGGTTTCGCCGGGGCGCGAACACGCTCCGCTCGCCACGCACAGCCGGTACTGGCGGTAGCTCACCTCGTAAAGCTCCAGCCCGAACGCTTCGACGAACACCTCGCGGGGCGGCTCGCCCAGCAGCGCGTTTCCGGCGGCGAAATAGGCGACCTCCTGCGTCGTGGCAGCGCTGCGCATCCGCCACTGACTCCCGACATAGACCGCCGTCCCCAGGCTGACCGCCGCCATCAGCAGGATCACCAGCCATGACGCCGCGCGCAGGGCGCGGGTGGCACGGCTGCTCATCTGCAGGAATCGTCGTTCGTCCGGGCTGAGTTCGTCGAAGAAGGGGCGGTAGCGGCGGGCTTCGTCCATCCTGCCGCCCCAGTACAGATAGGACAACCTGCCGCCGATGCGCCGGCGCGGCGCGGCGTCCTGCTGCCAGCGGGCGACATCGCCGTTGAGGCGCTGCCGCCAGACGCGAAATGCCCGATCGGCAGCGAGCTGCCTGGCGAGTTCCTTCCAATGCGTGAACAGCGCCTCGTGCGCCACCGAACTCGTCGTCTGCTGTTTGTCTGTTTCTGCCGCCGCTTCGCTGCTGATCAGCAGGCGCGCCCCGATCAGCGCATCTGCCAGCGCCACGCCGCCTTTGATGCGGTCGATCTCCTCGCGCGGAGCGCGCCGCCGCACATCGCGCTGATCGTTGCCGACGCTGGCGAGGGCGCGAAACACCCGGGGCAGCGAGGCCTGCGCCTCGGCATCGAGCCGGCTGAAGGCGTCTTCCGCCTGCCTGCCGACCGCCCCTTTGACGCCGCCAAAGCTCTCGTAGGCGCTCCGTCTGAGCGTTTGCCCCTCGCGCGCCTTGTAGAGCAGATCGAGGGCGTACGCCATCAGCGGCAGGCTCTCGCCCTCCCCCCCGGTATCCCTGAGGATGTCTTCCACCAGTCCGGGATCGAAATCAAGCCCGGCGCGCGCCGCCGGACGCTCGACCATCCTGTACAGCACTTCGAAGCCCGGCGCGCCCAGGGGGAAAGTCCCGTTTTCCAGCAGGCGGGTCAGCTGCGGCAGTTCGTCCAGGCAGCGGTGGTAGAAGTCCGCCCGCAGCGTGATCACCAGTCGCAGCGCGGCGCTCTGGCAGGCTTTGGCGATCAGCGCGGCGAAGGCGGCGCGGTCGGCGGGCTGGCAGGAGAACAATTCCTCGAACTGATCGACGATCAGCAGGACTTGTTCGCAATCCTGCCGTTTCCCCCGCGCCCGCTCGATCCACGCCGGGATCGCCTCGGAGTCCCGGCGCAGCGCCGCCGCCAGCGTCTCCGCCGGCTCGTCGATCAGCCCGGCGAACGCGCCCGCCAGCGACAGGAACGGGTCGGTGCGTTCGGCGGGGGTGCAGCGCAGCCATTTCCAACGCGAGTCGTCCCCCATCTCTGGCAGCAGCCACTGCCGCGTATCGCGCAGACGGGGGATCAGCCCGGCGCTGACCAGCGACGACTTGCCCGACCCGCTCGCGCCGACGACGGCGCTGAAGGGCTGCGTCGTCACGCGGCTGAACAGCGCCTCGATCTCGCGGTCGCGCCCGAAGAAGATCGGGGCGTCCTTCAGCGTGAAGGCGCGCAGCCCCGGAAAGGGCGACCCCTGCCACAGCGGCACGACATCCTGCGTCCGTTCGATGAAGCGCGAGAGCTTTTCCAGGATGATGGCGCGCGCGTGGCGTTCGAACAGGGTTCGGAACTCGTCCTGATCGCGATACACGTTCACGCTGGCGGTGATCGCGCCTTCCGGCGTCACGAACTGCCTGAAGAATTTCTCCACGCGCCCATACTGAGTGCGCTTTTCCGGGGTGTCGGGGTCCTGCTCGTCGAACAGCACTTTTTCGGTGCGGCGGTACAGATAGATGTCGGGCGTGCCGCGTTCCGCCCAACCGCGCCGGGCATCCTCGTATTCCCATTCCGTGCCGGAAAGATAGGGCGTTCCGTCGGGTTTCTGATAGGTCGGAAAGGGCAGCGGCGTGCCCATCCGCGACCAGAACAGCACGAACACGATGTCGCATTCCGACGGTTTGGCGAGTCCTTTGTTGATGGCTTCCTGAGGGTGGAGGGTTGCCACCAGCGGCAGCCCTTGATCCCACGCCACCGCTTCGATGACGGCGCGTTTGCGGATGAAGCTGTCATAGCGCAGTTCATCGAGGAGTTTCAGGACGATGCTGCGTTCATTGACCAGATCGCCCGGTGACGAGAGGAAGATGCGGATGCTGGGGTGCGTCTCCATCGACCCATCCTTGCGCGGAAGTGTGCCACAGGAATACCCCTACTGATCATCATAGCACCGATTATCGGCGGCGCGATGACCATCCACCGCCGCCGCGCCGAACTGGGTGCATTTCAATATTTTGGGTACTTCAACGGACGATGCAGGCATCGTACCTACGGAGGACCATTTTGGACAACGCCCGCGTTGTCCGCCTGTATCCCCAATAATCTGAAATGCACCCGCGCCGAACTGCCGAAATTGACAGCGCGGCGATTTGCCGTTAGCCTGAAAGTATCCGCAGGTCGCGGAGGATCCCTATCAAGGAGGGCGAGATGCGCCGGCACGTTGCGCGGTGGGTGATACAAATCGGCGTCCTGGTCGGCATGTTTCTGGCGGCTTCGGCGGCGCTGGCACAGGACACCGTCGATCTCAACGCCGCCGGCTTCAGCATCCCCATGCTGACCGCCGGGGCGCGGCTAGAAGGGGCGCTGACGGACACCGTCAGCGCGCGGCTGTACGGCTTTCAGGGCAGCGCCGGTGATGTCGTCAGCATCACCATGACGCAGGGCAGCGCGCGGCTCGATCCCTTCCTGGTGCTGTTCGGCGCGGATGGCACGGTCATCGCCAGCGACGATGACAGCGGTGCGGCGACCCTCCTTTCGGCGGCGATTGACGGTGTGACGCTCCCTTACGATGGCGCGTACCTGATCCTCGCCACCAGCCTGGAGCACATCCTCGGCGGAAGCGCCGTCTACGAGACGCGGACTTTCAGCCTGGCGCTGAACGGTATCACCCCTCTTTCCGGCAGATCATCCTCCGTCTTTGAGGTGCAGGCGCAGCCGCTCGCGCCCGGCGCGGTGGTCAGCGCCGAGATCGCGGCGGACCGGCTGGGCACGTTTTTCCTGCTGAGGGCAGATGCCAGAAGCGCTTTCGACGTCATTGTGCAGGAGGCTGATTTCGACACGGTGCTGCATCTGTTCGATAGCACAGGGGCGCGCGTCGCCGTCAACGATGACGACCCGTCGCGCGGCGACCTGACATCGGGCGTCTACGCCGTCACCGCGACGGCGGCAGAGCGCGTAACCGATCTGCCTTATCTGGCGGTCGTGACGGATGTCTTCTTCTATGTGATCAACGCGGATCGGGCTGCCGAAGTCATGCCCCAGTTCGAAGGCGGCAGCGTCAGCGTGACGATGCAGGCGGGCTGAATCGCCAGACCCGACCGAACGGGTGCATTTCAGATTATTGGGGATACGGGCGGACAACGCGGGCGTTGTCCCGACAAAATGTGCCTCCGTAGGGACGATGCCTGCATCGTCCGTTGAAGTACCCGAAATATTGAAATGCACCCCGACCGAACTATCTGGTTGACAGACAAGTCTAAATTCGTTTAATCTGTCGTATGCACTTAGCTGCATATGTACGTCATCGAAGGAGATACTCAATGACATCCTGGCGCAAGAGCTTGTCGCTCCTCCTCATCATCGGTATCCTGTTCGCGGTCACAGTCGGAAGCGCATCGGCGCAGGTCACTTCGTCATCGCCGGGCGGCGAAACCCCCGGCAGCGATGTCGCCCAGGGCGAAGGCGAGGAAGGTGAGCGCGGTTCGATCAACTTCCTGACGCCGGACGAACCCTTCGCCGAAGAACTGGCTCCAGGTGAAGGCGCGGTGCTGTTCGCTTTCGACGGCACGCAGGGCGACATCGTGACGGTCACCGCGACCCAGACGAGCGAGGGTTTCGACCCGTTTATGGTATTGATGGGACCGGCGGGGCAGGTCATCGCCTATGACGACGACAGCGGCGAAGAAATCTTTTCTTCGGCGATCAAAGAGGTGACCCTGCCGGTCAACGGCAGCTATGTCGTCCTGGTCTCGGACTTCTCAAGCGTGGATCGCGAACCGGCAGAGGACAGCCTGAAGGGGACGCGCACCTTCGAAGTCATGGTGACCGGCAACAAGGCGCCGATCGACGATCCTAACTACAGCGAAGATTCGGTCATCCTCTTCCACGGCAGCATCGAGGTCGGCGGCGTGACCGACGGCTACAGCTCGCCGGAGGAGCCGGTCTACTACTATTTCCTCTCGGCGACGCAGGGCGACGTCATCGACATTGTGATCGACGAAGCCGACTTCGATACGCTGATGATCCTGTTCGACCGCAGCGGCGTGCGCACCCACATCAACGACGATGATTCCGACCGCGGCGGGCTGGAATCGGCGATTCGCGGCGTCGAAATCCCGGAAACGGGCAGCTATCTGCTGTTCGTGACCGCCTATCGCTTCTACACGGCGGTGGACGCTGATACCGCCTACACCGGCGGCACGTTCACCCTGTCGGTTTCGCAGGCGTCCAAGTAGCCGCGTCTCGTGATACGCTGTATCGCGCGCGCTCAAGCCAGGTCTCGCCTCTTTTCAACGGTCGCGCGGTCGAGCCAGCGGCTCGCCCCTACGCCCAACGTGCCGTAGGGGCGACCCGGCGGGTCGTCCGCTGGTGGATTTTTTTCGAGACCCCACTCTAAGCGGAATCTTGAAAGAAATCCACGAACGGGAGACCCGCCGGGTCTCCCCTACGACCGCCAACCCGTAGGGGCGAGCCGGCGGCTCGTCCGTTGAGAAGATACGAGACAAGGCTTA
>JAEURA010000155.1 GCA_016789005.1 Anaerolineae bacterium
CTGCGCGCGCTCTTCATCATCGAGATTCTGCGCCTGTCGCGCCAGGAATTCTCGCGTGATCGCCTTCCCGCCATCGCCGAATTTGCCCGCCAGGAGCGCCGCCTCCGCCGAGCGGGAGAAACGGATGCGCATGTCCTCATGGCGATGGTCGGGGTAGTACTCCGGGTCCCAGGCTTCCGCCTGCTCACGAAGCGCCGGCAAAATGCGCGGTTCCGTGATTTGTCGGGCAGCCAGCAGCGCCGCGTACCGGCGCACGTCGGCGAGGTGATGTCCGGTCGCCTCGACCAGCGCTTGCAGCGCCGCCGGGTGGCTGGATTCCGACAGGGCATCGAGGGCGAATTCGCGATCCTCCACCTTCAGACTCTCCAGCGCCTCGACCGCACGCACCACGTACAGCGGCGGGCGCGCCGCCAGCGACACACCGCCATCGGCGATCTCCCTCAGCCGAGCGACCAGCCGGTCCCAGGGTGGGCTGAAGTGATCGGTGAAGTCGATGTACTGGATCGTCTCCATGCGGGGGTGCATGGGCGTGGCGCTGACCATCACCGGCAGGACGCGCAGCCCGATTCCCAGCGCATATGCCCACTCGTAGGTGACGTAAGGCGACTCGAACGCGCCGGGCGACATGACGACGATCAGGCAGAACGAGGCTTTGATGGCGTTGTCGATCTCCTGACGCCAGTCTTCGCCCACGCGCAGCAGGTCCTTGTCGATCCACACGTCGAAGCCCGCCGCCTGGATGCGCTCCTTGAGCGCCTTGATGAAGCTGTCATTTTCGTGCTTGTACGAGATAAAGACCTGCATTGCGACTCCTAGAACCTGACCAGACCGATAGTTGCCGCTACCCCTCACCCCCAACCCCTCTCCCACGCAAGCGGGGCGAGGGGGGCAAATCTAGATATTGCTGTGGTGGGGTACTAGGCTGCCGCTGAATCCTGGCGCAATATCCGCACTTCATCGAACGGTGGCAATCCGAAACTGCCCCATCATGCTCTCAACAGTTTCGCGGTCATGAACGGTGCGCAGCGCTCGAACCCATCCACCGATTGTCGCATGTCGTTCAGATGCCCAAACGATACCGGCATGTTCAGGATATGTTTGAGCAATCACCATCAGGTCGGTGTCATGGGTGACAAACACGCGCACGTTATCTGCTGCCCAACGAAGCAGATCGACATCTTTGCCGCCCAACCGCTGGATTTCGCCAACAGTGAGAACATTTATGCCGCTGCCCCGCAGCTGGCGAGCGATCTCGACTGGGATATGTTCATCAAGCAGAAAGCGAGGTTTGTTACTCAATTCGACGCGCCCGCCCTTGAGCGATCAAATCGTCGGCGGCGCGTTCACCGCGCGCATCATCCAGGTCCATCTGTCCTTCGACTTCAGGCTGATGCAGATAGTAGTAGGCAAGAGCGGCATGGACTTGTCCCGCAGTCAGTCCGATTGAGGCGGCAAGCTCCTCAGCCGAATCAAAGTCCCCGGATCGATACCAGGTGACGACGTCGATAACGCGCAGCGTCGTACCCCGCAGCGTCGGGCGTCCGCCGCGAATAGCTGGATCGGATACAATCTCATCGATAACCAGAGCGATTGTCACGGTCTGCTCCACAATTGCCTCAGCACCCATTGTAACCTGAATCATTGTGTCGTCGGATCAAAGCCCCGCCGCTCCCCCTAACAGTCAGATTCAATACAGCGCACTCAGGCGGTCGAACTCGGCAAGCACCAGACCGCGATCCCGCGCCTTGAGCGGCGGGTCGAACAGCGCCCAGGCGTCGCAGTCCACCAGCATCATCATCTTCAGGAGTTGCAGCGTCGGCGCATCGATGTACGATCGCACCTCATCGTCGCGCAGCGGCGCAGCGGTGGGATAATCGGCAACGGCGTCAATCGACATGTGGAACAGCACGCCTTTGACGATCTGCGAGGCAGGCGACACCTGACCGAAGAGCGTGTGCAGCCCATCCAGGATCGCCGGCAGGTGTCGATTGTCCTGCATGAGGGTGTCCTCGGTCGGGTGCGGTGTCTGAGCGGCATGAGTCATCTCTGCCCAGGCGTCCAGCGCCGCCAGGTCATCCCGCGCCGCAAAGCCGAGCGCAGGCAGCGCCCGCCCTGCTACC
Source organism: Anaerolineae bacterium (assembly GCA_016789005.1). GTDB lineage: Bacteria > Chloroflexota > Anaerolineae > Aggregatilineales > Phototrophicaceae > Flexifilum. Next base: position 2,121 of record JAEURA010000155.1, read on the forward strand.
CCTGCCGAACGAAAACCATGCGTCCAATCGTGGCTACCCCGCCGGGGCTGTTTCGTGACGTCGTGAAAGGCGACAACCCATTCCGCCATGCGCTGCTGATCCGGCGGCGCGTCGGCGTATTCCGGCAGCATCGCCAGCGCGGCGAATGCCAGCGAGACGTGGATCAGCGTCTGCTGGTTGGCGTAGGACGCCATGTCCAGCCAACCGGGGATCACGGCGTCGAATGCCAGCAGGCACTCTGGAGAGAAATAGAGGAGGACGCGATCCGCCGCCGCGTCCCACGAGTTCAACCCGCCGGCGTGATAGGCGTCTACCAGCGCACGGGTGAAGGGCGTGAAGTCGGGCAGGAACGAGTCCAGGGCAGGGATCGGCATGGCATTGCCTCACAGTACAGCGCGACCAGCACCCGCATTATAGCCCAGTTCGCCGCCGCGCACCGCGCTGCCTCGCGCCGAGCCAGCCGACTGCGCCGCCGCACCGGTCTGGTATAATGCCCCTCATGACGACCTCGAAGACCCCTACCCCAACGCAGTGGGATGCCTTCGTCCGCATGCATCCGCGCGGACATCTGCTCCAGCTTTCCACCTGGGGGGCGCACAAACGCGCCTTCGGCTGGACGGACGCCCTGGTCGGAGTGACGGACGCCGCCGGCGATTTGGCAGGCGGGGCGCTGCTGCTGTTTCGCCCGCTGCCGCTGCGCCTGGGGACGATGGCGTATCTGCCGATGGGACCGCTGGTGACCGCGCCTTCCGGTGAGGCGGCGCTGTGGGATGCGATCCATGCCGAGGCGAAGCGTCACGGCGCGGCATTTCTGAAGTGGGAGCCGGGCATCGTCGCCGCGCCGCCATTC
>JAEURA010000215.1 GCA_016789005.1 Anaerolineae bacterium
ACGCTGGTCCCACGATCTCAGGCGGAGCCGCTGACCGCGCGCGGCTTTCAGCCTGCCTCGGCGGAGTTCTCACGGCGCAGTCACAAGCTGGGACGCACGCTCGACGCCGGTCTGAGCTACCGCCCCTCCGATCTGGTTAATCAGGACGAGAACACATGACTCAGGAACCCAGCAGCCGCAAACCTCTCTTCATCAGTGTCCGCGCTCGCCTGGTTATCGGCTTGACGCTCCTCTTCTCGATTGTCTTCATCGGCGGATTCCTGGTCGTCTATCAGTTCGCCTCGGATCGTGCGATGGACCGCCTCGCCGAAGATCTGCGCGTGCTCCTGGAAGGGACCGCCAGAGGTATCGATGGCGACGCCTTCGATTTGGTGGCGCAGTTTGGCGAGCCGAATGAAGCCGGCTATTCCGATGATCCGCGTTTCTGGATCATCGTCGATTGGCTGGCGTCGATCAAGGCGGTCGATAATCGCACCGGCATCTACACCATCGCGCTGAGTGACAGTCTGGGCGAGTACGTCCTGATCGCCAGCGCCGCAGCGCGCACCGAGCCGGATGACCCAGAGACGGCACGCTTCCAGCAGCCGCTCGGCTATGCCCCGGGCGACGCCCCCGACTTCGACGCGCTCTTCAACGGCGAGACCAACGAATGGCTGCTGTTGGAGCCGTATCAGGATGACTTCGGCTACTGGATTTCCGGCTACGAGACCATCAAGAACGCCGCCGGCGAACCGGTCGGCGTGCTGGGCATCGATTATCGCGCCGAGTACGTCTTCAGCGTCCAGCGGCAAATCCTCGACGCAGCGCTGCCCAGCTTCCTGATCGGTTTCGCGGTCTTCTTCATCGTCGTCTATCTCATCTCGATCCCGATCACTCGCCCGGTCACCGCCCTGACCGTCGCCGCCGAGCGAATCGGCGAAGGCGATTACAGCACGCCGCTGCCGAAAGCCAGCCGCCTCGTCTCCGACGAGTTCAGCATCCTGGCGGATGTCTTCCGCGTGATGGTCGGCAAGGTTCAGGGGCGCGAAGTCGAGCTGCGCAAACAGGTTGAAGAGCTGAAGATCGAGATCGATGAAGCCAAGGCGCGCGCCCAGGTTTCGGAGATCGTCGATACCGACTTCTTCGCCAGCCTTCAGGAGAAGGCGAAGCATATCCGCAATCGCAAGGCTGACCCGCCGCCGGTGCGTTCCAGCCAGGACGCCGAGACGCAGCCCAGAAGCGAGGGGTAGGCGTGCTGGTTCACAGTCAGATCGCCGGCGGGCTGGCGCTCCTCGACGACTTCATCCGCTCTTGCGCCTTCTTGCACGACGATTGGACCGACCACGAGGGCGTGGGCGGTTGGGGGCAGTATACGACCAATCCACTGCTCTTTTCTCCGCCGGTCTGCGTCACCTCGTCGCTGGCAGGCTATGGTCCGCGCACCATCGACCAACTGCGCAGCCTGGGCGGCTTTCAGGGGCGCATCATCCAACCGGAATGGCGCACCAACAACCTGGCGCTGAATCTGCGCAGCGACCTGCCGGCGATGGCGGCGCTGCGCGAGCAGGTGCAGGCGCAGCGCCTGCATCTCTCCAGTTTCTACAACGACCCCGGTCGGGGGATCGACGCCATTGCCGATTCCCTCTCCTCGTCAGACCACACTGTGCAGGCACATCCGTCTCACAGTGCCTTCATGACGATGTACAGCAAGCTGCGCTTCTCTGACTATGTCGATGGTGTACCCAGCCCGCAGGGGGCGACCTGCGAAACGCTGGCGGACCTGAAGGCGTTCGCCCGCGATTCGGCACGCGCTTACCCCGGCATGGTGATCAAGCTGGACCACCGTGACCTGTTCCATCTCGATTCCGCCGATGACATTGACGGAATCGCCGATCAGCTCAAGTATCCGCTGCGGGTCGAGACGGAATACCCGCTGGTCGCCACGCCAATCGTCAACGCCATCCGCTGGAAAGGTCAGGTCGCCCCGCTCTTCATGGTCGATCAATACATCCGCGACTGGCTGCACTGGGGCAATGGATCGCCGGCTTCGGGGACAGCGGAACAGCGCGCCCGGATGATCGAATATACGCTTCGCATCGGCGAACAGATGGAAGGCTATGAAGGCGTCTTCGGCGTCGATTTCATCCACACGCCGGACGGCGCGATCTACGCGGTGGACATCAACGCCCGCTTCTGCTCCTCGACCTATCCCTATGGGCTGCTGACCCGCGCCGGCATTGACCCGGATCGCACGCACACTCGCTATCGGCTGGTCCCCTGCCGGCTGGACAGCCTCGATGACCTGACGACCGACCCGGAATTCATCGGGCTGACGGCGGGGGGCGGCTGCGGAATCTTCGCTTATGATCCGGTCGCCTACTTCGAACTGCCCCATCCCGTGCACTACGTCAATTACGTCTGCGTCGCCCCGACCGCAGCGGCGTGTCTGGCGCTCGATGAGACGATGACCCGCATCATCGCCCGGCATACCGCGCGGCACAGCGCCGACGACTGAGCGCGCTGCTGCTGGCGCGTGCCGTTTTTGCGGTACAATCTCGACCATTGATGGTGTTTTCTAAAGACACTTAAGATGATGGTCGTCCTTGAATCTCATATCGATACGAGCAGCGAAGCATTTCGGGCGAACTATGAACACAACCGCCAGATCGCCGCGACTCTGGCGGAGCGGCAGGCGAAGGTGCGGGCGGGCGGCAGCGAGCGCGCCGTCAGGAAACACCTCGACGCCGGCAAGCTGCTGCCGCGCGAGCGCGTCGAGCTGCTGCTCGACCCCGGCGCGCCCTTCCTCGAACTGAGCGCGCTGGCAGCCTGGGGCATGTACAATGACGAAACCCCCGGCGCGGGCGGCATCAACGGTATCGGCGTGGTCTGCGGCGTCGAATGCATGATCTTCGCCAACGAGGCGACGGTCAAAGGCGGCACGAGCTACCCCATCACCGTCGAGAAGACCCTGCGGGCACAGGAGATCGCCGCCGTCAACCGGCTGCCCTGCATCTACATCGTTGAATCTGGCGGCGCAAACCTGCCGCATCAGGCGGACTTGTTCGTGCCCGGCGGACGCACCTTCGCCAACCAGGCGCGCATGAGCGCGGCGGGCATCCCGCAGATTTCGCTGGTCATGGGCAGCAGCACCGCCGGCGGCGCATATTTGCCCGGACTGAGCGACTACACCGTGCTGGTGCGCAATCAGGCGAAGGTCTTCCTGGGCGGTCCGCCGCTTGTCAAGATGGCGACCGGCGAGGAAGTCGATGACGAGACGCTGGGCGGGGCAGAGATGCACGCCCGCGTCTCCGGGTTAGCCGATTACCTCGCCGAAAACGACGCGGACGCCATCCGCATCGGGCGCGGCATCGTCGCCAACCTGAACTGGCGCAAGACGCCCGCCCCGAACCGACTGCCGCCGGAGCCGCCGCTCTATGACCCGGACGAACTGCTCGGCATCATCCCGATCGACACCATCCGCCAGCCGCTCGACATGGGCGACATCATCGCCCGTATCGTCGATGGCTCACGCTTCATGCCCTTCAAGCCCGATTACGGCGCAACGCTGGTCTGCGGTCATGCCCACCTCGACGGCTACCCGGTCGGTATCCTCGCCAACAATGGGGTGCTGTTCAGCGAGTCCGCCAATAAGGCGGCGCAGTTCATCCAATTGTGCAATCAGGCGCGTCTGCCGCTGCTGTATCTGCAAAACATCACCGGGTTCATGGTCGGCAGCAAAGCGGAACAGGAAGGGATCGTCAAGCACGGCAGCAAGATGATCAACGCCGTCGCCAATTCGGGCGTGCCGCAGTTCACCGTGCTGATCGGCGGCAGTTACGGCGCAGGCAATTACGCCATGTGCGGGCGCGCCTATGATCCGACGCTGATCTTCGCCCTGCCGACCAGCCGGATCGCCGTCATGGGCGCGGAGCAGGCTGCCGGCGTGCTGGGGATCATCACCGAGGACGCCGCCCGCAAACGCGGCGAAACGCCCGACGCCAACACCCTCGAGGTGATGAAGGCGATGACCCGGCAGAAATTCGAGCAGGAATCCGACCCGTACTATGCGACGGCGCGGCTGTTCGACGACGGCTTGATCGACCCGCGCGATATGCGCATGGCGCTGGCGGTCGGCTTGTCGATGTGCTACAACCGCGATTGGGTGAATCAACCGCCGCCCCGCTACGGGGTGTTCAGGATGTGAGGGGGTCGCTATGGTCTTGAGAGAACAGCAGATGTTGGTCTCCGCCGACGATTTCTGGGAATTCATCCAGAACCTGCCGGCACATGATCCTGGGCATTATGAGCTGATTGAAGGAGTGATTGTCCCGATGCCGCCGACCGGAGAGATGCACGGTTCCTCCGCATTCAGTCTCACAATCCACGTCGGGAACCACGTGATCGCCAACGACCTAGGGCGCGTCACCGCCGCCGAGACGGGCTACATCGTCTGGCGCAGCCCGGACCCGCAGGGTAAAGACATCATCCTCGCGCCCGACCTCGGCTTCATCGCCAAGGCGCGCATGAGCGCCAAGCCCTCGCGCGGTTTCGTGGAAGGCGCGCCCGATCTCGCCGTCGAGGTGCTGTCGCCGTCGGACCGCATGGCGAACGTCATGAAGAAGGTGCAGCTTTATTTGCAGCACGGCACGCGGCTGGTCTGGGTGGTCGATCCCGACGCCGAGATGATCGTCCAGTTCACGCCATCGGGCGTCGTTCGCGTTTTCGGAGCCGATGAGACGCTCGAAGGCGGCGACGTGCTGCCCGGTTTCTCGCTGCCCCTGCGCATCCTGTTCAACAGAGACGAGAGCGAGTCCCATGAACCCGATCAGCCAACTGCGTAATCTCACCGGCGCGTCGCGGACGGTCTTCATCCTGGTCGCCGTCGTGCTGGTGCTGATCGCGCTGTACGCCTTTTTCACCTCCGAGACGGGGCGGATCATCAGCATCGTCTGCTGCGGCGGGGTGATGGCGCTGGCGGTCGTCGGCATCCTTTCCGAGCGCGGCATGAGGCGACCTGGATGACGGCGATCTTTCGCTACTCCGATCCCATCACTCAGCGCTACCCCAACGTCGTTGGAGGGGTGATCGATCTGCGCGGCGCGACGGGCGGAACATCACAGCCCGCGCTGCTGGAGCGCTTCGCTGCCGAGCAGCGCGCCGTCCTCGCCCGCATCGGCGACACGCCCCTGAGCCAGATCGAGTCGCTGGCAGCCTGGCGGAGCGTGTTCCGATCCTTCGGCGTCGATCCCACGCAGATTCGCAGCGCGTGTGAGGCGCTGCTGCGCCGCCTGACCAAGCAGGGTGACATCCCCAGCATCAACCGTCTGGTGGACATCGGCAACCTGGTCAGCATCCGCTACGGGCTGCCCGTCGCCGTCCTGGACGCTCGCGCCCTGACCGGCGGAATCACCGTGCGCCCTGCTGAGGGGACGGAGCATTTCACGAACCTGGGAACCGCCGAGGCGCTTAACCCGGACCCCGGCGAGGTGATCTTCGCCGACGATGCAGGGCTGGTGTTCGCCCGCCGCTGGTGCTGGCGGCAGTCGGACCAGAGCGCGGCGCGCGAAGACACAACGCACTGCATCGTCACCGTCGAAGCCCACCACGCCGGCGGGCGGCGCGATATCGAAGCGGCGCTGGCGGATCTGCGGGCGCTTTTCGGCGCATTCACCGGCGGGACGCAGCGCGCTGCGGTACTCACCAGGGATCAGCCTTCATTCGACTGACTTCATCGAGACTTGTGCTTTGAGGAATAGTGTCATGGCTCTGGAACCACAGTCGGCATCCCCAAGACTCTACCACCCCTTCACGGCGGAACACGACATGTTCCGCAAAGCCGTCCGCCAGTTCGTCGAAAAGGAACTCAATCCGCACTGCGATGCCTGGGAGCAAGCCGGCATCTGGCCCGCCCACGAGGTCCTCAAAAAGATGGGCGATCTCGGCTTCCTCGGTCTCAGCTACCCGGTCGAGTACGGCGGGCAGGATGCCGACATCTGGTTCACGGTGGTCTTTATGGAAGAACTGGGACGCTGCGACTGCGCCGGCGTGCCGATGGGCATCAGCGTCCACACCGACATGAGCACCCCCGCCCTCGCCAAGTACGGCTCCGACGAACTCAAGCGGCGGTTCCTCGCCCCGGCGCTGCGCGGCGAGAGGGTCGGCGCCATCGGCGTCACCGAGCCGGGCGCGGGGTCGGACGTGGCGGGCATCCTCACCCGCGCCGACAAAGACGGCGACGACTACGTCATCAACGGCAGCAAGATGTATATCACCAACGGCGTCCAGGCGGATTGGGTGTGCCTGCTGGTGCGCACCTCGCCGCCCAGCGACACCGTCAACATGCGCGGCTACCGGGGCATGTCGCTGATCATGGTCCCGACGGATACGCCCGGTTTCATCGTCAGCAAAAAGCTGGACAAGCTGGGCAACCTGTCCAGCGACACCGCCGTCCTGACCTTCGAGAATATGCGCGTGCCCCAGGCGAACCGCATCGGCGAAGAGGGCATGGGCTTCTATCTGCAGATGGAGCAGTTCCAGCGCGAGCGGCTGGTCGGCGCGGTCTCGACGACGGCGGGCATGGAGAAAGCCATCCACCAGACCATCGCCTACTGCCAGGAGCGCAAGACGTTCGGAATGCCCCTGCTGCACAACCAGTGGATCAGCTTCAAGCTGGTCGAACTGCTGACGGAGATCGAGGCACTGCGTCATCTGAACTACTACTGTGCCGCGCTGATGGCGGAGGACGAGACTTCGCTGGAAGTGACCAAGATCGCCTCGATGTGCAAATTGAAAGCCGGGCGGCTGGCGCGCGAAGTCGGCGACACCTGTCTCCAGTTCTACGGCGGCATGGGCTACATGGAAGAGACGCCGATTGCGCGCTACTACCGCGACGCGCGGCTGATCAGCATCGGCGGCGGCGCGGACGAGGTGATGATGGGGATCATCGCGCGGCTGGAAGGGATGCTGCCGGAACGCGGCAGCCGAGGATAGGGACTTGACTATACGAATCGGTTCCGCACAGGGGTTTTACGGCGACGATGTGACCAAGGCGCTGCCCATGATCGAGGGCGGGCATGTCGATGTCGTCTGCTTCGAGGCGCTTTCCGAACTGACGATGGCGATCCTACAAAAGGATCGGCTCGCCAACTCGGCGCGCGGCTACACCTGGGACGTTCGCGTCATCGCCGAGCGCATCCTGCCGGCGGCGTTCGCCCGCAAGATCCCGCTGATCACCAACGGCGGCGGGCTGAATCCCACCGCCGCCGCCGAACTGGTGCGCGAGATCGCCGCCAAGAAAGGGCTGCACGGCATTCGCATCGCCGCCATCACCGGCGACGACCTGCTGCCCCGTCTGGATGAACTCAAGCGCGCCGGCGAAACCTTCTCCAACCTGGACACCGGCGAACCGCTGGACAAAGCGGCAAATCAGGCATTCCTGACCGCCAATGTCTACCTGGGCGCTGCGCCGATTGTCGAGGCGCTGCGCGGTGGAGCCGACATCATCATCGCCGGGCGCATCGCCGACCCCTGCCTGTACCTGGGCGCGCTGATCGCCCACTACGACTGGGCATGGGACGACTGGGACCGGCTGGCGGCGGGGATCGTCTGCGGGCATCTGCTGGAATGCACCGGGCAGGTGGTCGGCGGCAACAGCCTCGCCCTGATCGACGAGATCGACGCGCGCGATCTGCCCCGGCTCGGCTACCCGATTGCCGAGGTTGAGCCAGACGGCAGTTTCATCCTGACCAAGACACCGAACACGCCGGGCGTCGTCTGTATTGAGACGGTCAAGGAACAGCTGTTGTATGAAGTCCACGATCCGCGCCGCTACCTGACGCCGGATGTGACCGCGAATTTCACCACGCTGAGGCTGGAACCGGCGGGCGACAACCGCGTATGCGTCTCTGGCGGGACCGGCGGACCGCGCCCGGACAAGCTGAAGGTCAACCTGAACCGCTTCGAGGGCTACAAGCGCGAACTGATCTTCACCCTCGGCTACCCGAAGGCGTGGCACAAGGTCGATCAGCTTCAGCGCATGCTGGAAGAGGCGTGGATGGGGCTGCCCATCGAGCGCGTCGGCTATTCCTTTCTGGGCATGGACTCGCTGTTCGATGGGCTGGCGGCTCTGCCGGAAGACCCGCTGGAAGTGATCGTGCGGGTGGTGTTCACGGCGGCGGACGCCGAAACCCTTAAGACGGCGGTCCGCCGGGCGATGGCGAACGGACTCGCCTGCCCTGCCGGCATGAGCGTGAGCGGGCAGACGGTCGGCGCGGAACCCAACCCGGTGGTCGGGCTGTGGTCGGCGCTGGTCAGCCGGCAACACATTCAGCCGCAGGTCAGCATCGTGGAAGGATGAACCGATGACGATGAGACGGCTTTTCGACCTCGCCTATGGGCGCGCCGGCGACAAGGGCGACATCAGCAACATCAGCGTGATCGCCCGCTCGCCCGAAGCCTACCAGGAGATCAAAGCGAAACTCACAGCAGAGCGCGTCAAGGCGCATCTGGGCGGGCTGGTGCGCGGTGAGGTCATCCGCTACGACCTGGACAACATCGAGGCGCTCAACTTCGTCTGCCACGACGCGCTGGACGGCGGGGGGACCCGCTCGCTGCGAATCGACAGCCTGGGCAAGTCGCTCGCCGGCGCGCTGCTCTATATGCCCTGGGATAGTCAGGAGTAGGCGACCATGGAAACCTTGATCTTCGACCCCACCCTTCCCTTTGCCCGAATCACCCTCAACCGCCCCGAACAGCGCAACGCCATGAGCCTGCTCATGATGGACGAGCTGATCAAGGCGTTCGAGGCGCTCGAAGCTGCGCCAGAGGTGCGCGCCGTCGTGATGCGCGGCGCCGGCGGCAGTTTCTGCTCTGGCGGCGACCTCGCCGATCTGCGGGCTGCCGCCGGGCTGCCGGAAGATGAGCAAATCGCCCGACTGGCGCGCATGGACACGCTGCTGGACCGCGTCAACCACAGTTCGAAGGTGGTTATAGCCGTCGTCGAAGGCGCGGCGCTCGGCGGAGGCTTCGGGCTGATCTGCGTGAGCGATATCGCCATCGCCGTCGAAGGCGCGGTCCTGGGCATGCCGGAGGTACGCATCGGGCTTGCTCCGTCGCTGATCTCGCCCTATGTGCTTCAGCGCATCGGGCTGACAACCGCCCGCCGGCTGATGCTGACCGGGGTGCGCTTCGGTGCGCAGGAGGCGCTGGGCTACGGCGTCGTCTCCGAAGTGTGCCCGCCGGATGGCGTCGAGGCAGCGCTGGAACGTCTGCTCGGCGATCTCCGCCAGTGCAGCCCGCACGCCCTCGCCGCCTGCAAACGGCTGATCTTCCGGTCCTACGAGAGTCCACCGATGGTGACCGCCCATTCCCGCGCCAGCCTGCTCGACGCGCTGATCAAGAGCGAAGACGCCGCCGAAGGCATGTCCGCCATGCTGGCAAAACGCCCGCCGAAGTGGGCGACCTGACATGATCCGCAAACTGCTGATCGCCAACCGGGGCGAGGTCGCCGTCCGCATCTGCCGCACCTGCCGCGATCTGGGCATCGCGACGGTCGCCGTGTATTCCGACGCCGACTCCGAGTCGCCGCACGCGCGGGCGGCGGATGAAGCCGTGCGTATCGGACCCGCCCCAGCCGCCGAGAGCTACCTGAACGTCGTGGCGCTCCTGGATGCCGCCCGGCGAACCGGCGCGGATGCCGTCCACCCCGGCTTCGGATTCCTGGCGGAAAACGCCACCTTCGCCCAGGCGGTGATCGACGCCGGGCTGACCTGGATCGGTCCGACGCCCGCCGCCATCGCGGCGATGGGCGACAAGCGCCGCGCCAAGCGGCTGCTGCGCGACATCCCCGTCGTGCCGGGCTACAGCGGTGAAGATCAGAGCGACACGGCAATGGCGATGGCGGCGGATGAAATCGGCGTGCCGCTGCTGGTCAAGGCGGCGGCGGGCGGCGGCGGCAAAGGCATGCGCCGCGTGAATGATCTGGCTGATCTCCTCCCGGCGCTGGCGGGGGCGCGCCGCGAAGCCGAACGGGCTTTCGGCGATGGCACGCTCATCCTGGAGCGCTACGTCGCGCAGCCCCGGCACGTCGAGATTCAGATCCTCGGCGACAGGCACGGCGCGGTGATCGCCCTGGGCGAGCGCGAATGCAGCATCCAGCGCCGCCACCAGAAGATCATCGAGGAGGCGCCCTCCCCCGCCGTCGATGATGCCCTGCGCGCCCGCATGAGCGCTGCCGCCGTCAGCATCGGGCAGCAGTTGGGCTACGTCAGCGCCGGGACGGTCGAGTTCCTGCTCGACGCCGAGGGGCAGTTCTATTTCATCGAGATGAACACCCGTCTGCAGGTCGAACACCCGGTCACCGAACTGGTCTATGGGGTCGATCTGGTGGCGCTCCAGATTCAGATCGCCGAAGGCGCGGCGCTCAGCGACCTGCTGCCGCGCATCGAACGGCGCGGGCACGCCATCGAGGCGCGCGTCTACGCCGAAGACCCGGCGAACGACTTCCTGCCTTCGACCGGCAGCGTCCTGCGCTGGACCGCGCCGAGCGGAGCGGGAATCCGCGTCGACTCCGGCATCGAGACGGGGAGCGAGATCACCATCCACTATGATCCGATGATCGCCAAGGTCATCGCCCACGCGCCGACGCGGGCGGAAGCGCTGCGCCGTCTGGATCATGCCCTGGGCGAGACGGTGCTGCTCGGTCTGCGGCACAACTTTGCTTTCCTGCGCCGCGTCTTGCGTCACCCGGACTTCGCGGTGGGGGCGTTCGACACCAATTTCCTGGCGCGCCAGCCAGCCCTGTCCGCGCCGGAGAGCGATCCGCCACTGCACGCCGTCGTCGGCGCCGCCCTACGCTGCGCCGATCTGGAGTCAGATCGCTTTCGCAACAACCCCTATCGCCCGCAGCGGCAGACGCTCCGGCACGGCAGCAGATGCATCGATGTGCTGATCGACAGCGCAGGCGGCGAGACCTTCCGCGTGACGCTGGCCGGCGCGGCGCACCGCGCGCGGTGGAGCGGCGAAAACCGGCTGACGCTCGACGGGCACACCCGCCGCGTTGAGATCGCCCGGCATGGCGCGGCGCTTTGGGTGCAGATCGACGGCGAAGTCATCTTCATGGAATGGGTCGATCCGCTTCCTGTCGGGCAACCGGCGCGCGACTCTGCCGGATCGCTGCGCGCCCCGATGCCGGGACAGATCATTAAGGTTGAGACAGAAATTGGACAATTTGTTCTAAAAGGCGCTATACTGATGGTGATGGAGGCGATGAAGATGGAGCATCGCATCAGCGCGCCCTACGATGGCACAGTGACCGCCATCCACTTCAATCAGGGGCAGAGCGTGCAGCAGGGTGTAACGCTGATCGACCTTCAGGCGTCTAATCCAATATAGCGCGCCGTTCGCAACAACCGCCCTCACTCCCCGCCTGCGGGCGTTCGGCGCTGCGCTTTTCGGCTATCTCTCAGGGAGGAAAGTCTATGTTCGTTCTGTCTCGCGGCGTGAACCGCCTCGTCCTGCTTGCCGCGCTCATCGCCCTGCTGGCGGCGGTCGGCGTCTCGGCGCAGGATGCCGCGCCGTTTCGCGTCGGCATGACCACCCCGACGGTGCTCGACCCGGCGCTGCACACCAACGACCCGGAAACACTCCTCAACCGCGCCATCTACGACTATCTGGTCGAGGTCCTGCCCGACGCTACCATCGGCGCGAACCTCGCCGAGTCCTGGACGATCAGCGAAGATGGGCTGACCTATACCTTCACACTGCGCCAGGGCGTCACCTTCCACGACGGATCGACCTTCGACTCGGCGGATGTGGTCTGGACCTACAACCGCCTCAAAGAGGTCGGATCGCCGGCGCTGAACCTGCTGGGGAGCGAATTCACCGTCGAAGCGGTCGATCCGGCGACAGTCGTCTTCACCATCCCGTCGGTTAACGCCGATTTCCTGTACGGGGTGGGGGCGCTGCAAGCGCTGATCATCCCCGAAGGGCAGAATACGCCCAATGAACTGGGCGAAGGCGATGCCGCACTGGCGAATTTCAACGGAACCGGACCGTTCAGGCTGGTCAGCTTCGAGCCGGGCGCGCGCGCGGTCTTCGCCGCCAACGAGAGCTACTGGATGGCAGGCGCGCCGGGCGTCGCC
>JAEURA010000332.1 GCA_016789005.1 Anaerolineae bacterium
CGCTACGGCATGGTGACGATGTGCATCGGCGGCGGCATGGGCGCGGCGGGCATCTTCGAGAATCTGAACTGAGCCGGGCGGAGCCACCTCATCCCCTGACCCCTTCTCCGCTGGAGAAGGGGACGGAGGATCGAGGAGAGAGGCGTTCATGACAGCCGTCAGCGCAGATAGCCGTACTCTCGCGCCAGCGCCAGCGACTCGATCATGGTGTCGTTTGGGACGCGCTCGCCTTCTGGTGTCAGTTTCCACACCCCGTTCGGCAGGTGTTTGCGCTCGTCCACCCAGTCAAACATGGAGATCACCGGCGCCCAGGTGAAGACCGGAATCTCGACCCCCATCAGCCGCGCCAACATGACCTCAGACAGCATCCACCAGAACCATTCGTTCTGCCGCCAACCCCTCGGTGGACCGGATGTCTCGGTCAGCCACAGCGGTTTGTCGCTCCAGCGCTCCTTTGCCTGGAGCAGCAGGCGGTGAAACGGCGGCAGGGTGGTGTCGCGGTAGTGGTTCAGCCCGATGACGTGAATGCAGTCCTCCCCGCCGCCCAGTTCCGGGTCGCGCCGCCCCAGCACGGTATCGATGACCCGCGCCTGCACGTCCTCCGGGCGGGCACGATCCCCTTCCGTCGCGTGCCAGGGATCGGGCAGGATGAGGCGGGCATCCGGGCGGACCGCGAGGATCGCCCGTGACGCCGCGATGATCATCCGGCAAATCTGTGCGCGCAGTCTGTCCTCTCCGGTCTTTCCGCGCAGGAAAGGACGCCAGCGCCCGCTGCGCCCGCCCATTTCGACCATCAGCGTCGGCTCGTTGCACACGCAGTAATCGATAAGTGAGGGATAGCGCGTCGCGATGGCGGCGGCGAACTCCGCGAAATGCGCCGGGGCGTCGTCCGCCAGGAGGTCCAGCCAGTCCGGATAGCCGTAATGCCACAGGTCGAGGTAAAGGCGCAGCCCGTGCTGTTCGGCGCTGGCGACGACCTGATCGAGCCAGCCCCAGTCGAAGCGGTGCGGCGCAGGGTGGCTGACGTACCAGCGAGCGGCGTCGCGGATGCCGGCGCAGCCGATGCCGACCAGAAGGGCATAGTCTTCGTCCAGCCGGGTGTCATGCTGGATCAGGCGAACCTCGTCCTGACGATACAGCCCACCGCGCCGCCGGCGCTGGAAGTCGGAGTTTTCCAGAAAAGCCCAGAATTCCATCGGGGGAAGCTTGAGGAGATCGGGTGTTTTTGGCTTCATGAGGCGGCTCCTACGCGATGGTCCGGTGCGGCACTGGAGCGGAGTCTAGATCGCAGGCGGCGGTTGGGCAACATTTTGCGGCGGCGCTAAAATCTATCCGCGTTGTACGGGATGGTTCCGGCTGAAGGGTGAACCGCAGTGTCCGACAAGATCGAACAGATCCACGCCATCGTCAGCGGGCGGGTGCAGGGGGTGAATTTCCGCCGCTTCACCACCCTGACCGCCCTCCAGTTGGGGATCACCGGCTGGGTGCGCAACCTTGACGACGGGGATGTCGAGGTGCTGGCGGAAGGCACGCGCGCCCAACTGAGCCAGCTCATCGCTTTCCTGCACAAGGGACCGCCCGCTGCATACGTGATCGGTGTGCAGACCACCTGGGGCAGGGCGACCGGCAAATTCGAGACCTTCAGCCCCGACTACTCGGTCTTCTAAACGTTATGCCCCTGCCGGAAGCAGGATGGTGAACTGAGTCCCCCTGCCCGCCGCGCTGCTCGCCTGAATCGTCCCGCCGTGCGCCTCGATGATCGCCCGGGCAATCGCCAGCCCTAACCCTGATTCGCCATCACCTGAAGCGCGCGACTCGTCGGCACGGTACAGGCGCTCAAAGATGAACGGCAGTTTCTCCGGCGGAATGCCCGCGCCATCATCTTCAATGCTCAGACGGATCGCCCCGCGTTCCGCTCCCGCCCGCAGGGTGATGTGCGACCGGGCATAGCGCAGCGCATTGCCGATCAGATTGGCGAGCACCTGGTTCATGCGCTCCCGGTCGAGCGGCACAGCCCCAAGATCGGGCGCGGCTTCTGCGGAAAGGGTAATGCCGCGTGCCTCGGCGGCGGGCTGGAACGCCTGAGCGGCGGCACGGATCAGATCCTGGGGGTTGATCGATTGACGCACCAACCGCAGTTCGCCGGCGTCCGCCAGCGACAAGGTGCGCAGGTCTTCGATCAGATGTCCGAGCTGCACCGCCTCGGCATACATCGTGTCGAAGCGGGCGGGGGTGGGTTTCAGCGTGCCGTCGCGCAGCCCTTCCAGATAGCCGGCGATCACCGTCAGCGGGGAGCGCAGATCGTGGGCGATGTCGGCGGTCATCTGTTTGCGCAGCTGGTTGGCGCGGGCGACCTCGGCGCTCATCTCGTTGAACGCCGCCGCCAGCGCCCCCAGTTCGTCGCGCGAACGCACCTCGACGCGCTGTTCCAGCTGACCGGCGTGCATCCCCTGAACGGCGCGGGTCAGGGCGCGCAGCGGGCGCAGAAAGCCGCGCGACAGCAGGATGCCGACCAGCGCCGAGACTCCGACCGCCGCCGCCGCGCCGAACAGGATCGCCCGATTGATCGTCGCAATGTACAGCTTCTCCCGCGTGTCCAGTTCCGGCAGCCCGCCGACGAAGTAGACTTCGCCGACCTGTGCGCCATCGACCATCACGGCGACCCGCGCCTTGATGTCCTCCGCCGGAACCTGATCGTCCAGATCGTAGCCCGCCCCCTGGCTGACCACGCTGCCGTCGCCATCGACCAGCACCAGCCCCGGCGCAGGTTCCGATCCATCCGGTGGACCGCCGCGCCGGGAAAAGCCGCGCCGTCCCTGGGAGTCTCCACTTCCAGCATCGTCGTTCATCTGACGCGCCGTCTCGTGAAAGCCGTCCAGCGAGCCGTTGTTGGCGTAGTAACGCGCCGCTGCGTCCGCCATCGCCGTCTGCGCCTGATCGATCAGCAGTTGGTCGAATTCGACGGCGGTGATGGTGTTGAAGACGACGGCGATCAGGATGACGCCGACCAGGCTGGTCAGCGCCAGGGTGAGCACCCATTTGAGGGTGAGCGACCTAATCATGTGTGAACCTGTAGCCCACGCCGAAGACCGTCTGCACGAAGCGCGGCTCGGCGGCGTCCTCCTCGATCTTGGCGCGCAGGTTGCGGATGTGCACATCGATGGTGCGTTCCGACCCCTCCAGGCTGTCGCCTTTCAGCGCTTCCAGCAGATCGAGCCGGGAGAAGACCTTACCGGGGGTGCGCATCAGGCAGCCCAGCAGGGCGAACTCGGAGGGCGTGAGGTCGATGCGCCGTTCGCTGATGGTGACGCGCCGCGTCTCCGAATCCAGCGTGACCGCGCCGACGCGCAGCACTTCAGAATCGGTGGAGGATGCCGGTCTTTCGGCGCGGCGCAGCACCGCCCGGATGCGCGCCACCAGCTCTGCCATGCCGAAAGGTTTGGTCACGTAGTCGTCCGCGCCCAGTTCCAGCCCGATCACCTTGTCGGTCTCTTCGAGCTTCGCCGTCAGCAGGATGACCGGCGTTTCGCGTTCTTTGCGGTACGTCTTCAGGAAGGTGAAGCCGTCCATCTCTGGCATCATGATGTCGAGCAGGATCAGATCGGGCTTCTCCTGGCGCGCCGCGAAGATCGCCTCGCGCCCGTTGGAGGCGGTGACGACGCGATAGCCGTTTTCCGTCAGATAGTCGCGCAGGAGCGCCTGAACGGAGAGTTTGTCATCGACGACGAGCAGGGTTTTTGACATGACCTTTTGCCAGTGCGCACGAACCGATCAACGCCCTAATGATAGCGTAGGGTTGTTCAGAATTCGTGTAGGACGGGTACACTCATAGACAGGCATTCGTTCCGAAGTGAGGATATTCGACCATGAGTCAGTTTGAGGTGCATGACCCCGCGATTCTCGCCAACGCCCGCGCCATCCTGGACGCCGCGCCGGACGGCATGGCAATGGCGGATTCCGTCGTCGCGGCGGTGAGGCGCAAAGAGGAATGGCGCGGCAAGCGCTGTATCAACCTGCACGCGCCGGAAGCGCCGACCAGCCCGACGGTG
>JAEURA010000333.1 GCA_016789005.1 Anaerolineae bacterium
AATGAACGTGCAGCCATGTATTGTCTAGCATAGTTGAGTAATATATCCTTAAACACATGCCGTGTATTCTACATGCGAAAGCGGATTGGAGATATTGACTAATGCCGGTCACCATACACATTGACGATGACCTTCCTGTCCTTGTTGAACTGGTGTCTGTGAAGAAGCGAGGCGAACAAGATGTCGCGCTCAGTGTCGAAGACCTATTTGAACGCTCTTCGGCCGCACTAAACAGTGCGATGACCGCCATATACGGTATGTCGCGTCGAGTTGTGGCTACAGTAAGCGACATACCGCTTCTGGAACGGCCAGATGAAGTAGAAGTCGAGTTTGGTCTGGTTATGAAAACTGATGCTAGGGCGTTTGTGGTAAATGCAGGGATGGAAGCACAAATTACCGTGAAGCTGAAATGGCAACACCACGAGAACAGGCACTCGTAACGCAGAATCGGTTGCGTAGCTTCTTATAAGGTAATTCTCCCCCATCAGTGTGAAGTGGGAGACCAACGCCGCAATAGGGACAGCATGATTCTGTTCTCGTGTCTGACAAGGAGGCAGCATGGCTTCCCTAAAAGATACCCTTCTGCAAGTCCTCCAGGGCTATACCGGCGAGGCGCTCAACGGCTCCAGCATCCTCACCATCAGCCCCGACGAAACCCTGTTCACCGTCGTCTCCATCGGTCAGGTCCGCGATCAGCGCATCGTGGATACGGGATTGGTCGTGCGCTGTGACGGCGAAACCATCATCATCGAACACGACGCCAACGACAAACTGCTGGTCGAAGCGCTGGAGCAGGCAGGCATCCCGCGCACGCAGATCATCCTCGCCTATCAGGGGGAGTCTGCCCCGAAGTCGGTGGCGTAGTCTGGGGCATCAGCCCCCAAACACGTCGCGGATCGCCAGCGTGAAGCCGGTCAGCAGCGCCCCGAAGTCGAACACGTCTTCCACCGTGTAGACTTCTTCCGTGCCGTCCGCCCAGAACGCCAGCACCACCACCCGCTGACGCGGCAGCACCAGCCACACCAACCGTGATCCGCCGCGCAGATAGATCATCGCCTTCTTGCGCAGTTCGGCGAGCGGTTCGTCCGGGCTTTGTACTTCGACGGCGAAATCGGGCATCCCCAACACCGCGCCTTCGGTCACGACGGGGACGTCGAACCCCAACCGAAACGACCAGTCCGGCACGAGAGTGATGTGCGGGTCATCGACCGGACGACAGCGGATTTCCGGTCCGCCGCGCCCCAGGCGTCGGCTTTTGAGGTGCAGGTGAATCGGGGTGCTGAGATTTTGCACAATCGTGCCGTGTTCTTCGGTCGGCATCGCTCTTTCGACGATCTCCCCTTCGATCAGTTCCAGCCGCCGCGCGCGGTTTTCAGGCATGCGGATGAACTGTTCAAATTCCTCGGCGGTGTACAGCCGCTCCCGGTCGGTCATGATCCCTGCTCCACTGCGCTTGCGATGATTATGATGGCGAATGGCGGGCGGGGTCAAGCCGCCCTCGCCCGCGCACAGGGCGCATTGAACCGCAGTGCGCTTTCGTGCGATAATGAGGGCATCCCGCCAGCAGATCGCCACCTCTGAACCCCATGACCCGCATTAAACCGGAAATCATGAGTCCCGTCGGCTACACGCCGCAGCTGCATGCCGCCATCGAGGCAGGCGCAGACGCCGTCTATTTCGGACTCCGCCACTTCACCGCCCGCGCCAAGGTCGGTTTCACGCTCGACGAGCTGTCCGACGTGATGCGGACGCTGCACACGCGCGGCGTCCGGGGCTACGTCACCTTCAACACCCTGATCTTCGATCACGAACTCCGCGAGGCGGTCCGCGCCGTCGAGCAGATCGCCGCCGCCGGCGCGGACGCCGTGATCGTGCAGGATGTCGGCATGGCGCAGCTCGTCCGGCAGATCGCCCCCGATCTGGATGTACACGGCAGCACGCAGATGAGCATCACCAGCGCCGAAGGGGTGGCGCTGGCGCAGCGCTTCGGCGTCAGCCGGGTGGTGCTGGCGCGCGAACTTTCGCTGAAGGATGTCCGCGCCATCCGCGAGGCGACGCGCGATGCGGGCTGCGCGCTGGAGATGTTCGTGCATGGGGCGCTGTGCGTCTCATATTCCGGGCAGTGCTTCTCGTCAGAGGCGTGGGGCGGGCGCAGCGCCAACCGGGGACAATGCGCGCAGGCGTGCCGTCTGCCCTACGAGCTGATCGTCGATGAACAGCTTCAGCCGCTCGGCGACGCGCGCTACCTGCTCTCGCCCGGCGACCTGTACGCGCTGCACCAGATTCCGGAGATCGTCGAGATCGGCGTCTCGACCCTCAAGATCGAAGGGCGCTACAAGGACGCCAACTATGTGGCGCTGACCACCCGCGCCTACCGTCAGGCGGTCGATGCGGCGTGGGAAGGGCAGGCGCTCCCGATCAGCCGGGGCGACGAGATCGCCCTGGAACAGGTGTACTCGCGCGGGCTGGGAGCCTATTTCGTCAGCGGGACGAACCATCAGGCGGTGGTCGGCGGGCGGTCGCCCCGGCATCGCGGCGTGCTGTGCGGGCGGGTCAGCCAGGTCTACCGCGACCGGGTGGTCATCGAGCCGACCGGCATCCACGACAAAGCGCCGCTCAAGCCGGGCGACGGGGTGGTCTTCGACGCCGCCGACTGGCGCAGCCCGGAGGAAGCGGAAGAGGGCGGACGCCTCTACGAGGTGAGCGCCGTTGGGCGGCTGCTGGACCTGCGCTTCGGCAACCGGGCGGTCGATTTCACCCGCATTCGCAAGGGCGACTGGGTCTGGCGCACCTACGACGCCAACGTCGAGCGGGCGGCGAAGCCCTTCACCCAGGCGAACGCGCCGGTCCACCGGCAGCCGCTGCATGTGCACGCCGTCGCCAGAGAGGGAGCGCCGCTGACGCTGATCTGGACGCTGGTCGATTCCCCTCAGATCGCCGTCACGGCGCAGAGCGACGAGCCGCTGGCGCGCGCCAACCAGCGCGGAATCAGCCTCGAAACGCTGCGTCAGCAGATCGACCGGCTGGGCGGGACTGCCTACCGGCTGGAGGCGCTGACGGCGGAGATCGCCGGGGAACCGTTCATCCCCAGTTCGGTCCTCAACCGGCTGCGGCAGCGCGCCGTCGAGCAGATCGCCGAACGTCAGGCGCAGCCGCCGGAGCGCCTCCTGCATGACCCGGAAGCGGCGCTGCGAGCTGCCCTCGCCGCCGTCGAATGCCCGCCGCGCGCTGAACGCGCCTCGCCCGCCGCTGCGCAGCTTCACCTGCTGGTGCGCACGCCGGAACAGCTCGACGCCGCCCTGGAAGCGCAGCCCGCCAGCATCACCCTCGACTACCTCGACCTGTACGGTCTGCGCCCGGCAGTCGAACGCATCAAGGCGGCGGGGATCAGCGTCCGCGTCGCCAGCCCGCGCATCCTCAAGCCGCAGGAGCAGCGCATCGTCAATTTTCTGCTGCGCCTGGACTGCCCGCTGCTGGTGCGTTCCGGCGGGCTGCTGGAAGCGCTTCAGGGGCGGCATCAGCACCCGCTGACCGGCGATTTCAGCCTGAATGCCGCCAACCAGCTTGCCGCCGATACGTTTTTCCAGCTCGGCGTGGAGCGCCTGACCCCGACGCATGACCTGAATGCCGATCAGATCAGCCGGCTGGCGGCGGCGCTGGGCGGGGAGCGCTTCGAGGTGATCGCCTATCATCATCTGCCGGTCTTCCACACCGAACACTGCGTCTTCTGCCGCTTTTTGTCCAACGGCACGAGCTATCAGGACTGCGGGCATCCCTGCGAGCAGCACAAGGTGGCGCTGCGCGACACCCAGGGACGCAGCCACCCGGTCATGGCGGATGTGGGCTGCCGCAATACCGTCTTCGGGGCTGAGGCGCAGGTCGCCGCCCGCCACCTGGATCAGATGCGGGCGAGCGGCATCGTCCATTACCGGCTGGAGTTCGTCCACGAGACGGCGGAGCAGGTGCGGCGCATCGCCGGGGCATTCCAGGTGTACTTCGCCGGGCGGACGGACACGGCGGGGCTGGAAGCGCGGCTGATGAAGATCGTGCCGCAGGGGATCAGCGAGGGGTCGCTGTTCGTGCCGGCAGATTATCTGACCGTGCCGGTGATCTGAGGAAACGCCGGTGAGGGGCGAGCCAGCCCCTCACCGGCACGGGTCAAAAGGCGGAGCCTCAGTGAATTACACCTTGAGCGCGAACGCCCAGTAGGGCGTCCCTACAGCCTCGTCGTGAACCGTAGGGGCGCGCTACTGCGCGTCCGAGACCCTGCTTCACTTCCCGGACGGCGCATCGTCCTCGACACGCCGGTTGATGCGCGCGCCGATCCGCAGCCAACCCAGCTTTCCATCCTGCTGGCGGATGAATTCGACCCGCAGATTCTTGTAGACCCCTTCGGCGACAAGGAATTGATCTTCGCTGCACATCGCCAGGCGGATGGGCGGCGGGAGCGGCGGTTTCTCCTCCTGCCCCAAATCAACCTTCGGGATGATCTGAAGGAAGAGACTGCCGTCCGCCAGGGTCACATCCAGCGCCATCGAGGGGCGCTCATACTTCCCAAGGTAACCCTTCAGCTGTTCCTCGGTCGCCTCGATGACCGCCGGGATGGGGTCCTCGGCATTCAGGAACTCTTTCAGCGCGGCTTTCGTGCCTTCGGCAGTGACCTGCCCGCCATGATCGCAGTTGGTCAGGATGGCGACGGCGAATTTATGAGCGGGCGCGAGGATCAGCAGGCAGCTCTGCCCCAGCGTGGCACCACCGTGCTGGATCGTCTTCACCTCGCCGAGGCGGCGGATCATCCAGCTCAAGCCGATGTCCCCTTCTTCTTCGTTGGCAGGGAACTGCATCGTCTGCATCATCTGTACGGATTCCGGGGACAGCAGGCGCGAACCCTCCTCAGCCGTGCCGTCGCCCATGTGAAAGCGGGCGTAGCGGAGCAGGTCCTTCACGTGGCAGACGATCCCGCCTGCCGGGTTAGAGGCGCGCGGGATCGACCAGGGGCGCTGGACCTTCGGCTGGTCTTCGATGACGACATGACCGGATACGAAGCGGAAGGTGAGCAGGTCGCGGGCGAAGAAGAAGGACCTTTCCAAGCCCATCGGCGCGAAGATCAGCGCCTGCATCGCCGTCTCATAGGGTTTTCCGGTGACGATCTCGATCAGCCGTCCCGCGACGGCGAAGGCGGCGTTGTTGTAGGAAAAAAGCGTATCCAGCGGAGCCAGCTGTTCCGCGCCCGCCAGCTGCTCCACGTAGAGCTTCAGAGCGTCGTCGTTCGCGCCGGTATCGGTGAAGATGTCGCCCTCCCATCCCGCGCTGTGGGTGATCAGATGGCGCACCGTCACCATCGCGGCGACCGATTCGTCGGCGACCCTGAAGTCGGGCAGATAGCGGCGGACGGGCGCATCGAGATCGAGCTTGCCCATCTCGACCAGACGCATGATGGCGGTCGCGGTGTAGGTTTTGCTGACGGAGCCGATCTGGAACAGGGTGGCATCGGTCACCTCCAGCGGATTGTCGACGCTGGTAATGCCCAACCCGGTCGAATAGGTCTGACCGTCCGCGACCACGCCCAGCGCGACGCCGGGCACGTGGTGCTGGGTCATCGCGCCTCTGACGATCTCGACGATTTTGTCAAAGCTTGACTGGCTCATCGACCTCTCCTGCTGTCTGATCGCTCTGTGCGTCGGATTCAGCCTGCGCTTGCTGCTCAGGCGGCGGCTTTCGAGTGAAGCGGATCGCTTCCACAGATGGCTCAAACGGGATGGAAACTGCGCTCACCGAACCGTCCACACCCAGTGAGAAGACGACCGGGACATAGGTGGGCATCTCGTCGGACATAGAGAGGAACGTGTCATAGTGATGATGTTCCAGCGGGAGCCGCCGCTCGTTGTAGATCGCCGCCAGCCCTTCATCGCCGCATTCGATCCTGACGACGCCATAACCGGGATGCTCGTACTCGCCGGCGTAATCTTCCAGAGGGTGCGAGGGTTTGGTATCGGGAACGCGTTCTTTCAGCAGCTTGTCGTTCGCCTCTTCGACCGCCCCGAATGCCTTGTCGAAAAACCCGCGCCACGCCGAATTCCAGTCCATCGGCTCCAGACCCAGCAGACGATCCTGAATATTGCAGGCGATAATCGGGGGCGTCATGCGTCCGCCCAGATTCGTCAGGACGGCGACGCCGATCTTTTCTGTGGGCAGCATCGATACCAGGGCGACGAAACCGTCGATTGAGCCGCCGTGATGAATCCACCGGTGACCGCGATACTGCTGGATGAACCAGCCGAATCCATAGCCGGCTTGTCCCACCTCGGGGTGCGTATCGAGGGGCGGGAACATCATCGCCGCCGGGATGATGGGCATCTGCACGGAGTGGATTTCGGCGAGCGTGGCTTCGGCGACGACCTGCTGATCTTTGAACTTACCGCCGGAAAGATTCATGATGAGCCAGTTCGCCATGTCGATCACGTTGGAATTGATCGACCCCGCCGGACCGACCGTGTCGATGTTGCGGAACGGCACGCGCTTGTACTCGGTCGATCGCAGACCTGTCATCGCGTAGGGCAGCGCGTGATTGTCGCTCGCCTGCGATCGGGTCACAGAGAGGTTGCTGCTGCGCATCTCCAGCGGTTTGAAGAGGCGCTCCTCGATGAGCGTTTCCCAGGAGGTTTCGTTCGCCACCCCCGACAGATAGCCGGCGGTCAGGTACATCAGGTTCTGATACTGGAGGAAGGTGCGGAAGTCTTTGGTGGGTTCGAGATACTTGAAGCGGTCGATCAGCGCCTCGCGGCTGAAGGCGGCGTTGTACCACAGAAGATCATGGCGCGGCAGCCCGGAGCGATGACAGAGCAGATCGGCAAGGGTCATGCGTTCTGTAGCGAAGCGGTCTTTCAGCTCGAAGGCGGGCAGCCATTTGCGGATCGGCGTGTGCCAGTCGAGTTTTCCGTCATCGACCATGATCCCGGCGCCGGTGGCGGTGAATGCCTTGGAGGAAGAGCCAATAGCGAACAGCGTCTCAGGAGTCACCGGGAGCTGATTTTCAACATCGCGATAGCCGAACCCTTCGGCATAAACCAGCGCGCCGTCTCTGACAACAGCGACCGCCACGCCGGGGATGTGCCACGCTTCCATGATTTCTCTGAGGAATGCGTCAAAACCCGCAAACTCTTTCATTTCGTCCTTCTTGTAGGTGTGCTGCACATGGGTTTCAACAAAGTGGGGATACACCGATCGGTATATCCCCACCGCCGTCATGCGCGGGGCGAAAAGGCTATTCGTTGATCGTCCACGTCCAGGTGGGGGTGAATCCCCATGCCGTGAAGCTGATGCCGCCGATACGGGCGCTGGTGACGTTGTAGTTGACCACGGTGCTGACGAAGTCGGTGACCGCGCCGTCGTGCATGATCTCCTGGGCGCGATCATAGAGCGGCTTCCGGGCTTCCGGCGCGCAGTCGGCTGTCGCCAGTTCCGCCAGCAGCCCGTCAAATTCCTCATTGACGAAGGAGCCGAAATTGGTGCCGAAGTCGTTGGCGCCGCTCCACAGGAAGTTCAGCAGCACGTCCGGCGTCGGCTCATTCCAGGTCGCCTGAATCATGAAGACGTCAAATGCCTGAGGTCCGAGTTTCTCGCCGATCATCGCGCCCTGCTCGCCGGTCGTCAGGGTCACTTCGACGCCCAGATCGGTCCAGTAGTCGGCGACGACGGCTGCGATGTCTTCGAACTGTGCCAGATATGCCAGTTCCAGCGCCAGCGGAACGCCATCTTTTTCCCGCACGTCGCCATTCAGCACCCAGCCGGCTTCGTCAAGAAGGGCAGCGGCAGCCTCGGAGTCGTAGGGATACAGGGTGAGATCGTTGTTATAGGCGTCTGCCAGGATAGGCGCGACGGGACCGACCAGGCGGCGCGCGCCTGCGCCGGTCAGAAAGACGCCATCCTCGTGATCCCAACCCATGATCAGCGCCTGCCGAACGCGCGCATCGCCGAGGATAGGATGGGGCGGCTGCTCGATCAGCGCGCCGGCTTCGTCGCGCGCCGGCGACGGCTGGGCGGGATCGGCATGGTTGAACAGCATGATGCGCCAGCCGTTCAGTTCCATCGGATGCACCGTGAAAGCCGGGTTATCGACAAAGGGCGCGACCGTTTCACTGCTCAAGCCGGTCACGAAATCAGATTCACCGCTTTGCACGGACTGGATGGCGACCTGCGGATCGACGATGACCTGAAGCAGCATCTGATCGATATTGGGCTTGCCCAAAAAGAAGGTGTCGTTAGCTTCGAAGCGCAGGAATTCATCGACCGCACGTTCGACCAGCTTGTAAGGTCCGCCGCTGACATCGGGATTGGTGTTGAATTCCGAGGTCATGAAGTCGCTGTAGTCGGCGGCGAACTTGTGCGCCGGCATGATCGGAACCCCGATCTGGCTGAACAAACCGCAGGTGGGAGCCGCCAGGACGATTTCGAAATGCTTGTCGTCGACGATATTGATCCCTTGCAGCCCGGCGATTGCCCGGAAGGTCTCCACATTCTCGCTCGCCATCGCGTTCAGCGTGAAAGCCACATCCGTCGAGGTGATCGGCGTGCCGTCGCTCCAGACCGCTGCTTCGTCGATGCTGAACGTGTAGGTCAAGCCATCCTCGGAGATTTCCCAGCTCGCCAGATAGGGGATGGGCTGACCTGTCTCCAGGTCGTACCGATTGAGCGACGGGAAGACGAGCGCCTGCACCAGTGAATCGACGCTTTCGATCTGCAGAATGCTGTTGAAGGTGGTCGAATCGGCTGGAAATGCCCACACCATAGTTTTGGTTTCCTGTGCGGAAACCGCTGCCCCGGACAAAACGACGAGTGCCAGCAAAACAAAGAACGCTCTTCTCCACATGTTGTGAAGCCTCCTGGGAAGGACAGAATCCTTGATAGAAAGAAGGCGCAAAATTACATCACTGAGATTAGATCATAACAACCTGACGGTCACTCCGCAAAAGGCGGATAGAACGGTTTTTGCGGGCGCATGTTCCCCGGCTATAATCTGCCCCTTCTACGCTTCACGCGGAGGTAGAACAACAGATGAAAATGTTTTGGGCGGGTCTTGCTACCGAAACGAATACTTTTTCACCATTTCCCACGACCATCGCCGATTTCCAGGTGCTGCGCGCCTCCGACAGCGATGCCGACGATCCGCAGTTCAGCGGTTGGTTCGAGGGCATCAACACCATCAAGAAGATGGCGCGTGAACGCGGCTATGACTTCGTCGCCAGCCTGTCCGCCTTTGCCGAGCCGGCGGGCTATACCGTGCGGTCGGCATACGAGCAGCTTCGCGATGAACTGCTCGCCGATCTGAAAGCGGCAATGCCGGTCGACATCGTGATGCTCGATCTGCATGGGGCGATGGTGGCGCAGGGGTATGACGACTGCGAAGGCGACCTGACCGCGCGGGTGCGGGAGATCGTCGGAAAAGACGCCAGGATCGGGGTCGAACTCGATCTGCACTGCCATTTGACCCAGGACCTGCTCGACCAGGCGGATGTGGTGGTCATCTACAAAGAATATCCGCATGTCGATGTCCTGGAACGGGCAAAGGAGCTGTTCGCGCTCCTGGCGGATGCCGCCGAGGGGAAAATCAAGCCCGTCATGGCGCTGTTCGACTGCCGCATGGTCGGTCTTTTCCCAACCACCCGGCAGCCCATGCGCGGTTTTGTGGACGAGATGATGGCGCTCGAAGGTCAGGACGGCGTCCTGTCGATCTCGCTGGCGCACGGTTTCCCCTGGGGCGATGTGGCGGACATGGGCGTGCGCATGCTGGTCGTCACCGACAACGACGTTCCCAAGGCTCAGACGCTCGCCGAGCAGCTGGGACGAAAATTCTTCGCCCTACGGCATGACGTGGATCAGCAGCCAAGCCCGCTGGCGGACGTGCTCAGCCGAGTTGCGGACTATGCCGAGTCGGGCAAGCCGGTGGTCATCGCCGACATCACCGACAATCCTGGCGGCGGCGCGCCCAGCGATTCGACCTTCGCCCTGAAAGCCCTGCTGGAGCGCGGGATCACCGACGCGGGCATCGCCATGATCTGGGACCCGGTGGTGGTCGATATTGCCAAGCGGGCGGGGGTTGGGGCGAAGCTGCAGCTGCGCATCGGCGGCAAGATGGGTCCGATGTCCGGCGATCCGGTCGATCTGGAGGTCGAGGTCATCGGCGTCGCCGCCAATATGGCGCAGGAATTCGAGCAGCAGGGCGCCGAACCGGTGAAGCTGCCCTGCGGGGATACGGTCGCTCTGCGCGGACGGGGCATCGACATCATCGTCAACAGCAGCCGAACCCAGGTGCTCAGCCCGCAGGTTTTTTCCAATTTCGGGATCGACCCAACCCGGAAGCGCTGTCTGGTGGTCAAGTCGACGCAGCACTTCTATGCGGCGTTCGCGCCGATCGCCTCGGCGGTCTTTTACGCCGGCGCGCCCGGCGCGCTCGTGCCGTACTACCAGCAGATTCCCTACCGGAATGTGCGCACCGACAAGTATCCCTGGCTGGATGATCCCTTTGGACTGTAACGCCGTGAACGGCGACTGAACATGACAAAATACCTCATCCGCCGGCTCCTTCAGGCAGTGCCTACGCTGTTCGGCATCACCGTGATTTCCTTCCTGCTGATGCAGGCAGCGCCCGGCGACCCGGTCAGTATGCTCACCTTCAACCCGGAGGTCACCGCCGAGGGAAGCGCGCGCCTGCGGCGTCAGCTTGGGCTGGATGACCCACCCCTCACCCAGTACCTCTACTGGCTGGTGGGCAACGACTGGACGCAGATCGATGTCGATGGCGACGGAAGCGGCGATGTCCAGGGCGTGCGCAAAGGGCTGCTGAGGGGCGATCTGGGGAACTCGCTGGTGCAGAAGCGCCCTGTTCTGGAGCTGATCGCCGAGCGTATCCCGGCGACGCTGCAGCTGATGCTTGCGGCGCTGCTGGTCGGCTACAGCGCCGGCATCGTCCTGGGCTTGATCGCGGCGGCGCGGCACGGGTCGGTCATCGACCAGGCGATACGCTTCTTCTCGGTCGTCGGCACGTCTCTGCCGGGATTCTGGCTGGGGCTGCTGCTGATCATCATCTTCAGCGTCCAGCTCAAGTGGCTGCCCCTGGGCGGCAGACAGGACCTCACCGACCCGGACGCCGGTCTGGCGCTGTGGGATGTGGCATCGCACATGATTCTGCCGGTTGCGGTCCTGGCGCTGGGCATCGTCGCCTCGATTTCCCGGTACGTCCGGGCGGAGGCGCTGGAAATCATGGGACAGGACTACGTCCGAACGGCGCGCGCCAAAGGACTGAATGAGCGCTCGGTGTTTCTCAGCCATGTCATGCGCAACGCCCTGATCCCGGTCGCCACCCTTCTGGGACCCGCTCTGGGGGGTTTGATCGGCGGTTCGGTGATCACGGAGCAGGTGTTCAGCTGGCCCGGCATGGGGCGTATGGTGATCACGGCGATCTCGCAGCGCGATTTTCCGCTGATCATGGGGACCGTGCTGTTCAGCTCTGTCGTCTTCACCCTGGGTGTGCTGCTGTCGGACATCCTCTATGGTCTGCTGGACCCGCGTGTGCGCTATTAGCTTACAAATGCAGGGAAGCTTGTGACGACCGATCCGCAGTCGCGACCGATGAATATCAGCAGTCGATCCACTTTGTGGGGCAGCGCCTTACGTCGGCTCCTGCGGGATCGTCTCACCCTGCTGGCGGCAAGCGTGCTGTTCTTCCTGACGTTCGTCTGTGTCCTGGGACCGCCGGTGGTCGAGAATGTTCTGAAGGTCGATGTTGAATCGACCAGCGTGCGCGACCGCTATCAACCGCCGAGCACGGAACACCCCTTTGGGACCGATCACCTGGGCAGGGATCTGCTGATCCGCCTGCTCTTTGGGGGGCGTATTTCGCTCGCCGTCGCCTATGTCGCCAGCACGGTGTCGATGTCGATCGGGGTCATGGTGGGAATCCTGGCGGGCTTCGTCGGGGGCGTGGTGGACGACCTGATCCTGTGGCTGATCACCACGCTCAGTTCTATTCCGGCGCTGTTCCTGCTGATCATCGCCACCGTGATCTGGTCCCCCTCGGCAGAGACCCTGATCCTCTTTCTGGCGGGGCTGGGGTGGATCGAGACGGCGCGCCTGATTCGCGGACAGACCATCACGCTCAAGCATCAGGAGTACGTCCTCGCCGCCAGGGCGTTGGGCAGCACCCGGCTGCGGCTGATGGTGCGGCACATCCTGCCGAATGTGCTTTCCATCGCCATCATTTCCATGACCATCAATGCCGGGGCGCTCATCCTGCTGGAGTCGGGGCTGAGCTTCCTGGGACTGGGCGTGCAGCCTCCGACGCCGACCTGGGGCAACATGCTGACGGAGGCGCGATCCTATTTTGATCGCGGCATCCATCTGGTGTTCTTTCCGGGCATCGCCATCACCGTGACGGTCCTGTGCTTTTTCCTGTTCGGCGATGGACTGCGCGATGCGCTCGACCCCCGCCAGGCGCGACGCTAGGGTCTGTCTGCAAACGGCTCACCTCACCCCGTTTCGCTGCGCTCAACCGCCCCTCTCCAATTGGAGAGGGGCAGGGGGTGAGGTTGTGTGAAAACCGGGTTTGCAGACATGCTCAAGAATCGCCCCTCCTCTTCCCGCGCCGATCCAGAATGGGTGTATGCTGGACGCAATTGCCTGCACCTGAAGACCAACGGAATCAACGCCATGAAGCACCTTCGATCAGGAGTCATCGGGTTGATCGTCCTGATCCTCGGCGGCGTGGGCTGGGCGAACGCTCAGGCGGCGGCTGGGGAAGACTGCGTGGAGTTTTACGTGCCATACGGCGAACGCCTGCGCACCGTCTTCGACATCTCAAGCGGTTCGCTGCGCTCCTACCTCGCGCCTCCCCCCTCAGAGACGACCCACGCCTATCACAGCCCCGATGGGCGGTTCGCCGTCACCCTGGATGCATCGACCGAGGGCGGCTTTCCCCTCACGCTGACCGAATTCGCGACCGGACGGACCCAGACTCTCGCCGGGCGCGCGCTGCTGGACCTGGCATGGTCGGCGAATTCGACACGACTTGCTACCCTGGAAAGCAGCGCCGTCAGCTCCGCCGGCGCTTATTCTCTGGTCGTCCGTGACCCCGACAGCGGCAGCGCGGCGTCGGCGGCGATCCCGGCGCAGTTCGCGGGACCGCCGAAATTCGCCTGGTCGCCGGATGCCAGTCACATCGCCATCGCGGGAATGGTGGACGGCGAAACGCAGGCGCTGCTCTTCGACGCCGGCACGCTCGACGTGATCGACCAGCGCCGGGTCGGCGTGGCGAACCCTCACATCACCTGGTCGCCGTCCAGCCGATTCATCGTCTTTCGTGGCGAGGGCGTCGAGGCGGCGCTGCTGGACCTGGAGACGCCGGCGCTGACTCCGCTGGTCAGCCCCTTCAACAGCAATCGCGCGTCAGCCGCCTTCTCGCCCGACGAGACCACCGTCATCATCTACTCGCCCGTCAGCGATTTCAGCTTCTCATTCAACCTCTTCCGAACCGATGGGACCCCCGTCCTGGAAACCAGCGCCGGATTCTTCTACGAAGGGATGGGACCGTCCTACGCATGGCTCGATGAAGATC
>JAEURA010000103.1 GCA_016789005.1 Anaerolineae bacterium
GCGCCAGAATGATCGGATGCACCCGTCGGTCCTCAAAGCCTCTCCCTCACCCCTCATTCCTCCCTAGAGCCTGTTATGAACTTTTCTCCCCTCAACCCCCCAGCCCCCTTCTCCCACAAAACGGGGAGAAGGGGGAGTCAGTTCCCCTCGCCCCGCGCGCGTGGGAGAGGGGATACAGGGGTGAGGTTGCCGCAGAAGTTCATAACTGGCTCTAATAGACGTTGAGCAGTTCGACCTTAAAGATCAGCGTGGCGTTAGGCGGAATCACACCTGCCGCGCCGCGCGCCCCATAACCCAGCTCCGACGGGATGTAGAGTTCATAGACGGAGCCGACCGGCATCAGCTGGACGCCCTCGGTCCAACCGGCGATGACCTGGTTCAGGAAAAAAGTGATCGCTTCGCCGCGCTGATAGGAACTGTCGAACACCTTGCCGTTGATGAGCCGTCCCTCGTAGTGGACTTCCACTTCGCTGTTGGCGCTGGACGGGCGTTTGCCCGTTCCCTGCGTCAGGACTTTGTACTGCAGCCCGCTGGCGGTGGTGACGACGCCCTCTTTACTGGCGTTAGCTTCCAGAAACTGCTTGTCTGCCGACATGACATCTACTCCTCAGGTGAATTCAGACAGGACGGTAGACGCTGGCGGCGCATCACTTCCTTACGGCAGCACCATGATCTTGCGATATTCGAGACCGCCCTGGTGAATCTGATCGAACATCTCCGGCAGATGATCGAGCGCGACCCGGTGGGTGATCATCTCTTCGAGCGCCAGCCGTCCCGCCTTCATCATGTCGAGGATGCTCTGCCATTCCATGCCGGGAAACGGCGCAGAATACGACATCCAGGAGCCGTGCATGTTCAACTGGCGGCGCATGAACTGTTCGAACAGATCGAGGGAAATCTGCCTGGAGACCGGCTGATTGCCGACCAGCACGACATCACCGCCGGCGCGCGTGCTCAGCACCGCCTGCATCAGCGTCGACGGCACCCCCGCCACTTCAACCGACAGATCGACGCCGTGCTGGGTCAGACGCAGAATCGCCTCTGCCACATCGCCGGTCTGTGCGTTGACCATCTCATCTGCTCCGAACTGCGCCGCAGCCTGGAGATGATGCTCGGAAATGTCGACGGCGATGATGCGCGCCGCACCGAGCGCCCGCGCCACCTGAATGGTGAGCAGACCGATAGAGCCAACGCCGAAGACGGCGACCGACCTCCCGCGCACGCCGCCGCCGCGATTCAGGGCATGGTGAGCGACCGTGCAGGGTTCCAGCAGCGCACCGATCTCCGCAGATACCCCGTCCGGGATGGCGATGATGTTGGCTGCCGGCGCTGCCACGTATTCGGCAAAGCCGCCGTTGATCCGCGAGCCGATGAAGGAGTATCCGGGCGAGGAAGAATAGAAGCCCATCGCGCTGATCGGCGACTCCATGTTCGGAATCAGCGGGATCAAGGCGAAGCGCCGCCCGATGAGGTGATGATCAACGCCTGCGCCGACGGCGACCACCGTCCCAGCGCACTCGTGCCCCAGGACGATAGGCAGGACGCGCGCGTGACCGCTCCATACGCGCAGCACGTCCGATCCACAGATCGACGCCGCACCGACTTTGAGCAGCACCCATCCGGCATCCGGTTGAGGTACAGGAATCTGTTTGGTGACCAGCTTCTGCGGGGCTTCCAGCACCACCGCCTTCATGAGTTCAGGAATCGTCGTCAAGTTCTCCCCTCATTTCACGCATTCTGGAAAGATTGTACTCCTGGAACAATCGGTTAGGCGAGGTATTCGAAGAAGCGAACTCCGAACAGGGCAGCTTGTGTTCGGTCGCGCAGGTCAAGCTTGGTCAGCAGGTTGCTGACATGGGTGCGCACGGTGTTCTCGCTCACCGAAAGCTCTACCGCGATCTCGTGATTTTGCAGCCCGCGCGTCAGCAAGCGCAGTACGTCGAGTTCGCGCTCGCTCAACGACTGGACCAGTTCGATTTCGTTCTGGTTGGCAGGGGCGAGATTGGCAGCGATCTGGGTGATCACTTTCGGATGCATGACCGACTGCCCCTTGTGGATGGCGATCACCGCCTTCGCCAGATCGTCGGGCAGAATATCCTTGAGCAGATACCCCGCCGCCCCGGCGCGAATCGCCGGGAGGACATGCGCGCTGTCGATGAAACTGGTCATGATGATGACGCGAACCTCCGGGTAGCGCTCGGCGATGATGCCGGTCGCATCGGCGCCGCTCATCCCCGGCAGGACGAGATCCATCAGAATGATGTCCACCTCGGTCGTTTCGAGCAGGCGCAGCGCCTCTTCCCCACTGCCGGCTTCGCCAACCACCTTCAGACCTGGCATGGTCTCGATGTAGCCTCGCAGCCCGAAGCGCACCATGCCGTGATCGTCCACGATCATGACTCGAATGGTCGTCGTCTCAAGCTCGTTCATAACAATCCTTTTCGCCGCAAATCCAGCATAATGTTCAGGCGCGTCCCCGCGCCAGGAGCCGTTTGTAAGTCGTAGCGCCCGCCCACGCGCCTCAGCCGTGTGCGCATCATCGACAAGCCGGTCGAAGTCGGCGGCACTAAATCCACCGCAAAACCCTGCCCATTGTCCTCGACGATGACGTGGGTGAGCAAGCCAAAAGTGAGCGCCACACGCAGGATCGATGCGCCGCTGTGACGGACGACGTTGGCGACCGCCTCCTGCACGGCGCGAAACAAAGCGTGTTCCTGGGCGATGGTCAGCGTGTTGGTCCCCTCGACGCGCCACAGCAGCTTCAGACGGTGCGCCTCGCATAAGGGATGCAAATAATCCAGCAGGGCGTCTTCCAGACGCTTATCCTGAAGTGGGACCGGAGCCAGCTCCTGAACCAGGGCGGTCATCTCCGACTGAGCATAATGCCCCGCCTGCTTGATGTGTTCCAGGTGAACCCGCGCCTGCTCCGGCGCATCAGTCAGCAGGTTCAATACCGCGCCCGCCGAAAGGGTAATGCTGAACAACTGCTGTTTGACGCTGTCGTGCAGCTCTCTGGCGATGCGCTGGCGTTCTTCGAGGATCGCCGTCATACGCTCCTGTCGCGCCAGCTTGAGCAGATGCAGGCGGTTCTGTTCGTTGGCTGCGGTCTCGGATTTCATCGCCAGGTCAAGGTTCTCAGCCATGCGGTTAAACGCCGCGCCGAGCTGCAATACCGCTGGATCGCGCTCCTCGGCAAGATTGATGCGCGCGTCGAAGTTGCCCAGGCTGATCTGGTTGGCAGCCTGGGCGATCCGGCGCAGGGATCCCACCGTCCTCCGCGATTCTCGGACGACCAGCGCCGCACTCGCGCCAAAGACCAGCATCAGCAGCGCCAGCACGACCAGGCTCAGACGTTCCATCTTCCCGGAAAAGGTTTGAAGCGCCACATCGATTTCGCCCAGGCTTCGCTGGAACAAGGCGGCGTTTTCGGCATCCAGCCGGCGCGTTGTCAGGTCGAGGTTCTGACGCATGGCATCCTGCGCTGCCCCTGCGCCTTCGCCCAACCTTCCCCCCAGGGCGCGAAAGGCATTGACGTAGTTCACTCCGGCGGCGATGAGGTCTTGCAGCATGAGATAATCGAGCGAAGCAAGACTTTGCGGCGACTCGTCAAGCCGTTCGACCAGCGCGCCAAGGGCGCTTTCGCCAACCCGGTAATCGTCGGCTTCCTCCGAACCCAGGAAGCGTTCGGCGCTCAGCCGCGCTTCGACAACCTCCCAGGAGAGATCGCCGACCACGCTCAGGCGCTCGACAGCATCGGCGACGGGGACCAGTGCCGCGGAGAACTGTCCTTGGAGGATCAGCAGCGCCGCCAGTACCGCCGCCAGCATGCCGAACAGCAGGTAGCGGGGTCCCAGGCGCAGCAGATCAGAAAACAAGCTGCTGTTCCGCCCAGATGAACGAATCGAGATTGTTGCGCCCATAACCGCGAATCTTCCAGGGTTCATTGACGAGTTCGGGGTCGCTCTGAACGTCAAGCGTGATCAGCGTGCCATCGGCGACGATCATCGGCGGAATATCCAGCCTCGCCTGCTCCAGACCCATCGTCGCGGCATAATACCCCGCCAGCACCGCCCAACCGTGAACGCGCGGCGATGAGTTGCGCGCCGTCGCCAGCAAGCGACCTTCGCCAACCGCCTGAATCGCCGGGATCATGGCGTCTACGCCGCCCAGAACCACCCGATCCTGCATGCCGTGCCGTTCGACGACGCGGCGCGCCGCCAGAGCCATATCATCATTATGCAGGAATCCCGCTTTGAGATCAGGATGGCGGTTGAGCAGCACCTCCCAGATCTCGGTGGTCATCTCGACGTTCCAGTCGCCGGGCTGATCGTCCACCACTTCAATGTTTGGGTAGCGCTGAATCACATTGTAAAACCCCTGCGCCCGTCCCTGCGCACCGGTGTGACCCTGCCGCCCCCAGGTATGGGCGATCTTGCCCTCGCCGCCCATCTTGTCGACGAGCGCCTGGACGACGCTTTCCGCCATCTGGACGTTGTCCGGCGTGATGAAAGTGAGGATGCCGATCTCCTGGAGGAGTGGGAACGGCGCGATCAGCGTGTCCATATCGACGACCGGGATATCGCGCCGGGTCAGTTCCTCGGTCGATTCAACCAGCGTGCCGATGCTGCCGGGCTGTACGGCGACGAAATCCCAGTCGCGTTCAGCGATCTCGCGCATGTTGGCGCGCTGCTGGTTGAGATCGAGATTGCCGTCAAACCACTCGATCTCGACCCCCAACCAGCGCCCCATCTGCTCTGCCGCCAGCTTGCCCTGCGCCCCCCAGCTGACGACCAAGCCATCGTTCATCATCGCGGCGCGCAGCGGGTCCACCCCTGCCTGCCGAAGCGGCATCTTCTCCAGCAGCCCGGCAATCGGCAGCAGCCCGCCCAATCCCAGCGCGCCGGCAGTCCCCCGCAAAAAAGCCCGACGATCCAATAATGTCTTCATATAAGCACTCTTCCTGTCTGTGGCGTCGTCATCTTTCCTCCTGGCGATCACCCGAACGCACAGCGGCGACCGAGCGTCAATCGCTCCGAACCGGCGGCGCGACGAAGCGCTGCACCAGGGTGAGCAGATCTTCCGGCGAAAATGGTTTGCGCAGAAAGGCGGAACAGCCGAATCGCTCCGCCAGCTTCGCCTCGACGCTGCCCACGCGAGCAGTGCAGGCGATGATCGGCGGGGCGCTGCTGCCGCCCAACTGCTGCGCCAGCACCAGGCTCAGAGTCCTGCCGTCCACATCCGGCAGGTTGAAATCCATCAGGATGAGTTCGGGCATATCGCGCCGCGCTTCCCTGGCAGCCGGGAGTCCGCGCGTGAAATGGCGCACCTCGTAACGCGCGGATGTCAGAATATGGATGATCATATCCGCGTTGTCCTTGTTGTCCTCGACAAGCAAGATGTAGCCCATGTCCCTTTATCTCTCTACCCGAAGCAGTCGTTCGCGTACGACATCGATCACCTGTTCCGGGGTCGCCGGCTTGGCAATAAAGTCAGCAGCCCCCAGCACCGCCGCCCGCGTCCGATCCGTTGAGGCAGTGCAGACGATGACGGGAATATCCGCCGTCGCCGGGTCACCCTTCAGCTGGGCGATCACATCCCATCCGCTGACATGCGGCAGGTTGACATCCAGGATGATCAGGTTGGGCAGCAATCCCAGCGCCAGTTCCATCACCTGCCCGCCATCGTGCGTGTCGATGACGATGTAACCGGCGACTTCCAGCGCACGGCGCAGCAGTTCGCGCATGCTCACTTCGTCTTCGACCAGCAGAATCGAGCAGACTTCCTGGTCCAACAGCCCGCTGCGCTCGAAGATGGTGAACGATTCGTTCAGCAGCGCCGGCGCTGCCGCGCTTTCGCGCTGTTCTGCGGTGGCGACCGGCAGGGTGAACGTGAACTTGCTGCCCTTGCCCACCTCGCTCGCCACCGTCAGATCGCCGCCGTGAAGCTGGCTGAGCTGTTTGCTGATGTCCAGCCCCAGACCGGTCCCTTCGATCTCGCTGAATTTGCCGCTGCTGATCTGCCGGAAGCGGTCGAAGATCACGGTTCGCGCATCTTCGGGGATGCCGATGCCGGTATCGATGACCGAGATAGATACCCACACCTCGTCGGTGACCTGGGCGCGCAGCGTGATGCTGCCGCTGTTGGTGAATTTCACGGCGTTGGACAGGAGGTTCAGGGTGATCTGGCGGACGCGCATCGGGTCCGCCCACACCGGCGGCAGGTCTTCGGGATAATCCGGGCGAAGCTGAAGCGCCTTGTCCTTCAGCAGCCCGGTCGCCGTCGCCAGCACACCCCGGAAAATCTCCGGAAGATCGACCATCGTCGGCGCGAGTTCCAGCCTGCCCGCCTCGATCTTGCTGAGATCGAGGATGTCGTTGATCAAGCCGATCAGGTAGTGCCCGTTGTCCTCGATCAGCTTCAGATAAGGT
This sequence comes from Anaerolineae bacterium, assembly GCA_016789005.1. Taxonomy (GTDB): domain Bacteria; phylum Chloroflexota; class Anaerolineae; order Aggregatilineales; family Phototrophicaceae; genus Flexifilum. Next base: position 6,429 of record JAEURA010000103.1, read on the forward strand.
CGGTAGGTTTCCGGGATCGGCACGTTGTTGAACATCTGGGGCATGACCAGTATGGAGTGCGAATAGCCGATGATGACGTTCAGCGGCGTGCGCAGTTCGTGGCTCATGTTGGAGAGGAAGAGCGACTTGGCGCGGCTCGCCTCTTCGGCTTTGCGATTCGCCTCGCTCAGTTTGAGGTTGGCGGACGAGAGTTCGGCGGTCCGGCTGGCGACGCGCGCCTCCAGGCTGCCATAGACGCTCTTCAGCTCGCGCAGCATGCCGTCGAAGGCGTCCGCCAGATGCCCGATCTCGTCGCGCCCACCCGTGCCCGGGACGATGACGTCCCATCGACCCTGGCGAACGCTGTCGGCTACTTCAGAGAGCTGGCGAATCGGGCGGACGATGCTGCGAGTCAGCAGGACAGCGACCAGGATCGCCGCCAGCAGCGAGATCAGCGAAAGCAGAATCGCCACCTGCTGGGTGGCATTGACCTCGCCCAGGATGGCGCTGATCGGGATCGCCCGGATCAGCAGCCAGCGAATGGAAATCTGCGTCTCCGGTCGGATGTGCACGAAGACCTGGAGCGAGTCGGGCATGTCCGACGACTGGGTGATGATACCCTGGTCGCTCCCGAACATGGTGATGACATCCTCGCGCGAGCGCTCGCCGTCAAAGGTGACGAACGTGTTGAGGATGCGCCCGTACAGCCGATTCGAGTCGGGATTGATCAGATAGCTGCCGTCGCGGTTGACCAGGAAGATCGGCGCTGCGCTGCGCGAGGTGATGTCCCAGAACAGCGGTTCAAGGCTGACCTTCGCCACCAGCACCGCGACATTCGCACCATCAACCTCCAGCGGGACGGAATAGTAGAGGATCGGCACGTAGGGCTGCTCGATCACGCCCTCGGTTCGCACCAGATCATAATCAGAGATGAACACCTGGGTGGAGGGCAGCCCAATCGCCTGGTTGAAATAGGCTTCGCCGGCAACGTTCACGTCATCCTCGCTCGACAGGATTTCACCGGTCGAATCGACGTGCAGCAGTTCCTGCCCGGCGAGGTCGATGATCCGAAAGTCAAGATACTGATGGATGGTCGAGCGATCCAGAAAGGTCCGCAGCAGGGCGACCTCGGCGTCGCGGTAGACATCGTTGGGGTCGGGCAGTCCGTTGATGATGCTGGCATAGCGGCGGGTCGGCGGGGCAAGGCTCAGAAAGATCAGATCTTCCTTGACATCGATCAGGCGCTTTTCGATGTCATTCGCCTGTGAGACGAGCGTGCGCAGCTCTTCCGCGCCGATCTTCTGGATGAGCGTGCTGGCGGCGGTGCGCAGGCTGTAAAAGCTGATGATGCCGGTCGGGATCAGCAGGACCACGACGAAGGCGAAGATCAGTTTGTTCTGCAGACGGCGGGTCACTTTTGGAACCATGCAGTACCCCTCATTCCCTCCTTGAGTATAAGACATGTGTCCAACGCGACCATCATCCTAGAGTTGAACCATAAATCATCCATGTGGATGAAAGTCCTTCGCCGGCACTTTCATATACTCGAAGTATGGGTACCCAAAATTGCCGATATCCCGCTTCACGCACTTTTCTTCATGAGGAGGAACCGCCACAATGCGTTCGCACAAACTGTTCTTGTCAGCCCTACTCGTCCTCGTCCTCGCCTTCACATCCATCCTGTTCGTGGCTCACGCGCAGGACTCTTCCGGCGCAGGACTGACCATTGGTTTCGCCCAAACGGGTTCTGAAAGCGGCTGGCGCACGGACTTCACCAATGCCATGATGTCAGAAGCTGAAGCGATGGGCATCAACCTGCTGTTCTCTGACGGTCAGCAGAAGCAAGAGAACCAGATCGCTGCGCTCCGTTCGTTCATCGCGCAGGGTGTTGATGCCATTATCCTCGCGCCCATCGTCGAAACCGGATGGGATGATGTTCTGCAAGAAGCGGCGGATGCTGAAATTCCCGTCCTGATCATCGACCGTGGCGTGACCGCTGACCCGTCGCTGTACATCACCCGCGTGGCATCGGACTTCGTTTACGAAGGTCGTTTGGCTGGCGCGTGGTTGGCGACCGCCACCGCAGATCGCGCTTCCTGCAATGTTGTGGAACTGTACGGCACCGTCGGCTCCAGCCCCGCGATTGATCGCGCAACGGGCTTTGCGGATGCGATAGCGCTGTTCCCTCAGATTCAGATTATTGCTTCGCAGTCGGGCGATTTCACCCGCAGCGGCGGCAAGACGGTTATGGAAAGCTTCCTCAGCTCAATGGATCCCTCTACGATTTGCGCGGTGTTCGCCCATAACGATGACATGCTCATCGGCGCGATTCAGGCGATGGAAGAAGCTGGAATCACCCCCGCCGTTGACATCCTCACGGTCTCGGTCGATGCCACCAATGACGAACTGCAAATGCTGATCGATGGCAAGGCCAACGCAACGGTTCTGCTCAGTCCCTACATGGGTGGTCCGGCTTACCAAGCGATCATCGACTACTTGGGTGGCGCAGAACTGCCTCCGCTGATTATGGTTCCGTCCGCAATGTACTTCCAAGACACCGCGGCTGCTGAACTGGCTAACCGCACCGGCGGTTAGTTCCCCACCTTCTCGGAACCGGACACGCCGACCCAAAATAGGTCGGCGTGTCCATATCCGGGTTATCATTACACGAAAAAGAGCGTTCAGAATACATGGGGTTTAGAGAGTTGATGAGCGACGCTGCCGAAAAACAAACGCCTGTCCTGCAAACAAGCAAGCTGACAAAGTGGTTTGGTCCGGTTCGGGCGCTGTATGACGTTGACTTCAACCTCTATGCTGGCGAAGTTCACGCTGTATTGGGAGAAAATGGCGCGGGCAAGTCAACGCTGGTTAAGCTCATCACGGGCGTTTACCGCAAAGACTCCGGGGCAATCCTGCTCGAAGGTCAAGCGATTGAACCACACAGCCCACACGAAGCCCAAGCTTATGGAATTAGCACGGTTTATCAAGAAATCAATCTGATCCCTACCCTGTCGGTTGCCGAGAATCTATTTCTCGGACGCCAGCCGATGCGAATGGGGTTTATCAAGACGGGCGAGATCAACAGCCGGGCGAAGGCGCTCCTCAAGACCTACAATCTCGACATCGATGCCAGCCACACCCTGTCCGCGTTTTCTGTTGCCGTGCAGCAGATCGTCGCCATTGCGCGCGGTGTCGATATGTCGGCAAAAGTGCTGATCCTTGATGAACCGACTTCCAGCCTTGATGCCCACGAAGTCCAGTTGTTGTTCGAGATCATGCGTTCGCTCAAGGCGCGCGGCATCAGTATCCTGCTGATCACCCACTTCCTCAATCAAGTCTATGAAATCTCCGACCGAATTACCGTCCTCCGCAACGGTGAAAAAATCGGTGAATACCTCGCTGCGTCCCTGCCAAAGCGTGAACTGGTTTCGCTGATGCTCGGTCGAGAGTTGGTCAGCGTGACGGATGAAGGGAACACCAATGGCAAAGCCGCCCATCAAAATGAGCGTTCCTTCTTACAAGTCGAAGGCATCGCCCGCCGAGGTATGCTTGAGCCGCTTGATCTCTCCGTAGCAAAGGGCGAGATCGTCGGGCTAGCCGGACTTTTAGGGTCGGGCAGAACCGAGACCGCAAAATTGATCTTTGGCGTCGAACAGAAAGACATCGGCACGATCTACGTGAAGGGGCAAAAGACAACGATCAGGTCGCCCCGTCAGGCAATTGGTCAAGGATTCGGCATGTGTCCTGAAGATCGAAAGATCGACGGCATCATCCCCGAACTCAGTGTGCGCGAGAATATCATCTTGGCGCTGCAAGCAAAACGAGGTTGGTTCAAGACCCTCTCCCGCAAGCGGCAGGAAGAAATCGCCGTAGAGATGATCGAAGCGATGCGGATCGTCACGCCGGACAGCACCAAACCTGTTGGACAGCTTTCTGGCGGCAACCAGCAAAAGGTCATCCTCGCCCGCTGGTTAGCCTCTCAGCCCGAACTGCTGATCCTCGATGAGCCGACACGCGGTATCGATGTCGGAGCGCACGCCGAGATCATTCAACTCATCAAGCGGTTGTGCGCTGATGGGCTGGCGCTGCTGGTCATCTCCTCGGAACTCGCGGAGATTGTCGAATACAGTCACCGTGTGGTGGTACTGCGCGACCGCAAGAAGCTAACCGAATTGACCGGCGACGACATCAGTGAACAAATGATTATGCACACGATCGCAGAGAGTTAGAAATGTTAGAAACCAAAACTGCTGTTGAACCGACGACCGCTCCGACTCCATTCAACCTGATGCAGACTCTGAGTCGAAATCGTCGTTTCTTGTTCCCGGTTCTGGCGCTGATCCTTATCCTCATCGGCAATCGGCTGATCTCTCCGACCTTCTTTACCATCCGTGTCGGACCCGACGGGCGCTTGATCGGCAGCCTGATCGATATTCTCAACCGAGGCGCACCGACCGTCTTGCTCGCCATCGGCATGACTTTGGTGATCGCCGCGAAAGGCATTGACCTGTCGGTCGGCGCGGTCATCGCCATTTGTGGCGCGGTCGCCGCCGTGCTGATCTCTACGACGACGCTGCCGCCGCTGCTGGTGATCGCCATTGCCATCGGCGCGGGCATCCTGTGCGGATTATGGAATGGCATTCTGGTCGCCCTGTTTGACATACAGCCCATCGTGGCGACGTTGATCTTGATGGTCATCGGGCGAGGCATCGCCCAGCTCATCACCGAGGGGCAGATCACAACCTTCAGCAACGAGTCGCTTGAATTCGTCGGGACGGGGCTGATTGGGGGGTTTCCCTTCCCGATCTTTCTCTCGGTGATCGTCGTCGCGCTGGTTTGGCTGCTGATACGCAGCACCGCTATCGGCATGTTGATCGAATCCGTCGGCGCGAATGACCGCGCCAGTTTTTACGCGGGAATCGATGCCACCAAGATCAAACTGCTGGTGTACATCATTTCTGGTATCTGCGCGGCAATCACCGGGCTGATCATCACGGCGGACATCAAAGGCGCGGACGCTAACAACGCCGGCTTATGGAAGGAACTGGACGCCATCCTCGCGGTGGTTATCGGCGGAACGGCGCTCACAGGCGGGCGCTTCTACTTGATCATGAGCGTCGTCGGGGCGTTGATCATCCAAAGTATTCAGACAGGGATCTACATCAGCGGCTTGCCCCCGACATTTAACCTGATCGTTCAGGCGGTGGTCATCCTCGCCATCCTGTTCCTGCAATCTGAAGACTTCCGACGGCTGTTCACAGGCGCTTGGGCGAAATTGAGAAGGCAATCATGAGATCGCGAATCCTACCCCTGATCGCAACCCTCGCGGTGTTCGTTATCCTGTATCTGATTGGCTGGCAGCGCTTTCCGGCTTTTGGGACGACGCGGGTGGTTGGCAACTTTTTGACCGACAAATCCTTTCTAGGGATTGCCGCCGTCGGCATGACCTTCGTGATCATCGCTGGCGGCATCGACCTCTCCGTCGGTTCGGTCATCGCCTTCACCGGGGTCTTTTGTGCGCTGGCGATTGGTCAATGGGGAATGCACCCACTGGTCGCCTCTGGCTTGATCCTCCTGATCGGCGCAGCATTCGGCGCAGCGATGGGGGCGGTCATCTACTATTTCAAAATCCCGGCGTTTATCGCCACTCTAGCGGGGATGTTCCTCGCGCGCGGCGGTTCGTTCGTCCTCAGCCAAGATTCCATCCCGATTGATCATCCGTTTGTGAACGACATCTCCCAAATCTTCTACGTTTTTCCCGACCGGGGACGCTTCTCATTTGTCGCCTTCATCTTCGTGGTGGTTTTGGTGGTTGGCATCATTATTGCTCACTACACTCGCTTCGGACGCAATATTTACGCAATGGGCGGCAACAATACCGCCGCCCTGCTGCTTGGCGTCCCTGTCGGACGAACCACAATCGGTGTTTACACCTTGAGCAGCTTCTTGGCGGCACTGGCGGGCATCGTCTACGCGCTTTATACCAAATCCGGCTATCCGCGCGCAGCTATCGGCGTTGAACTGGACGCCATTGCCGCCGTCGTGATCGGCGGTACGCTGCTCACTGGCGGGGTCGGCTTCGTCGCCGGGACATTCTTAGGCGTGATGATTCAGGGAATCATCCAGACCTATGTCAACTTCGACGGTACGCTCAACAGTTGGTGGACCAAGATCGTGATCGGTCTGCTGCTCTTCCTGTTCATCATCATCCAGAAAGTCCTGACCAGCTACCGGGGCACGCTGACCTTCAGGCTGATTCCGGGGCTTTCCCGCCCGGCAGCCGCTTCAGGAACAAGCGCATCCCCACCGTGATCCGAAGCAGCTATCGCCGACGCGCAGCTGGAAGGCGAAGGATTTCTGCCGGCTATGCGTCGATGGGGACGATGCGAAATGCCGGATAGTCCGCCGCGACTCCCTCGAAGTCTGCGAGAGGTGCGTCCTTACTGACGGGGATGTGGGGTCGCGCTCCCGGCGCGCGGCGCAGATAGGCTTTCAGGATCGGGGCGCGCTGTGCAGCAGGCACTTCTTCGAGCAGCACCGAAATGCGGCGTCCGCTGCGAATGAAAGCTTTGCCCTGGGCGGCGCGCACGTTCAGCACCCACTGCGCCTCGTCGCCCAGCATCGAAACCAGGTAGCGCTGCCCTTCAACGAGGGCGACCACGACAGGAAGTGCGATCACCCGTCCGGATTTTCTGCCGGTCACTTCCAGGGTCACCAGATAGTTCGGCGCGATCCCCGACGAATGCACCGCTGTCCAGGCTCGATTGAGCGCCTGGGCAAGCCAGTTG